>CANQQG010000015.1 GCA_947625875.1 uncultured Lachnospiraceae bacterium
GGTTATCCCTTTCAGGACATGCCGCACAGACCTCCCCGGGTACCACACGTTTCTTTCCCTCCATCCACCTGCCGCATTTACCATGCATGATTCCGTGTAGTTATCGGGCTTCGGCTTGTTTGGCAATCTTACCCTCATGCATGGCCTCATATGCGGTTTCTGTTCGTCAGGCCAGAGGTTTGCCCATGGGTTAGTCTTTTCCCCACATCCGGCTTCCTTCAGATTCCACCTCGCGGTGGACACCCTTGCCTTCGGCTGTATCCTTCCCACTACCGGGCGGATTCGGGACTTTCACCCGTTAGAAACGTGCGCCGCCGGGCGCACCAAAAATACAGGGACTGCCGCAAATATTTGCGGCAGCCCTTTGTTTTTGCACACTGTTTCTTTTTCCTTCCGGTATTTCTTCCCGAGCCTATATAGCGGCGTCAAAAGCGGAATTTCCCGGCACATAATATGAGCCGTTCGGCGTATAACTATTAGAAGCATTCGCCTGCGTCGTCATGTAATAATTTACAAGCGAAACATTCGTGGCGATTGAAGAACCGTAGTTCTTAAAAAACTTCTGCACTTCGGACATATCGGCTTTCTTAAACGTATCCTCGTCAAGCTTCAGCTTGCCCGACCCGTCTATGCTGAACCCGAATTGCTCCAAGGTATTCTTATACTGCGCCGTCTTACCCCTGATCTGCGTCAGGTTCGACATCACGCCGGAGTTAAAGCTGGATTTTGCATCGTCAAGCATACGGTTATAATTTCCCGCAAAGCTTTTTGCAGCCTCAAGGATTTTGTCAATATCGTATTTCTCCGATCCGTCCTCATCCTTTATTTTTTCAAATAATGATTCGGACGTCAGCTTTTCGATATCGGTTTTAAGGCCGGACGCGCCGGTGTATTCCACCTCGTCCTCTTTGGTCTCATCGTCCTTCTGCGCGCTCTGCACCGTATTGGAAGAAGCGCCTGCAAAACCAAGACGCGATTTCACCGTAGAGCCATAGCTCATAACGTTATCCGACGAGAACAGCTCCTGCACCTTCGAGAGATCCGCCGCCTTGAGCTTGCTCTCATTTAACTGCAGCGTCCCGTCCCGGTTGATCGTCACGCCGATATCCGAAAGCTTGCCCGCGTTCGTTTCTGACGCTTTCATCATAGCCGCCACATGCGACGTCTGTCTTGTCAGCGTAGATTTTTTCGCCGAACTGACGACGTCATTATACTTGGACACATAATCTTTCATTGCAGAGACGACCTTATCCGCCGCCGTCGTCTTCCCATCTTCCGAGTCCGTATAAGTCTTTTCACTCTGCAGCGTCGAAACAGAACTTTTCAGGCTGGAAATGCCTGACGTCAGGTTGGAATTTGCCTCCTGCACCTGCTCGGAAACCTTCGGGTATTTCTTTTCTTCCAGAATCTTATCGAGAATGTTACCCGAGCTTGCCCGTCTTGCGGACGCTGTCGTAGAACTGCCTGAGCTGTCCACCACATTGCTATAATAAGACTTCATAAGCTTCTTATAGCTGCCGTTCCGGATGCTGGACCAGTCTGAATACCAATTCGTACTTCCCGAATTCCCAAAAAGACCGGAAAATGAATTAAAATAATTGTAACTCATAACCATCATCACCTTTCATCTGAGCCGAAATGCCTTTGACATTTTCTATCATATCATATATCGGCATAAAATTCCATTAATTAACAGATTATTTATAAATCTCCCAGCACGCCCCACGCCCGGTCTTTCTCAGACAGGATCAATTCCGCCTCTGTCATCCCGTCCGGAAGCGGCCACTCCACACCGATCGCAGGATCTTTCCACAGCAATCCGCCCTCATCATTCGGATGATAAAAATCTGTCACTTTATAGCAAAATTCCGCATATTCCGAGCGGACAAGAAAACCATGCGCAAAACCGCGGGGGATAAATAACTGCTTTTTATTTTCCGAAGACAGGATCGTCCCAAACCACTTTCCAAACGTCTCAGAGCCTCTCCGCAAATCTACCGCAACATCATATACTTCTCCGTTTATCACGCGCACCAGTTTATCCTGCGGATAATTGATCTGAAAATGGAGTCCCCGCAAAACGCCTTTTTTTGACGCCGACTGGTTATCCTGCACAAACTGACAGTCAATGCCCGCTTCGGCAAAATCATTATAATTATATGTTTCCATGAAATACCCCCGCGCATCGCCAAACACGGTCGGCTCTATAACCCGCAGCCCCTGTATCCCATTGCAGTTTTCCGTAACCTTTATCTTTCCCATTACAATCCCTCCGCAACCTCTAATAAATATCTTCCATACTCGGTCTTCAACAGCGGCTGCGCCAGTTTTTCCAGCTGTTCCCGGTCGATAAAGCCTCTTTTATACGCGATCTCCTCTATGCAGGAAATATACAGCCCCTGCCTCTTCTGGAATGCGGAAACAAAATCGGCCGCCGCCAAAAGCATATCATGGTTTCCCGTATCAAGCCAGGCAAAACCGCGTCCCAGTGTCTCTACGCGAAGCATACCGCGTTTCAGATATTCGTTGTTGACGGATGTGATCTCTATCTCCCCTCTCGCGGAAGGCTTTACATTTTTAGCAATTTCCACCACCTCATGATCATAAAAATAGAGCCCCGGAACCGCATAATTCGACTTTGGCTTTTCCGGCTTTTCCTCTATGGAAAGCGCGCGTCCGTTTTCATCAAACTCCACAACGCCGTATTCCCGCGGATCCCTGACATAATAACCAAAAATCGTCGCGCCGCTCTCTGTCTCCGTCTTCCGGACAACGCGCTGCAGCGCCTGGGAAAAACTCTGGCCGTAAAAAATATTGTCCCCCAGCACAAGCGATACCGCGTCCGTTCCGATAAATTTTTCGCCGATGATAAATGCATCCGCAAGGCCCCTCGGCTCTTCCTGGACCGCATATGAAAAATCCATCCCAAGCTGCGACCCATCCGCAAACAGTTCCCGAAAAACCGGCAGATCCCTTGGCGTAGAAATAATAAGGATTTCCCGAATCCCCGCCAGCATAAGCGTCGACAACGGATAATAAATCATCGGCTTATCATATACCGGCATAATCTGCTTGGAAACTGCCTTTGTCAATGGATATAACCGTGTGCCGGAACCTCCCGCCAGAATAATCCCTTTCATTTTATGCTCCTCCTTTGTTTTCCATCTGCCGCTTTGATACGGTTTCTTTCTGATCATACTGCTCCGGATGATAGGTAGGGACGATCTGTTTTACCCATTCCCGTATGTCGTCCGGCTCCTGTATGACATAATCACGCAGACGCCGCAGCTGCTCCATAAACTTTTCATCATCCATCTCAATCGGTTTTCCGATATGGATCAGCTTATTCGCCGTATCCTGCATGCCCTCTTCTTCCATAAGCATTTCTTCATATAACTTTTCTCCCGGACGCAGGCCCGTAAATTCTATTTTAATATCCTCACCCGGTTTATGCCCGGAGAGCAGGATCAGGTTCTTTGCCAGGTCTGCGATCTTTACAGGATCCCCCATATCCAAAATAAAAATTTCGCCCCCCCTGGCGTATGCGCCGGCCTGCAGCACCAGAGATACCGCCTCCGGTATCGTCATAAAATAACGGATGATCTCCGGATGCGTCACCGTCACCGGCCCGCCCGCCGCGATCTGTTTCTGGAACAATGGAATGACGCTCCCATTACTGCCAAGCACATTGCCGAAACGCACCGCAACAAACTCCGTGCCGGAATGCTTATTATACATCTGAATGATCATCTCGCAAATACGTTTGGTCGCGCCCATGATATTCGTTGGATTGACAGCCTTATCCGTGGAGATCATAACAAAACGCTTCACCTTCCACTTATCAGCCGCTTCAACCACCTTCCATGTCCCAAGCACATTGTTTTTCACCGCCTCATTCGGGCTGTCTTCCATCAGGGGGACATGTTTATGCGCAGCTGCATGATAAATAATATCCGGGCGGTAAGTTCCGATGATCCTGTCCATCCGTTTTGTATTGCGTACAGAAGCGATCAAAACAACTAAATTCAAATCAGGAAATTTCGCCCGGAGTTCATTTTGAATATCATACGTCGTATTTTCATAAATATCAACCAGCAGAAGCATTTTCGGATTATGCTCCGCGATCTGCCTGCAAAGCTCGCTTCCGATACTCCCGCCTCCGCCTGTAACCATGACGGTTTTTCCCGCCACATAGTTCATAATAGAGGTCAGATCGACCTGCACCGGTTCCCTGCCCAGGAGATCATTTACATCCACGTTTTTTAATTTTGCAATACTGACGTCGCCATTTACAAGCTGATAAATGCCCGGCAGACGTTTCAGTTCGCATCCTGTTTCCTTACATATATCCAGAATTTCCCTGATTTCTTTCGGCGAAACAGCGGGCATGGCAATAATGATCTCGTCAACCCTGCATTTTTTTACCAGTTCAGGGATCTCATAGCGGTTTCCCATAATTTTAATGCCGTGGATATAATTCCCAATCTTATCGCTCGCATCGTCCACAACGCATACCACTTTTTTATCAATATGCGTACTGCTGACGATCTCCTTGATCAGCGTATTGCCCGCGGCCCCCGCTCCCACTACCATGACGCGGTGAATCTCCTGCGTATGGCTCTGCCGCATCCGGTTTAAAACACTGCGCAATGCGCGGTAATAATATCTGCTGACAAATACCAGTGTCATCAGAATGCCCGCATAAAGCACATAATAACTTCTCGGCATCCTCGCATTCACAAGCATATAAACCGCTATCTGCATCAGCGCGGACAGCACACTTGCCAAAATAACATTCAAAAACTCTACCGCTCCGGCAAACGTCCATAAACTCGAATACAGCCGAAAGCCTGCAAAAATCAAAACCGTAAAAAATACAACAATCCCAATGTACTGTCTGTAAGGCTGTAAATAAAGATCCGGTATCGCGGCATATTCTTCATCCAGCTGAAAACGGATCAAAAGCGCGATCCTCCCCGACAGGATGACTGCGGCGATATCATACAAAATCAAAAACAATTTTCTCCATATCATTTGAGCGTTAATCTGCTTATCCTTCTGTAACCTTTTCATGATCTGTCCTTCTTTTTCCCGCAGGCGGTGAACCAACCTGCAAATTGCCTGCCGGTTCAGCAAATGGCGAAAAAAGCCAAATTTATCTGACTGAATCTGCTTATATTATTATATCTTTTTTAACGCAAAATGCAATATCATATTCTATTTTACGGAAAAACGCCAGATAGATACCTCTGCCTGGCGTTTTTCAGTATGTAATATCTGTCAATTTATTTCCCCGTCATTACCGCTTACGCAGACCCTGTTCCTACACATATGCATTGATTCGGAGACTTTATTCACATGCTGTTTATTTGATGAAATTATTTAATAATCCGCACTTACTAAGAAAGCCTCTGCCGGACAGCCAAATTATAAAATAAAACACTGTCCTCACAGAGACTTTCTTATACTATGTAATTTCAGTCAAACTGACTTTTTATTTCCCCAGCTCTGTCTTCAAAGCCGCCGTCAATGCCGGCACAATTTTATTCAGATCACCGACAATGCCGTAATCAGCCACATCAAAGATCGGCGCATCTTCATCTTTATTGATTGCAATGATGATGTCAGATTCTTCCATGCCTGCAACGTGCTGGATTGCTCCGGAAATACCGATCGCAAAGTATACATTCGGGCGAACGGTCTTGCCTGTCTGTCCTACCTGCACGTCTACCGGTTTCCAGCCATTCTCAACAACCGCACGTGAGCAGCTTACCATGCCGCCGAGCACATCCGCCAGTTCCTGTAAGATCTGGAAGTTTTCTGCCGAGCCAACGCCGCGGCCGCCGGAAACAAGGATCTTTGCATCCATGATGTTTTCCGCGCTCTTCTTCTGCTTGATGACGTTGATGATCTCTACGTATTTGTTGTTTACTTCAAATCCCGGATTGTATTCGATCACTTCCGCCTTTGCGCCCGGAATCGGGTCGATCTTCTGCATAACGCCAGGACGCACCGTAGCCATCTGCGGACGGTTATCCGGGCATGCGATCGTTGCGATCGTGTTGCCGCCAAATGCAGGACGCGTCATCAATAACTGATTGTGCTTCTGCTCCTGGCCTTCTACCGGCTTCAACGGGAAATCGCCGATCTCCAATACGGTACAGTCAGCGGTCAGGCCAGTTTTCACCCTTGCGGATACCGTCGGGCCAAGATCGCGGCCGATCGCTGTTGCGCCAACCAGCATGATGTCCGGTTTATATTCATTGATAACAGAAGCCAGCGCGTGCGCATACGGCTCTGTACGATATGTCTCAAGCGCAGGATCGTCCACCACGATCACCTTGTCTGCGCCATACTCTGCAAGCTGGTCTGTCAGGCCTTTCACATTTGATCCGAGAAGAACTGCTGTTACGTCTGTATTCAGGTCTTTTGCCAGTTCCTTTGCTTTTCCAAGCAACTCAAAGGCAATGCCGCTTAATTCATTATCTACCTGCTGTGCGTAGATATATACGCCCTTATATTCTTCTAAACCCATTTTTTTCACCACTTTCCTTCATCTTATTAGATTACATGCTTTTCTTTTAATTTACCCATGATGTAGTCCACAGATTCAGCTGCATCAAGCGTAACTTTTTCACCGGCGCCCTTGCGGACTTTATCAGATGCTTTCGCAATCTTTGTAGGGGAACCCTTCAAGCCGAGGTTTGAATCATCAACGTCCTTTAAGTCCGCCCTGCCCCAAACGGTCACTTCTTTTTCATATGCGTCGAAGATTCCGCCCGGTGTCATGTAACGAGGAGTATTCAATTCAGAAAGTGCCGTAATCAGGCAAGGCATTTTTGCCTTTAACTCATGGTATCTGTCTTCATACTGTCTCTTAACGATAACAGAATCGCCTTCGATCTTAATCTCTTCTGCATAGGAAATAACCGGAACGCCAAGATGCTCTGCAATCTGCGGTCCAACCTGTGCAGTGTCGCCATCAATCGCCTGACGGCCTGTAATGATCAGATCATAATCAATATTGCGAAGCGCACCGGCGATTGTCGTAGACGTAGCCCATGTATCCGCGCCGCCCAATACTCTGTCAGTAACAAGGATCGCTTTGTCAGCGCCCATTGCCAGCGCTTCACGAAGCACATCATCAGCTTTTGGAAGTCCCATCGTCAGAACAGTGACTTCCGCGCCTGTTTCATCTTTTATCCTGAGCGCCGCTTCCAGTCCGGCTTTATCGTCCGGATTCATGATAGCAAGCATTGCCGCCCTATCCAGCGTACCGTCCGGGTTAAACTTAACGCCGCCTTTGGTATCTGGCACCTGTTTAATACATACAACGATTTTCACGGTAGTTTCACTCCTTATTTTTTCTATATTTATTGGCCGCAGCCTGCAATTATTTCAATAATGCGCCTGAGATTACCATACGCTGGACTTCTGACGTCCCTTCGTAGATCTCTGTGATCTTTGCATCGCGCATCATACGCTCTACATCATATTCCCTGATGTATCCGTAACCGCCGAACAGCTGCACAACCTCTGTCGTAACTGCCATTGCCGTTTCTGCGGCAAATAATTTTGCTTTTGCGGCTTCTACGGAATATACCTTCTGGTTTGCCTTTGCAACCGCCGCCTTATAGACAAGCAGTTTCGCAGCCTCAACCCTTGTAGCCATATCAGCCAGCTTAAACTGCGTATTCTGCTGCTGCGCAATCGAACGTCCGAACTGTTTTCTTTCTTTTGTATAGTCAATCGCCCGCTCCAGCGCGCCCTCAGCGATGCCAAGCGCCTGTGCGGCGATGCCGATACGTCCGCCGTCAAGCGTATGCATAGCGATCGGGAAGCCTTTGCCTTCCGGCCCTAACAGATTCTCTTTCGGAATCCTGCAGTCTTCAAAGATCAGCTCATAAGTAGAAGATCCGCGGATACCCATCTTCTTTTCTTTTGTGCCGAAAGAGAAGCCCGGAGCTCCCTTATCTACGATAAATGCCGAGAAGTTTTTCTTCTTCCTGCCTCTCTTATCTTCTGTGACGCCCGTAATAGCGATTACGATATATACATCCGCTTCTTTCCCATTGGTAATAAAGCATTTGGAGCCGTTCAGCACCCATTCGTCGCCGTCCAGTACAGCCTTTGTCTGCGCGCCCTGCGCGTCTGTGCCTGCGCCCGGCTCTGTCAGCGCGAATGCGCCAAGCTTCTCACCTGTCGCAAGCGCCCTCACATATTTCTGTTTCTGCTCTTCCGTACCATATGTAAGGATCGGATCGATGCAAAGGGAAGTGTGCGCCGATACGATAACGCCTGTCGTGCCGCAGACTTTTGACAATTCCTCTACGCACATTACATACGTCAGCGGGTCACAGCCCTGTCCGCCGTACTCCTTCGGCACCGGAATGCCCATAAAGCCCGCCTTCTGCATCTTTGTAACTGTCTCTCTTGGGAATACCTCCGTCTCATCCACTTCCTGAGCGAGAGGCTTTACTTCTGTCTCAGCGAATTCCTTAAACAGCGTCCTCGCCATTTCATGTTTCTTATCTAAAGAAAAATCCATGATTCTTATTCCTCCATCCACTTATTTCAATTCACTTATTCCAATCTTATTTTCTGTAATCGTAGAAGCCGATGCCCGTTTTCTGTCCTAATTTGCCTGCGCGCACCATTTTCTTGAGCAGGGTATGCGGACGGTATTTCGGATCGCCTGTCTCATCGTATAATACATTCATGATCGCAAGGCAGATATCAAGCCCTACCAGGTCGCCAAGCGCCAGAGGCCCCATCGGATGGTTTGCGCCAAGCTTCATCGCCGTATCAATGCCCTCTACCGATGCAACGCCGTCCGCATAGATGCCGATCGCTTCGTTGATCATCGGGATCAGGATTCTGTTTACGACAAAGCCCGGAGCTTCTTTTACTTCTACCGGCGTCTTGCCGATCTCTTTGGAAATAGCAACGATTTTATCTTTCATTTCATCCGGCGTGTTCTCGCCCTGGATAACTTCGATCAGTTTCATAACAGGAGCCGGGTTAAAGAAATGCATACCGATCACCGGTCTGTCAAGCCCCGCGCCGATCTCTGTAACAGATAAAGAAGATGTGTTTGTGGCAAACATGCAGTCTGCCTTTACGATATCCTGCAGCTCTTTGAACGTCTGTTTCTTAACGTCCATAACCTCAAGCGCCGCTTCCACGATCAGGTCGCAGTCTGTGCAGATCGTCTTTACGCCCGTTGTGATCTTTGCGAGCACTTTGTCTGCATCTTCCTGGCTCATCTTGCCTTTTGCGATTCTTTTTTCAAAACCTTTTGCGATTTTATTTTTGCCGTTTGCGGCAAATTCTTCGTTGATATCGCATAAGCACACTTCATATCCTTCCGTCTGTGCAAATGCCTGTGCGATTCCAGAGCCCATTGTCCCCGCGCCGATAACTCCTACTTTCATTTCTGTGATTCCTCCTTAAAATCTGATAATATAACAAACAATCCACAGCAGCCCGTCCCCCGGGCAGCCCTGTGTCCGGATGGACTGCTGCAATGATTCCCTTTGATTTACATTTCTTACATTTCAACAATTGTCGCACAGCCCATGCCGCCGCCGATGCACAGCGTAGCAAGGCCTTTCTTTGCATTCCTTCTCTTCATTTCATACAGCAGCGTGACAAGGATGCGGCAGCCGGAAGCCCCTACCGGATGTCCGAGCGCAATCGCGCCGCCGTTTACATTTACTTTATCCATATTAAAGCCGAGATCCTTTGCAACCGCAACAGACTGCGCCGCAAACGCTTCGTTCGCCTCAATCAGATCCATGTCGTCGATCGTAAGCCCCGTCTTTGCGAGAACCTTCTTTGTAGCGGCAACCGGGCCAATGCCCATGATCTCAGGCTCAACGCCCGCAAGCGCGCCCGCTACCCATGTCGCCATCGGCGTGATGCCAAGCTCTTTCGCTTTTTCTTCGCTCATGACAACGATCGCCGCAGCGCCGTCGTTAATGCCGGAAGCGTTTCCTGCCGTAACAAGGCCGCCCTCTTTGCCGGAGCAGCATTTCAGCTTTGCAAGCGTATCTTTTGTCGTGCCCGGACGCGGACCCTCATCCTTTGTAAACATAACGGTTTCTTTCTTAACTTTAACCGGAACCGGAACGATCTCCTCGTCAAATTTGCCTTCCGCCATTGCTTTTTCACATTTCTGCTGGCTGTTTGCAGAGAACTCATCCAGCTCTTCCCTTGTAATGCCATATTTATCGCATACATTTTCAGCTGTGATCATCATATGGTAATGATTGAACGCGTCTGTCAATGCATCGTTTACCATCGTATCAATGATCGTCGCATTGTTCATGCGGTATCCAAAACGCGCCTTTGTCATGGCATACGGAGCCATGGACATATTTTCCATACCGCCTGCGACAACGATGTCCGCCTGTCCTGACAGAATCTGGGCAGCGGCTTCATTTACGCACTTTAATCCGGAACCGCATACCACGTTTAATGTAACTGCAGGAACCTCAATCGGCAGGCCGGCCTTAATGGAAGCCTGGCGCGCCACGTTCTGCCCCTGCGCCGCCTGGATTACGCATCCCATTAACACTTCGTCAACCTGTTCCGGCTTAACGCCTGCGCGGTTTAACGCTTCTTTGATCACGATCGCTCCGAGATCCGCAGCAGGCGTGTTGCTCAACGCGCCTCCCATTTTACCGATTGCCGTACGGCATGCGCCTGCTAAAACTACTTTGTTTGCCATTTTTTGTCTCCTTTTCCCAGCTTTTTTCTAAAAGCTGTTAATTTTTTATCAATCTTTTACAAAAAAATAAACCGTCTTACTTCAAATATAAGACTTAACGCCTGCATTCAGAATACCACACTCAACCCCGTTTGGCAATACAAAACTTCTACATAAAGTCAGGTTTTTACAAATTTTTTCCTTATTTTTTTCAAAAAATTCATAATTATTTTTATTTTTTTGTTCATCCTGCCCGTTATTTTTTGTTCAGCCTATATATATCGTTTTACTTTTTGTGTATTTTGTATAAGTCCGCTTTAATAAAATACGTGGTTCCCGATCACGATCCCGTCCGTCGTCCCATTGTTCCGGTGGAAAAACAGGCAGGAGACCGTACGCGTCCCGTTCAGGACCGCCTGCGCCGCCGAACGGCACCTGCTGCCGGAGCCGGCCGCAAGCGCCTGCGCGAACCGCCCGCTCGCCACCGGCGAAAACTGCCCGCTCTGATAAATCACTCCGCTGATGCTGTTCGGGAAACTGGCGCTCGCCACGCGGTTCATGACAACGCTGCCCACAGCGAGCTGCCCCTCATACGGCTCGCTGCCCGCTTCGCAATATATGATCGTCGATAAAAGCTCCAGATCGCTGCCCTGCCGCTGCCAGTCCCCCTGCGGCTCTTCCTGTTCCTGCTGTTCCTGCTCTTTCTGTTCCTGTTCCTTTTTCGCCTGCGCCTGCTCTTTTTCCTTCCGCTCCTGTTCCCTGCGCGCCTCCTCCTGCTTTTGGATCTGCTCCCGCAGCCTGCGGTCCTCCTCTGCTTTCTGCTTTTCCAGTTCCGCTTCATAAGCTTTCTGCCGCCGGATCTCCGCCGCATACCATTCCCGTTTTTCCTTTGAATCCTGCAGCTGCGCCATGTTTTCCCGAAGCCGGCTTTTCAGCGCCGCCAGCGCCGCGTCAATCTGCGCAAGCTTTTGTTCCTGCGCTTCTTCGAGGGACGCAATGGCCTCTTTTTCTGAGACGAGCGCCTCCTTTTCTTTTTTTATTTTTTTTATAATCCCGCGATACTCGTCCAGCTTTTCCCGGTCATAATCCATCACCGCCTCAAAGTATGCGGCGCGCCGCAGGACGTCCGCCAGCGTGCCCGCTTCTAAAATATAGACCAGAATATCCTCTGTGCTGTTTTCATACATAAAACAGATCCGCTTTTTCATCTGCTCATACTGTTTTTCTTTTGCGGCTTTCGACTCCTGCAGGGCCGCCTGCGTCTCTTTGATTTCGCCCCTTGTTTCGGACAGCTTCGCCCGCGTCTCGTCTAATTCTTCCGAGAGCGCGCGGATCGTCTCCTGCCGGTCAAAAATATCCGCCTGCAGTTCCCGCTGCTCTTTCTCATACGCTTCAATCGACGACTGCGTTTTATCCGCGCCGTCTTCCAGCCGGTCTATGTTTTTCCCCGTTTCATCCAGCCGATCCTGTATCTGGCCTGCGCGGATGGTATACGGCAGCAGAAAACCGGCGCAGAGGACGGCTGCGATCCTGCGGACGCCTTTATGTGCGGACTTCCTTTTCATTTTTGCTCCTTTCGCTTTTGTAGTTTCCACTTAAATTTATTATACATGATTGTATTTTTCTGTTCAATATGCTAAAATAATTTTAAATTTCGGGCGGAACCAAACGAAGCAAGGAGGGGATTTTTATGCAATTTGTCGAATCGCAGGACATTAGGCCGGGTATGCGCCTTGCCAAACCTGTTTATAACCGGAATGGCGTCATGCTTTTTGACCGCAATACAAAACTTACGCAGCAGAATATTGTGAATCTGATGAATTTCAGCCTGATCGGGATCTATATCCTTGAGCCTGCCGAACCGCTTCCTCCGATCTCAAAGGAAGAGCTTGAATTCGAACAGCTTCAGACATTTTATATGTTCCGTCTGCGCGACAGTCTGGTAAATATCAGCAAGGGCAAGACGCCGACCGATCTTGCAGCCCTTGCAAAAGACGTTTTGGAACACTTCGGGACGCTTGACCACAAAGTGCGCTTTACGCAGAACATACGGAGCAATACGGATTTCGTTTACAAGCACTCGGTAGGCGTCGCCATTATCTCCGCTATGATCGGACACGCCATGCGGCTGCGCGAAAACACGCTGCTTTCTATCATTACGGCGGCTTTCCTGTATGATTTCGGCTACCTGTATGTGCCTGCGGAGATCATGAAAAAAGGCGAAGACATTACCGCCATTGAGGGATCTACCATAACAAAATACCGCGAGAAGGCGTTTGCCCTGCTCCATGCGGACACAAACCCTTATTCCATACCGCCGGACGCGCTCGCAATGGTCACGCAGATGATCCAGGCGGGACGCAAGGAAGATCACTCGGTAGACCGCAGCAAATGGCTGATCGGCACAAATATTTTAACCGTCGCAGACAAATTTGACCGCGTGACAGCCATGAGCTTAAGCCGCAAGCCGGATTCCGAAATTACGGCGATCCGCCACATGATCCGCCATCCGGACATTTATCCGGAAAAGGTTGTCTCCGCGCTTTCGCAGAGCATCCATATTATGCCGGCCGGCAGCTGCGTAGACCTCACAAACGGTGAGAAAGCCATGGTCGTACAGGCAAATGAAAACGACTTCAACCACCCGATCGTGCTCAGTTTCCAATTTAATAAAATTTATGATCTAAGCGATCCGGACGTTAATAAAGATATCCAGATTGCGGATGTCATGCGCACGATGGACAACCGGATCGAAGTGGACGAACACACGTTAGAACAGTTTGAGAGCGATGACAACCTTTCAAAGACGGTAAAAAAATTTCGGGAGAAAAAACGCAGGCTCGAAAAAACACAGGCATAAAAAACGGCATACGGTTTTCCATTTCCGGAAAACCGTATGCCGTTTTTATCAGATCTTTGCAATATCTATCATCGTCATTTCATCATGTTCCGTCTCAAGGCTCAATGCGAGCGCATTCGCCGTATCCATCGCGGTAATGCAGTTTACGCCTGTCTCGATCGCCGTCCGGCGGATCAAAAAGCCGTCCCTCGCCTTATCGCGCCCCTGCGTCGGCGTGTCGATCACAAGGTCGATCTTATGCCCTAACAGCAGATCCATAACGGTCGGCGACTCCTGATGGATATTATTGACGCGCAGGGCGTTCACGCCGCGCTCCTGCAAAAATTTCGCCGTACTCCTCGTCGCATAGATCTTATAACCGAGCGCTTCAAACCGCTTCGCCACTTCCGCGGCTTCCGGCTTGTCCGCATCTTTTACGGTAATGATCATCTGCTTATGTTTCGGCAGGATGACGCCCGCGCCGAGGAACGCCTTATATAACGCCTCATCAAAGGTTTTTGCAATGCCAAGGCACTCGCCTGTGGACTTCATTTCCGGGCCGAGGCTGATCTCCGCGCCGCGGATCTTTTCAAACGAGAATACCGGCATCTTTATTGCAAAATAATCCGCCGCCGGCTGCAGCCCCGGCTCATAGCCAAGCTCCCGGATCTTCTTCCCGATTATGACCTGCGTCGCAAGGTCTACGATCGGAATGCCCGTCACTTTGCTGATATACGGCACCGTCCTTGAAGAACGCGGGTTTACTTCGATCACGTACACTTCTTCGTCCACCGCGATAAACTGAATATTGATAAGCCCTTTTACATGCAGCGCCTTTGCAAGCCTGCCGGAATATTCGGCAATCCGGTCGCGCACCGTATCGCTGATCGTCGGCGCCGGATAAACGGAGATCGAGTCTCCCGAATGTACGCCGGTGCGCTCGATATGTTCCATAATGCCCGGAATCAGAATGTCCGTCCCGTCGCAGACTGCGTCCACCTCCAGCTCCTTGCCCATCAGGTATTTATCGACCAGGATCGGATGCTCCTGCGAATAGCGGTTGATGATCGCCATAAACTCCTCGATCTCTTCATCGGAATACGCGATCTGCATCCCCTGCCCGCCCAGCACATAGGAAGGGCGCACAAGCACCGGATACCCCAGGCGGTTCGCCACCTCTTTCGCCTCCTGCGCGGTAAACACCGTCCCGCCTGCCGCGCGCGGGATCTGCGTTTCCTGTAAGATCTCATCAAATAATTCCCGGTCCTCCGCGGCGTCTACGTCTTCCGCGGCCGTCCCCAGGATCGGGACGCCCATTTCCATCAGGCTCTGCGTCAATTTAATCGCCGTCTGCCCGCCAAACTGCACGACCGCGCCGTCCGGTTTTTCGATATTGACGATATTTTCCACATCTTCCGGCGTCAGCGGCTCAAAATACAGCTTGTCCGCGATGTCAAAGTCCGTACTGACTGTCTCCGGATTGTTATTGATAATAATCGTCTCATAGCCTTCCTTTGCAAATGCCCAGGTCGCATGGACGGAACAATAGTCAAACTCAATCCCCTGCCCGATGCGGATCGGTCCGGAGCCAAGCACAAGCACTTTTTTCCGGTCATTTGTGCGCACCGCTTCGTCCTCGCTGCCAAATACGGAATAATAATACGGCGTGCTCGCCTCAAACTCCGCCGCGCACGTATCCACCATTTTAAACGCCGCCGTTATGCCGTTTGCGTAGCGCATGCTGCGGATCTCCTTCTCCGTTTTCTGCGTCAGCTGCGCAATGACATTATCCGGAAACTCAATCCGTTTCGCTTCTTTTAACAACTCCGCCGTCAGCTCTTCTTTTTTCAGCCGCCGCTCCATCTCCACAAGGATCGCGATCTTGTCAATAAACCATTCGTCCACCATCGTGATGTCGTGGATCGTGCGGTAGTTAATCCCCTTGCGGATCGCCTCCGCGATCAGGTAGATCCGCTGGTCGTCCACAATCTTCATGCGCTCTAACAGTTCCTGCTCGGAAAGCTCCGAAAAATCATACGACAGCAGGCTGTCCACATGCTGCTCTAAGGAACGCAGCGCTTTCATCAGCGCGCCTTCAAAATTATCGCAGATGCTCATGACCTCGCCGGTCGCTTTCATCTGTGTCGTGAGCGTGCGCTTTGCGGTGATAAATTTATCAAACGGGAGACGCGGAATCTTTACGACACAGTAATCGAGCATCGGCTCAAAGCTGGCATAAGTCTTTCCGGTGATCGCGTTTTTGATCTCGTCCAGCGTATAACCGACTGCGATTTTTGCCGCCACTTTCGCGATCGGATACCCCGTCGCCTTGGACGCCAGCGCGGACGAGCGGCTGACGCGCGGATTTACTTCAATAACGCAGTATTCAAACGAATCCGGCTTTAACGCGTACTGCACGTTGCAGCCGCCCGTAATGTTCAGCTCGGAAATAATATTCAAAGCCGACGTACGCAGCATCTGATATTCCTTATCGCCTAACGTCTGCGACGGCGCAACGACGATGGAATCGCCCGTATGCACGCCGACCGGATCGATATTTTCCATATTGCATACGGTAATGCAGTTGCCGTTTGCATCGCGCATAACCTCGTATTCGATCTCTTTCCAGCCCGCAATGCAGCGTTCCACCAAAACCTGACCGACGCGGGACAGGCGCAGCCCGTTTTCCAGGATATCCGTCAGCTCCTGCTCGTTGTGCGCGATCCCGCCGCCGCTCCCGCCGAGCGTATACGCCGGGCGCAGAACGACCGGATAACCGATCGTATTCGTAAAGTCTATGCCGCTTTGCACGTCCTCCACAACAAGGGACGGCGCGACCGGCTCGCCGATCTTTTCCATCGTCTCCTTAAATTCCAGGCGGTCTTCCGCTTTTTTAATCGTCTGCGCGGTCGTGCCGATCAATTTTACGCCATGCGCCTCCAAAAATCCGGATTCCGCAAGCTCCATGCCAAGGTTCAGCCCCGCCTGCCCGCCGAGCGTCGGAAGGATGCTGTCCGGCTTTTCTTTCCGGATGATCTTTTCCAGTACAGGGACGGTCAGCGGCTCGATATAAACCTGATCCGCAATATTTTTATCGGTCATGATCGTCGCCGGATTGGAGTTTACAAGGCAGACTTCCAGGCCTTCTTCTTTCAGGGAGCGGCATGCCTGCGTCCCCGCATAGTCAAATTCCGCCGCCTGCCCGATGACGATCGGGCCGGAACCGATCACTAATACTTTTTTAATATCCGCTCTCTTTGGCATTACCTGTCCCCTCCCATCATCTCTATGAATTTATCAAATAAATATGCGCTGTCGGCAGGCCCCGGACATGCTTCCGGATGGAACTGGACGGTAAAAATATTTTTTCCCGTATATTTCAGCCCTTCGTTTGTCCCGTCATTGACATTGATAAACGCCGGCGTCGCGATCGCCGGATCCAGGTTTTCCGTATCCACGACATAGCCATGGTTCTGCGAAGAAATGTAGACTTTTCCCGTTTCCAGATCCTTAACCGGATGGTTGCCGCCCCTGTGCCCGTATTTTAATTTATGCGTATCCGCGCCCGCCGCCAGCGCCATGAGCTGGTGTCCCAGACAGATCGCAAAGATCGGCACATCGGAATCATATAATTTTTTGATTTCCCGAATAATGTTTTTACAGGATTTCGGGTCGCCCGGCCCGTTTGAGAGCATGACGCCGTCCGGATTTGCCGCAAGAATCTCCTCCGCAGCCGTCTGCGCCGGATAGACCGTCACTTCACAGCCCCTGTCATGCAGCGACTTTGCAATATTATTTTTTGCCCCCAGGTCCAGCAGCGCCACTTTACAGCCTTTCCCTTCCAGTACCTTCTTTTCTCTGCAGGTGACTTTTTCCACTACGTCCCCTACTTTATATTCCTTTAATTTTGGAAGGATCTCTTCTAAATTATAATTTTCATTTCGCGTGATCATGCCGTTCATCGTCCCTTTTTCCCTGAGTATCCTTGTCAGGGCGCGGGTGTCAATGCCCGCAATGCCCGGTATGCCATGCTTTTCCAGAAAATCCTGTATCGTGCTCTCGCAGCGGAAATTGCTCGGCATCCGCGACAGCTCGCGGACGATATAACCGTCCGGCCACGGCTTCTTTGATTCCATATCACTGAAACAGATCCCATAATTCCCGATCAGCGGATAGGTCATGACAACGGCCTGCCCCGCATAGGAAGGGTCCGTCAAAACTTCCAGATATCCGGTCATGGATGTATTAAACACAATTTCGCTGATCACGTCCTTCTCCGAGCCTATGCCGGTCCCGGTAAATACGTGTCCGTCCTCAAGTATCAGAAAAGCTTTCATATGATTTCGTCCTTTCTTCTGTGTTCAGGCCGCGGAGAAAAGCGCGCCTGCTGCAGGCCGCGTTATCGGGCTGCGGGCAAAAAAAAAGAGTGGGCTCTTTTTCCTGTCGGTTCATAAACTACTGAATTGTAAAAAGCATAACATATCGGCGCATATTTTTCAACCCCGCTGCATCATAATACAACGGGGTTGTCCATTTCCTAAACAAGATCGACGTCGCCTGAAATCTCGCCATTTACTACGTAATAAGCTTTATTATCTTCCGGCTTTACGTAAATCTTAATATCGCTGATCTCTGCTTCATTTCCGCTTTCCTGATAGTTTGCCTTTACCTTGTCTGAGATCTCAGACGCCGATAATTCATTCCCTGCAAACTGGATTACCATTTCTTCCTTCATTTCGGTTTCCCCCTTCTCTTCTTCCGATCCTGCCGCTGTTTCCGTCTCCGGAGCCGGAGTTTCCGCTGCTGGCATTTCCGCTTTTGGCGCTTCCACTGTTGCTGCTGGCGCCTCTGCCTTTGGCGCTTCCACTGCCGCTGCTGGCGCTTCCGCCTTTGGCGCCTCTGCTTCAGGCGCGGCCGGAGCTGCCTTAGGGGCTGCAGGCACAGCCGGTTTTTTCGGAGCCGGATGATTCTTCGGCAACGGTTTTTTCTTTTTCACGTTGATTCCTCCTTTGGTTCTGTTTTTTATGGATTCCTGTATCCTGAAACATACTATAACCTTTTTCGCCGAAATAGTCAAATACTATCTCAGGTATAATTCCCGCTGCAGCGGCGTGAGCCTTCCGTAAAACTCCCGTTTCAGCTTTAAGAACAGCTCCATCTCCTTCAGGACATGGAATAATGCGGCCCGCGTTTCAAACTCGCGCTCTTCTTTCGGCATCGGGCGCTGCCGGAACTTTTCGAGCGTCTCGCCAAGCTCCGCCATGCGCAGCGCGACATCCTCCTTAATATCAAAATGCGCCGCCAGCGAATGGAAAAAGTCCGCCACTGCATCCGTCCGGTAATACGCCGCATCCATAAAGAGCAGCGTCTGGCAGACATGTTCCAGTACGGCGCACTGTTTTTTGCGCAATACAAAATAATAAATATAAAACGTGGAATATTCCTTTAACGTAATGTCGCGGTTTTGGATCGCTTTTCCGATATCCCCGTCCAAAACCCCCATATATTTTAACAGTTCCTCCCGCGTCCGCTGCAGCGCATCCCTGTCGCGCAAATGCGCGCCAATGTCATACAAAATTTTCTGCAGCATTGTCTCCGCGCGCTGCAGCTCCTGTTTCAGCCCCGGCTCTTTGTCTGGTATTTTTAAATTCAGCAGGATGGCCATGCCAATGCCGATGAGCAAAAGAGCCGCTTCGTTGAAAAGAAACCCCGCCGTCACCATATGATCCAGCATAAATACGTGCGTGCCGAATACTGCGTTTGTCGATACCGCGCCTTCCCAGTGAAAACAATAACTGAGCAGCGCCATGAAAAACAAATACACGCCGAACCCGACCATATACAATCCGAGCGTAATATGCAAAAAAACTGCCAGAAACAAAAACAGGACAAAGGAAACCAGCCGCTGCAGCGCCATCTGAAACGTATCTTTCCTTGTGTCCTGTATGGTCAGCAATGTAATGATCCCCGCGGAGGCGGCATAGTCTGCGCCGAACAGCTCTGCGAGAAAAATCGCCGCCGCACTCCCAAATGCCACCTTTGCGCCTTTTAACCATGTATCCTTGTCCATAAATCTCTCCCGTGGCTCCGCCTTCAGCCTCTGATATCCAGAAACTGGCCCTGCCCGTGAATCTTCACGATTTCAGAATCCGCCGGCACAAAAATACAATCTCCTTTAAAAAACAATAGCATTTCTCCGCCAAAAATAATACTGCCGCAGCCGTTCAGGCACAGCAGCACCCGAAAAGACAATTTATCCGCCCGATAATAAACGGCCTGCTTCCGCTCTGTATTCACAAGCATCCGGTGCACCTCAAAATATTTACAACGGGACAGCAATTCGCTTGCCACGCCCTGCCTGTACTTCAATATGCGGCAAGGCTGCCTCGGCTCTGCGGATCTGTTCAGATCCGCCACCTGCATCGCCTTATCAATATGCAGTTCCCGTTTCCTGCCGTCCCTGCCAATCCGGTCATAATCGTAAATACGGTACGTCAGATTACTGCTCTCCTGTATCTCTGCGATCAGACAGCCCGCGCCGATCGCATGGACCGTCCCGCCGGGAATAAAAAACACGTCGTTTTTTTTAACCGGCATTGTCTGGAGATATCTTCCCAGGCAGCCGTCCGATATTGCCGCCCGGATCTCCTCGCTGCTCTTATCACATTTCAGGCCATAGACCAGTTTTGCATCCTTTGCGGCGTCCAGAACATACCACATCTCGCTCTTTCCGCGCTGCCCGTTTTCATATTTTTCCGCGTATTCGTCTGTCGGATGCACCTGGACGGACAGATCGCTGCGGGCGTCAATAAATTTGATGAGAATGGGCAGTTCTGTTTCACCTTTATACCGTTCGCCCAAATATTCCGGGCGCTCCCTCAGCACTTCCGCCAGCTCTTTTCCCTCAAACGCGCCGCTGGCCGCATAGCTGGGTCCATCCGGATGCGTAGAACATTCCCAGGTTTCCGCCAGCGGATCCATGTCTATATTTTTCACAAACTCTGTATTCAGCCGCTGGCCGCCCCAGAGATAATCCTTGCCGGACGGCCTTAATAAAAAAGGTCTGTTCACTGCTTATAACTCCAATTCAAACTTCTGCTTGTCATGTACGCTGATATCCTCGCCAAGCTGCACCTCAATCAGTTTCAGCTCGCTCTCCGCAATGACCGTATGGCGGCAGCCGGCGGACATGGCAATCACATCGCCCGTCTTTACGTTCTGCTGCATCCCGTCGACAATTGTTTTTCCGGTTCCTGAAATCACAGTCCACACCTCGTCCCGATGCATATGGCTATGGTAATTCATCGAATGGCCCGCTTTCAGCGTGACTTTAATCGTCAAAGATCCCTTTTCCACATCTATAACCCGGAAGCTCCCCCAGGATTTTTCCGCAAACATCACCTTCTGCTCCATTGTTTCCACATATGGCTTAATATAACTGGACTGCTCTTTGTCAGAAACAAGGATCCCATCGGGACTTGCAGAGATCACGACATCCTGCATCCCCATTGCCAGCACCGGCATATCTAATTCATTAATAATATGGACATTTCTGCACTTTTTATCCAGAATCGCGTTGCCGACGCTGCTTTCTTCCATTGCCTCGGTGAGCGTATTCCAGGTCCCCAGATCTTTCCACTGCCCTTTGAAACGGACAACCTGTATCTTTTTTTCCTTTTCAACAACTGCATAATCAAAACTGATCTTTTCCAGCGTCCCGTATTTTTTGTACAGGTCATAATAATCCGTAAAATCAATCCGTTTATGCGCCGCCTCCTGCACATATTTCAGTTTGCAGGCAAATACGCCGCCATTCCACAGGGCTCCCCGCGAAATATATTCTTTTGCCGCATTCTGTGACGGTTTTTCTTTAAATTCAGACACCCCGCTGATATCTTCCGCGTCCTCCGGAATGATATAACCGTACTTCTCGCTTGGATAGGCAGGCTCTATCCCCATCAGCACAAGGTTCGCCTCCCCTTTTTGGGCCTGTTTTGCCAGCTCCTTCAACGCCTCAAAGTATTCTTCCCCCACGTACGGATCCACCGGACATACCACGGCTGTCTCCTCCGGGCTTACGCCGCATACGTCCGTCAGATAAGCCGTAACCAATGCAATGGCGGGAAATGTATCCCGACGGCACGGTTCCACACAGATCCCCGCCTCTTCGCCCAGCTGATTGTGAATCGCAGAAACCTGAGACTTTGATGTTGCAATCGTAACCGATGCATCCGCATCCACTTTGCGTATCTGGCGGTAAACACGCTGCAGCATAGACTCATAAACGCCATCCTCATTCCTGAATATTTTGATGAATTGTTTTGAGCGGATCTCGTTTGAAAGCGGCCAAAGCCTTTTTCCGGAACCGCCCGACAATAAAATCAAGTTCATGCTAAGCCCCTGCCCCCTCTGCAGCTACTTTTTTCATATCATGGCTGACCATTATCCCGACCAGTTTTTCAAAGGGAGTTTTTGCCGGATTCCAGCCAAGCTCCGCTTTTGCCTTCGCCGGATCGCCAAGCAGGTTTACAACATCGGTTGGCCGGTAAAAATCAGGGCTGACCTCTATAAGGACGTTCCCTGTGGACTTATCGACTCCTTTTTCGTCTATCCCTTCCCCCTGCCATGCAATCTCAATCCCCGCATAATGGAAAGCCAGCTCTGCAAACTCGCGGACAGAATGCTGTACGCCGGTGGCTATGACAAAATCTTCCGGCCTGTCATTCTGCAGCATAAGCCACATACATTCAACATAATCTTTTGCATAACCCCAGTCCCTCAGGGAGCCAAGATTGCCAAGAAACAGCTTGTCCTGCTTTCCCTGCGCGATGCGGGCCGCTGCAAGCGTGATCTTTCTGGTGACAAATGTTTCGCCGCGGCGTTCCGATTCGTGGTTGAATAAGATGCCGGAACAGCAGAACATCCCATATGCCTCACGATATTCCTTCACGATCCAGTAACCATATTGTTTTGCAACTGCATACGGGGAATATGGATGGAACGGCGTAGTCTCGCGCTGGGGAACCTCCTCCACTTTACCATACAGTTCCGACGTCGACGCCTGATAGATTCTGCAGGTTTTCTCAATGCCGGCGATCCGAACCGCTTCAAGCACGCGCAGCACACCTGTCGCCACAACGTCCGCGGTGTATTCCGGAACGTCAAAAGAAACCTGTACATGCGACTGCGCCGCAAGATTATATACCTCATCCGGTTTTATTCCCGTCATGATTTTAATCAGAGATACCGCATCCATCAGGTCGCCGTATACAAGATGGAAATGCGGGTTCCCTTCTATATGCGCGATCCTTTCTCTGAAATCAACGGAAGACCTGCGGATCATCCCATAGACCTCGTAATCTTTTTCAATCAGCAATTCCGCAAGATAACTCCCGTCCTGCCCGGTAACGCCCGTGATCAATGCCTTTTTTCTCATAATCCGTTCCCCCTGATGTTTCTCCTGCCGCTCAGATACAGATCCTTATGTTCCAGAAAATCCTGATACGTTTTCCTTAATCCCTCTTCCAAACTTACGCCCGGCCTCCATCCCAGGTTGTTCAGCCGTGTCGAATCAAGGATCTTTCTCGGCGTTCCGTCCGGATGTACGTGGTCATATATGATCTCTCCACGGAAACCCACGATCTCTGCGATCATCTTTCCCAATTCCGCCAGCCTGATCTCTTTTCCGCAGCCAATATTAATCCAGGAAATCCCCGGAAGATTTTCTTCCCGGTTTCTTTCCCCCGTATAATTTTCCATCAGGAAATAAACGGCGTCCGCAACATCATCAACGTATAAAAACTCCCGCAACGCCTGTCCGGTCCCCCACATAACCACCTGATCCCTGCCTTCGGTCTTTGCCTCGTCAAACCTCCTTAAAAGCGCAGGCGCCACATGCGAATATTCCGGATGGTAATTATCCCCCGGCCCATATAAATTACACGGCATCACAGATATAAACGACGTTTTATCCGGATGATGCGTATTCAGATATTCACACAGCTTTAACCCGGATATTTTTGCAAGGGCGTACCCCTCATTCGTAACCTCGAGCGGCGCCGTAAGCAGATATTCTTCTTTTATCGGCTGCGGGCATTCCCTTGGATATATGCAGCTGCTCGCCATAAAGCAGAATTTCTTCACCTGATTGTTATACGCTGCCATAATTGTATTAAATGCGATCATGGCATTCATATACAGAAACTGATCCAATGCCTCTCTGTTGGCCTCAATCCCTCCCACCTTTGCAGCGCACATAAATACATAGTCCGGTTTTTCCAGCGCAAAAAATTCATTCGTCTGCCGCTGGTCTGTGAGATCTAATTCCGCATGGCTTCTGGTGACAATATTGGTATACCCCTCTTTTTCCAGTTTCCTGACAATTGCAGACCCGACCATTCCGGTGTGTCCCGCAACAAATATTTTTGCTCCTTTTTCCATTTTATCTGCTCCTTTTTCCTGTCCGTAAATTTTCCCGTTATTGATTCAGCTCGTCTGCAAGCGCCTCAAAATCCGCTTTCAGCTCCCGGAAACATTGCATCAGCTTCGGGGAAAACGCCCCGCATTTTCCATCCAGTATCATATGGAACGCATCTTCCTTTGAGATCGCGTTCTTATAGACGCGTTCGCTCACAAGCGCGTCATACACATCCGCAACCGATACGATCTGCGCGGAGATCGGTATTTCTTCGCCTTTGAGGCCATCCGGATAGCCCCTGCCGTCATACCGCTCATGGTGGTAACGGCAGATCTCATAACTCACCTTGCGGTATTCCTCATCCCAGATCCCCTCGATCTGGTTTAAGATCTCACACCCTTCCGTCGTGTGCGTCTTCATCCGTTCAAACTCTTCCTCTGTGAACCGTCCCGGCTTTAATAAAATATTGTCCGGTATCGCAATCTTTCCTATATCGTGGAGCGCGCTCGCCTGCGAAATGACCTCCACCTGATGCGCATCCAGCCCGTACTCCGGATAAGTTTCCATCACCTTCTGCGCCAACAGTTTCGCAAACCCCTTTACGCGTTTAATATGCTGGCCGCTCTCCAGGTTACGGTGCTCAACGACCGTGCCAAGGATATCGATCATCTGCATATTGCTCGATTCCAGCTTCTGCGCCTGTTCCTCAAGCCTGGTATACTGTTCGCGCAGGATATGCGTCTGGCTCTCCACCTTTTTTTGCAGCTCATTCCGGCTGGCAAATAATTCCACAATATTTTTTACACGCTTTTTTATGACCGGCGCTTCAAACGGCTTCCGGATAAAATCCGAGATCCCGTGTTCAAACCCCTGCACCTCGACCGCCATCGACGTATCGCCCGTAATAAAGAGCGCCGGAATCTTATCAATCCACCCCCGGTCATTCATGGTCTTTAACACTTCAAACCCGTCTTTTTTCGGCATGATGACGTCCAGCAGGACGACGGCGATCTCATCCGCATACCGCTCCAAAAGCTCTATTGCATATTCCCCGTCCTCCGCCTGCAGCGTCTCATATTCTTTTTCAAAAATCTGACATAAGATTTCCCGGTTGATCTCCATATCGTCTACGACAAGTATTTTTGTTCTCATTTTTTATGCCCTTCTCCTGTTCCGACGTTTGTTTCATTGCGGCCGGCCGGACTGCTGCCTTTATACTGCGCCAGCGTCGCATACAGCATATCCGGCTCCACCGGCTTTGCAAGATGCACGTCCATGCCCGCATCTTTTACCTTTTTTGCATCCTCCGCATATGCATTCGCTGTCATTGCAATAATCGGAACCGTCTTTGCGTCTTCCCGGTCAAGCCCGCGGATCGCGCGCGCCGCCTCAAGTCCGTCCATGACGGGCATCATGACATCCATCAGGATCGCGTCATACATATACAGCGCAGATTCGCAGAACTTATCCAACGCCACTTTCCCGTTTTCCGCGCACGTCACGACAATCTGCTCTTCCTCCAGAACGACCTTTGCAATCTCCATATTTAATTCATTATCTTCTACTAACAGAACCTTCATTCCCGATAAATCAACCTCATCGCTCTTCTCTTCCAGTTCAGCTGTTTCGTCAATCTCAAACTGCAGCAGCACCGTAAACGCGCTGCCCTCTTTTAACTTACTCTCTACCTCGATCGTGCCGCCCATACGGTCTGTCAGTTCCTTCGTGATCGCCATGCCGAGGCCTGTTCCCTTATAATCCGTGCGCATTCCGGCGTTTTCCTGTGAAAACTGCTCAAAAATATGTTTCTGGAATTCCCTGCTCATGCCGATTCCGGTATCCTGCACCCGAAACTGGAAATTTGCCGTCTGCCCGTCTGAGCCAAGTTCCTCGGCCAGAAACGTGATGCTTCCTCCATCCGGCGTAAACTTCACGGCATTATCCAGAATATTCAATAAAAGCTGCCGCAGATGAAATTCATCGCCAAAGACAAACGGGTGCTGTATATTCTCACATCTCGCGTCATATTGTATTTTCTTATTCAGGAGCTGTCCCCGGATGATCGAATTGCAATTATCAAATAATACGCGGATATCCATGGAAACATTCGTGATCTGCACCTTTCCGCTGCCGATCTGGCTCATATCCAGCACGTCATTTACAAGCGAAAGCAGATGCCCGGTCGAAGACGTCACTTTATCCAGGCAGTCCCGCACGCGTTCCGGATTATTAATATTTTTCATCGCAATATCCGTCATCCCGATAATGCCGTTGATCGGCGTACGGATATCATGCGACATATGCGTTAAAAATTCGCTCTTTGCCAGGCTCGCCGCATTTGCCTTTTCTACGAGCTTTTCCAGCTCTTTATTTGCGGACTCCTGATAACGCTGCAGCTTATGGCTGTTCCGCGAGGAAATAAAGACGTATACTACAAACGTCAGCAACGCCAGAAAGACCAGCGCCAGAATACAGGCATACGGCAGCACAAGCTGCAAAAGCGACTGGTCGTCCGTATTCAGCGACGCATCTGGCACAAGGAACAGAAGCATCCAGCTGTTATTGGAAAACGGCACGCTTGCCACAAAATAATCCGTCCCCTGATATCGGATCTCCACGCTGTCGGGAATCCCGTTTTCCAGATTTTCCCGCCAGTTTTCATACGAAGCCCCATGCAGGTATTTTCCTTCGCTTAAAGCCTCTGTCACATCCGAGCCTTCCTGAAACATGGCGGAGTGGCTGTACAGGCACGTTCCGCCGTAGTCCACGATCAGGTTATGGAGATCCCCGCGAAATCCGCTCCGCGTAAATACATTCTGCAGCGCGGATAAATGACGCACTAACGCAAACCCGGTGACCGTTATCCCGTCCGCATATGCAATCGGTTTTTCTAATTTTGTCAAAAATACGATCTGCTCCTCCTGCTGCGGAGAATCCGTAATAAAAATGCTCCGCTCCTTTGCCTGCCAGTTTTCTCCCTGCAGCCATGCCCAGCTGCCGGAGCTCCCTTCCGAGTCATAATAATTCCCATTTCCGTCAATGACCATGCAGGAAACCTGATCGTATGTCATCAGGCGCTCCGCGCGCCTCATCTGCTCATGCAATGCTTCCGTATCCTCCGACCGCTCCAGCTCCAGAAATTCCAGCAGCACGTCCGACAGGTTCCACTGCGCGGCCATAACAGATTCGATCGTCTGCGTCACATTACTGCTGCAGTCTTTTAAATACGACAGCCGCTCATTATATAAACGCGTTTCCATGGAATGGTAAAACAGGATAAGCACGCCGATACAGATCGCCATCAGCGGCACAATACCGGCAAGTATCACGCCGATCACGCCGGGTTTCCTGCCATCCTTCTTTTTTTCCGGCGCGCTTTCCCGAAAAGCCTCCGCGCCATCCTTCTTTTTCTCCTGCTTATAGCTGTTGATGATCTCCTTTTCCTCATGGACGTCCATAAAGGCGACGACAATATTTTCAACCTGCCCGTCCGGTTTCGAGGTCGCCAGGATCAGGTACATCCGGTACCAGCGGTACGTATCCCCGAGCAGCCTGCGGTATGTAAAATGATAGTACGGCTTCTCCGGCGTGAGATGTTCTTTTATATATTCCCGCGACGCCATGCGCAGCATCTGTTCCCGGTCTTCCTTATGCACCGAATACTTCGTATACTCCTCTAAGATCTGGTCATAGCTTCCCTCCAAATGCTCCGTAAATTTCTGTACACAGTTCATGCCGACCATCCGGCACCGGTCTGTCAGGATATTCACATAGTATGTATCCAAAAAAGGCTTGCTTAATCCAAGCAGCATCGCCTTGCTCTCTTTTGCATTAATGCGCGCCTCCGCCTTTGCCTGGATCGCCTTTGTCCCGATATAATCTTTATTGACCTGCGATTTCAGCTTCCGCAGATTTACTTTCCTTTTTTTCGTTTTCACTTCCGCATTCCTTATAAAAACAGCTTCTTTCTACCTGAAGATATACTTCTGCTTAATAGTATAATTGCAGAAAAAAAAGAAGTCAACTTTTGGTTGAAGATTTTTCACGCGGCAGCGGAAAAAGAAGCCTGTACAAAAACAGGCTTCTTTTCTTATTTCGCCGCATCCACACTCCCCGCATCCGTTTCCTGCGTCCTGACCATTTCGTTTACCGCAATGCCAAGCCCCATCATTACCCAATATACAGGCGATACATTTACCGAGGAATCATTCATCACCGATGCGACCATATAGGCCGACGTCGCGATCCATAAGCTTACGCCGATCATCTCCATCGGCTCTTTATAGGAAGCTTTCCAGTAGATCTTTGCACATCTTATAAAATACCATATATAAAACGCCAGCATTGCGATCAGCGCGGGAACGCCGCTCTGCACTGCCACCTGCAGATAAAAGCAGTGGGGTTTTACATCTATGAGGTTTTCCGTCCCGTCATATTTTTTAGCCACATAATCATTCTGCGGATATACGAGCGTATACGTATCCGCGCCCGTGCCAAACAGCAGGCAGTCCTTTAACAGCGGGATTGTTTTTGACCAGATCGTACCGCGCGCATCAAAGGCCCGCTCCATAAAGCCGACAGCCACTTTCGGCGCATTGTTGATCTTATCCAGACGGCCAAGCGTGTTATAATAATAATAAGTCCCATCGCTGCCCTTTTCAAAATACCAGTCCATATTATCCGCAAAAACGTCCATGCCGATATTATTATCCGGCATCTGGATGAGCGTTACAGCAAAATCCGGAAAACGCTCGTCCGTGACATTGTATGTCACCGTCTCCGCATTAAGGTCACACGCTACCGGATTGCCTTCCCCATCCGTCAGCGATACGCTGACCGTGTCTTCCTGGTAATCATAGGCGATGTCCAGCGCATTTCCGCGGTATGTTATCGTAACACTGTCATCTCCCGTAAGGATCTCCGATATGGCGTCCTCCTCCGTCACCTCTGCATGAAACAGACGCATAAACTTGCCTATGATCTGATTGTGGTTTGACAGAACCACGACTGCCACCAGAAGCACCGCCCCGGCAGCCGGCGCCACGATCTTCCAGTGCTGCAGGATCTGCCTGCGGAACAATATCAGTGAAAAAACGCCCGCAGCAGCAAATACAACGACGCCGCTCCGGTTCCCTGCCGCGAGCAGGCAGACCACCGATGCGATGATAAAGCATGCATACAATACTTTCAGCGCTATTTTTTTACTTTTTACCAGCAGCGCCACCAAAACAGGAATGACAAGCGAAAAGTAAGACGCCACATAGTTTGGATTATATACCGACAGATATACCCTGCCCTTTTCAAAGGTAAAACCGATCCCGTCCAGGTTTGTCCACTGTCTCTTTACCGTGATCAGCATTTTCCCGAGCTTTGTCGCATAAAAATCATGTCCGGACGCCTGCGTGACGCCGATAAAGAGCATAACGGCTACGCCAACCGTGAACCATTTCATGATAAACATGACGTCGTCCTGCGTGCGCACAAGCTGATATGTGTAAAACGCAATTATGCAATATCCGAGCAGCACCCATACGGATTCAAACATTTCCGCAATCCCGTGGAAACAAAAATACCGGTACTCAGAAAAAACCGACGAGAAAAACGTCAGCAGCGCATACACGAGCAAAGGTATGAAAAGAGAATCAAACCGGAATTCTTTTTTCTGTTTCAGATACTGACAGATCAGCGCCACGCACATAACCGCCGCGACAGCAATGATCGCCATCGCTTTATAATATAAGAAAAAGTCCGTCTCCTGTTCCGTTGCGCTATACCAGTGAAACTGCGACAAATTGGAATTATATTCATACATATAAACGATCAGCGGCACTGCTGACATCATAAAAACAATCGGCAGCAGCAGAAGTTTTTTATTCTTTTTACTCATATCCCATTTCCTTTCCTGAATAACAAAATACCTGACCATTATATATTATTTTTCCATAATTTTAAATACCCTTTTTCAAAAAAAGCAAAAATCCCCGCGTTCCGCGCCCTATTGCTCTCCCAGCGCCTTCAGCAGCTGCTCCTTATCCAGCCCCGCCACCGAAACGCCGTCCTCGGATATGACCGAATCCGCCAGGCTCTGCTTATCCTCCTGCATTTTGAGGATACGCTCCTCGATCGTGCCTTTTACGATCAGCCGGATCACCGTCACCTTATTGTCCTGCCCGATGCGGTAGGCGCGGTCTGTCGCCTGATTCTGCGCGGCAAGGTTCCACCAGGGATCGTAATGGACAACCATATCCGCCGCCGTCAGGTTCAGCCCCGTCCCGCCGGCTTTTAAAGAAATCAGGAACACATCCGCCTCCCCGTTCTGGAAACTGCCGACCAGCCTGCGCCGCTCCTCTTTATTCGTCTTCCCCGTCAGCAAAAACGTCCGGACGCCGCGCTCTTCCAGACAGCGCTGCAGCCGCTCCAGCATCGCCGCAAACTGGGAAAACAGCAGGAGCTTATGCCCGCCGCTGACCGCGTTTTCCACAACGTCCAGGCAGGTTTTTGTCTTTGCCGAATCATGCGCGTAATTCTCATATACGAGCGCGGGGTCGCAGCAGATCTGGCGCAGGCCGGTCAATTCCGCAAGAATCTGCAGCTTCTGCGTCTTAAACTCCGCTTCCGTCTGCCCGGCAAGCGTCATCAGGAGATTTTTCTCCCGCGCGCGGTAAAGCTCCTCCTGCTGCCCTTCCATCCTGGCATAAACGACTTCTTCCACCTTATCCGGCAGCTCTTTTAAGACGTCTTTTTTCAGCCGCCGCAGGATAAACGGCCGGATCATGCGCGAGAGCCGCTTCCTTGCGCCCTCGTCTCTGCTTTCTGTGATCGGCCCTTCCAGTTCTTCTTTAAACCGTTTGTAGCTGAACAGATAGCCCGGCATCAGAAATTCAAAGATGCTCCAGAGCTCGCCCAGCCTGTTTTCAACCGGCGTGCCCGTCAGCGCGAACCGGCATCTGCAGGCCAGCGATTTGACGGATTTCGCCGCCTGCGTGGAGGCGTTTTTGATATACTGCGCCTCGTCAATAATGACATAATCAAACGATTTCCCTTCATAAAAATCAATATCGCGCTTTAACAGATCATACGATGTGATCAAAATATCCGCTTCTTCAAATTGTTCAATCTGCATTTGACGTCCGGATGCATTTCCCGCCACTGCTGCGACACGCGCCGCCGGATAAAACCGCTGGCACTCCGCCTCCCAGTTATAGACAAGCGACGCCGGGCAGACGACCAGCGCATGGCTGCCCGGATTCGCCGCAAGAAACGTCAGGACCTGCAGCGTCTTTCCAAGCCCCATATCGTCCGCCAGTATGCCGCCAAATCCATATTTCGCCAATGTGGAAAGCCACTGGAAGCCGATTTCCTGATACGGGCGCAACTTTGCGTGGATATTTTCCGGCAGCTCAAACATGCCGTCTTCCATCGAACGCATCTCGCGGACGACCGTCTTAAATTCCTTATCACGCTTCAGCTTGATATACTCCGCGTTTTCCTTCATTAATGAATCCAGATATAACGAACGGTACAACGGGACTTCCGCTTTCCGGTTCTTTAACTGTTCTTTTGATAAATGCAGCCCGTCGCCAAGCTCCGCAAGCACTGCCATGGAATTTTCATCCATCCGCAAAAACTCGCCCGTTTTCAGCCGGTGGTACTTCTTTTTTTTCCTGTAATCCGCAAGGATATCCATGACCTCCTGCGCGCTCATCCCCTCTACGTCCCAGCTGATATCCAACAGGTTCCCCTTCATCGCAATCCCCGTCGTCACCTGCGGCATCGGAATGACGCGCATATTTTTAAACCGGTCGGTCGCAAAGATCTCCGCAACGCCCTCAAGCTCATGCATTCCCTTTTCCAGAAATTCCAGCATCAGCTCCTCGTCGTCGCTCACATACGTCTTCTGGTCGTCCGCCACCCGGAAATATTCTTCCAGAATGCTGCGCACCTGAAACTCGCTGCGGATATCGCGCCCGGCCTCCTCCTTTGCCGGAATTTTCGCCACATAATACTCCTGCTTCCCATACAGCGCTTTTGCGCTGCATTCAATATGGGAGCCGACCTTGTCCAGATAACAGTGGAACGCCGCTTCTTCCGGCTCATAAGCGGACAGGTCAAGCTTTTCGATATGGATATCAAAATAATCCTGCACGACAGGCAGCGCCGTCTTTGAAAATGCGCCGAAATCACGTTCGCTCAGATAAAACGAAGGCGACTTTACGGTGCGCGGGGAATAATACCGGCTATAATATCCGCTGTTCTGCAGCCGCTTCCGCTCCTGCGCCATCAGCTTTAAAAACCCTTTCGTCCGGTCATAAAACTCTTTGGAACAGATGTAGAACGCGTGGTTCCACATGATATACCACTGTTTGCTCCCCTCCGTCATAAAAATGGATTCCATGAAAACATCCGCGCCTTTTCCCGCGCCCGACCTTCCTTTAATCCGGATCGGGAGCTTCGGGTTTTCCCGAAGGACCGGCATTTCCTCTTCATTTCCCGTCATCTGGTCGTCCACGCGGATCCGCTTCCCCTCATACAGCTCCATCAGGCGGTCCAGCATGGCAGGCGAAAGCGTGCAGGAACGGCGCATCTGCGAATTGCCGTATCCCCACGATTCATAGCGGTACGAGTATTCATTTTCACTGTCCAATTCCAGCAAAAGCTGCACCATGCCCGACGACTCTCTTGTAAACGCGCTCTGGCTGTGCGTGAACGCCAGCTTTTTCCCATATGTGACATAGCGCATCTGTTTAATATTGTCGATCAGATCCCCGATATCTTTTACCACGTACATCTGCGTCACGCCAATTTTTAAATCCAGCGATTCCCGCCCCGGCTCCAAATGGAGCGTCGGCTCCAGGCGCACGTCCCCGTTCCCATACTCCTGGCAAAAAAGGTTCCGGTCCTGCAGCACATAATAATCCATCAGGTTCTTCAGATCCGCGTCACTCTCAGGCTGCGCCGCCTTCGCCGCTTTCTTTTCCCCGCCTTTCTTTTTATCCGCCGCCCCGATCAGCTCCAGGTAGAAACGCTCGATCGCCTCCCCTATGTCATCTTCATCAATCTCGCTGTCTTCGTCCCCGTACTGGTAATTATACTCCAAAAGCAACGCCACCAGATGTTTGCACAGCCCGTCATAATTGGAAAACGCCTTGCAGGAACAGCTCATGCTATGTATCACTTTCTTTTTTTTCCATGGCGCAATCGTTGCGCGCACTTCATAAAAATCCTCACTCGTGCCCAACACTTCCCCATTCAGCAGATATGTCCCATCCCCGTTGTCCGTCATTTCCAGCTCATACACATCCCCGCGCTCAAAAATATCATGCCCGCGTTTATAAACCGCTGCGCCTGCCGCATGTTTTTTTATGACGCTTTCATCAATTGTTTTCATCGTAACTTCTCCATTTATGTAGATTTTTTAATTTATCATTTAATTTTTTATATACATTCTGTTTCATCCATGGCTCTGTTGAAGCCGCCACCGCGTCTTCCAGGCCAAACCAGCGGACGGCGCTGTTTTCATCCGCTTGCGGGCGTATCGGCGCATTCCGATCCGCCTCCAGCAAATACGTCACATTCAGATGCAGATGCGACGGCACATACTCCCCATGTTTGATATGCCCGTCCACCGTCAATATCTCAACAGAATAAATATTTTCAAAAACAGGATTTATTTTTACAAGCCCCGTTTCCTCACACGCTTCGCGCATGGCGACCGCAAGCAGATCTGTCTCCCCGTCCGCGTGGCCGCCCGTCCATGACCATGAATCGTACAGCCTGTGGTACGCCATAAGCGCATGCTCGCGCTCCCTGTCCACGATCCAGGAAGAAGCCGTCATATGCGCCGTCTGATTCGTCCGCAAAAAAATATCCGTTTCTTTTTCCTGTTCCTTTAAAAGCAACTGCAGCATCGCCTTAACGTCCGCACGTTCCTGTGCATTATAAGGCTGATAAGCCCGCAGCCGTCTGATCAGATCGTCCATACGCCCTCCCCGCTTCTGAATCCGTCTCATAAAATGCGCCGTTTTGCGCCAGGCGCCCGCCGAAGCCATCCGGCGTTTTGCAAATCCCTCTGGCGTCCCGGCAGAAAATGTGGTATTCTCTTATATATCATAACGTAACAGGCCCCGCCGCCATCTCCGCGGCGAAAACCATGACACTGTAACGTTGTTATGAAAGGAGTTTTTTATCATGGGCGCAAGTCAAAACAAGCTTGTTATCTATAAAAGTAAATCAGGTTTTACCAAACGCTATGCAGAGTGGATCGCAGAACTGCTGCGCTGCGACATCGTTTCCTACGAAGAACGCCTGTCCGTCTCCCTGTCCGATTACGACATGATCATCTACGGCGGCGGTATTTACGCGGGAACCATCAACGGCATTTCATGGCTGGAAAGCATGCTGCCTTCGTTTGCAGACAAATCCGTCGTCGTTTTCGCCACAGGCGCGACTCCGCAGGACTCCCCCGCCGTAGAGCAGATGTTAAAACAGAATTTTTCGTCCTCGCGCTGGGACGGCGTCCAGGTATTTTATCTGCAAAGCGGTATTTCCTATGAAAAAATGGGCTTCGTAAATAAGATCAAAATGAAAATTTTTCAATCCATCGTCAAAAAGAACGAGGGAAAAAACAGCGAAACCTTAAAGCGCATCCAAAGATCCTTCGACCTTAGCAAAAAAACAGACGTCAAGCCGCTGGTCGCATTCTGCCAGGGAGACCTGTCGCGCAGCAGCCTGCGCAGGCTCGAATCCTAAAACCACCGTTTCTTTTTAAAGAAAATAAGCATGGCAATACAGACAAACAGGCTTGCCGCCGCAAAAAGCGGATATCCGTACTCATACGACAGCTCCGGCATATTCCGGAAATTCATGCCATACCAGCCGACCATGAGCGTCTGCGGCAAAAACACCGCCGTAATGACTGTAAAAATACGCATAAGGTTATTTTGTTCAATATCAATCTGCGCCTGATATGCTTCGCGCATCTGCGTCACGTAATCGCGCAGGTTCCGCACGCCCGTCAGGTAACGCTCAATGCGGCTGGCAAGTATGGTAAAATGCCGTATCCCTTCCTCAGTCAAAAGCCCGTTTTCATTCAGCAGCACATCTTCCATGATCGCGTCCAGCTGCTCATAATACCGTTTCAGCCGCAGCAGGTCTTTCCGGTACGCAATGATCTTTCGGATATAGTCATTGTGGAAACGCACCATCGCCGCCATCTCCGCCTCCGCGATCTCATATTCCATATCTTCCAGATTATCTAAATCATGTTTTAACAACTGGCAGAAAAACTTCCACAGAGCCTGTTCATTTGTCGCCTCTTTTGTCACCAGGTCACAGACTTTTTCATAGCAGCGCGCGCCGTCACACAAAAAAAACAGATCCTCATGGTCTAAATAGATCATGATCCGCACCGTCGGCGCGGCAGGCTGGTGAATGTCAAACCACCGGAAAACAAACAGGTCAAAATTTTTATAACTCTCAAACGTCTCCGCCTGCGCCGTACGGATACATTCCGCAACTTTAGCATCCATATACTGGGAATAGTCTGACGCCTCTTCTGTCAGCAGCACCTTTTGCATAGCTTTTCCGTCTCCCGTCATATGATACAATCAGTATACCACGTATTGCGGGATTTTACTATAAAATATCAAATTTTCAAAAATTCCATCAAGCAATTGCGGACAAAAAGAAAATATGGTATATTATGGCGCATAGAAGCAACTGTGTTTCAAGGTGGAGAGCCTCCCGTACTTGTACGAAAGAAGGGAGGTGGTGTTGATGAGTACATACGAAGTTTTGAGCCTTCTATTTTTGGGCGGTTCGTTCCTCATTGCGCTGCTTGCCTACATAGATAGGAATAACAAGCGAAAATAAATAACCCTACCTTGTACTTGGCGGTGCAGGCAGGGTTATCATAAACCAATGCTGGGAAGCCAACCACTTTGTGGGCAGTTGCTTCTCTTTCATTAAAATATAGCATACAGGACAGGAAGTGTCAACCGCAGTTTTTCATGCAATTCTACAGGCTGCCACATACCTGATCGACCTCTCCCCGCATACGCAAACTGGTATGTTCGTTTTTTCTCAAATTGGACTTTTTCAATCAGCCAAATCTGGAATAAGATAGACTTCAGCACATGCATGTGAAAATCTGATGTTTCAAGGGAGGTAATCATATGTCATCAAAAACAACCGCTGTTCCTGTCTCAAAGGCGCAGCCAAATACGGCATCAAATGTTAAATTTATCACATTCACCGCGCTGTTTATCGCGCTCACCTACGTATTTACCGCGTTTATCAACATCCGGCTGCCCATTGCGGCCGCAGGCGGGTTAGTCCATCTTGGCAATGTGCCGCTTTTTATCTGCGCGATTATTTTCGGCAAAAAATCCGGCGCGATCGCGGGCGGCGTGGGCATGGCGCTTTTCGACCTGCTCTCCGGTTGGACGGCATGGGCGCCGTTTACGCTGGTCATTGTGGCCTGCATGGGATATACCGTCGGCGCGATCACCGAAAAACACCATGGATTAAAATGGGATGCGCTGGCAATCGCCGCAGCCTGCGCCATCAAAGTCACAGGCTATTATATCGCAGAAGGCATTCTCTACGGCAACTGGATCGCGCCCGCCGCTTCCATTCCGGGCAACCTTGTCCAAATCGGCGCTGCCGCAGTCATTGTGCTTCTCACCGTTGAAAAATTAAGAACAGCTGCAATAAAAACAATTTTATAAATTCCAAATACAGCCAAAAGGAGATTCTTATGTACAAGATCATGACTCCCGGCCCTACCCAGGTTCCGGAAAATGTAAGAATGGCCAGAAGTATCGCGTGTACAAACCCTGACCTTGACGCCGATTTCGTAGAATTTTACAAAGAAACCTGCGAGCTGATCAGCTCCCTGCTCCACACCCAAAATGAAACCCTGATCCTGGGCGGGGAGGGGATCCTCGGGCTGGAAGCGGCCTGCGCCTCCCTGACAGAAGCGGGCGACAACGTCCTTGTATTGGACAATGGCATATACGGAAAGGGATTTGCCGATTTTGTCCGCATCTACGGCGGGATCCCGTATATTTACAGCGCAGATTACGCGCATACACTGGACGTGGACGCACTGGCCGGTTTTCTTTCCAAAAACCACGATTTTAAATACGCAACCGTCGTCCACTGCGATACGCCAAGCGGCATGTTAAACGACATCAGCCGCATCTGCCCGCTGCTGAAACAATACGGCATATTGACCGTCGTCGATTCCGTATCGGCGTCTTTCGGCGAATACGTAGACGTTGACGCCTTTCAGATCGACCTGCTCTGCGGCGGCTCGCAAAAAGCGGTTTCCGCGCCTCCGGGACTCACTTTCGTCGTCGAAAGCGGCGATGCAAAAGCGGCCATGAAAAACCGCAGGACGCCGATCGCTTCGTTTTACGCCAATTTACAGGCGTTTGAAGGATATTACGAAAAAAAATGGTTCCCATACACCATGCCGATCAGCGATATTTACGGGCTGCGCGCCGCCTTTGACAATATCGCGGCGGACAGCCATTTATACGAACGCCATGCCGCCATTGGCAGCGCCACAAGGGACGCCTTGCAGGCCGCAGGATTAAACCTGCATTTAAAAAGCGGATTTTCCAACACCGTCACTGTTTTTGACATTCCGGACGGGCTGACGGCAGACCAGATTTTAAACGCCATGAAGGAAAAACACAACATCATGCTGGCAGGATCCTTTGACGCGCTTTCCGGCAAGGTCATCCGCATCGGCCATATGGGCGCAAACGCAACGCTCAGCAATATGACGGAAACCCTGCGCGCGTTAGATGATGTGCTGCGGACATTCCATGTCCCATTAAATGTCCGGCTGGATACGTATTTTCTGGAGCGGTTTTCCGCCTGAAACACCTGTTTTTATGTAACATACAGCCTTTTAACGATAAACGGCTGCACGAAAAACACCAGGAACAAAACCGCCCCAACGTTTACCGCCAGTTCCGCCGCCGGATGCGTCTCTGCCCCGTCTTCCGGCAAACGGATGGGGCAAAGCCGCAAAAAGGCCGCCAGTATCCAATACCCCGCCAGCGTTCCGAATGTATTGGTTATCAGATCGTCCACATCCGTCGCCCGAAACGTATACAGCTGCAGGATTTCTATCAAAAGAGACAGGCCAAACCCCGCGGCGGCAGCCAGTTTCGCGCGGCGGAATTTTTTCCATAAAAACGGCAGGAACATGCCAAACGGCAAAAACAGAATCACATTTAAAACCGTATTTACCAGATAAGAAGCCGGGCTGTTCACAATATCCGCAAACGGAATCAGATTTACAGAAGGGTCAAAGCGCAGCGATGTTACCGACGGCATTCCCGTTGCGGAAAACACCGCGCACAGATACATGCCGAGCAACAGATAAACCGTTTTCCAAAGCGCCCTCTTTTTCCCAAAAAAAGGCAGGCTGCACAGGCAAAACAAAATCGGAAGCAAAAGCAGATCAGCAAAAAGATCCATGCAGATAGAAAAGAATCTCGCCATCTCTTCCACCTTCTTTCATACCGTATATGACCACAGGTTTTTAATCTGCCCTTTTAATTCCTCATAACTCCACGTCCGGCTGCTCCGGTAAATGCAGTTCGGATCATTGACATAAAAGCCGCTCCCATCATAGTCATACAGGAGAATATAATGCCCCTCTGTCGTAAAATCCCCCGGCCCCATCGTGCAGATAATCGGATGCCCCGCGTCCAGCTCCGCCTTCATGACTTCCTCTGACAGGGAAAGTTCCTTCGGGTTCAGCCCCAACTGGGCGGCACCCTCGCTCATCAGCGCCCATGCGGTTCCGCTCCCCTGCACATAATAGCCATTCTCCTCGCTGAAATCCGCCACCTTATCCGGCGTCATCTCCTCATCCTGTTTCAGCGTCACAAGCGCCATGGACAGACAGGTCGGCCCGCAGCCCGACAAGCCGATGATGCTCTCCCCATAGGGCGCATAGCCCCACCGCCTGTCCCACTGCAGCAAAAGCGGATATTCCTCTTCTTTTTCCTCATCCGTCAGCCCGCCTGTCACTGTGCCGTCCGCAGTCCGCGTGCCAATGATAAACGAACCCATTTCCGGATTATTCACAAACGCGGCCAGCATCGGCTCCGTATAAGAACTGTAGCTGTCATAAATCTCCGCCGCTGTTTCATCCTCATCCGCCATCTTTTCCAGCTGCGCATAAATCTGCGGCAGTTCCCGCTTCACCGGAGCTTCCACCGTATAGGAAATCTTTGACATGGCAGGATCCGCCACCGCTTCCACAGCCGCCGTCACCTTTTTCGCTTCCTTTTCCCCCGCCTGTTCCGGAAGCAGGGTCTCTGCCAGATGAATGCAGATAACGATCAGGCCCAAAAGCCCCATCAGCCAGACAGCTCTGATTGCCGCAAGCATCCGCTCCCGTTTTTTCTTCCGCATATTTCTTCTGATGTTTGTTTCCGATCTCAAAATATCGCCCTCCTCAAATGTCCGCTTACTTTTTCGCTTCCCATAACCTTACTTTACACTGTCCGGACGCATTTTTCTTTTCTTTCCGCATGATTTTTTCTTACATTCTTCCTGCTGATTTCTTACAAAATCCTTAACGGCAGGCCCGCCCTATTCGCTGACCTTTTCAATGATCTCCCGCAGCGCCTTCGCGGACTCCCGCAGGCGCTGCGCCTCCTCTTCGCTCAGGGAGATCGGCACCTGCCGTTCCGCGCCGTCCGCGCCGATGATCGTAGGCATACTAAGCGCGACATCCCGAATCCCATATGCGTCCTCTACCAGAACCGATATCGGCAGAATCGATTTTTCATCCCGCACGATCGCCTCACAGATCCGGCGCACCGCCATTGCGATCCCGTAATAGGTCGCCTTTTTCTTCTCAATAATCTCATACGCGCTGTTTTTTACCGTCTGCGCGATCTCACGCATCGCCGCCTCATGGTGGAAATACCCGCGCATCTCACAGATGACCTCCAATGGCACGCCGGATACATTCGCGCTGCTGAATGCCGCGATCTCACTGTCGCCATGCTCCCCGATGATAAACGCATGGACGCTGCGGCTGTCTACGCCAAGATGCTCGCTCAGCTCGCTTTTCAGCCGCCCGGTATCCAGCACCGTTCCGGAACCAATGACGCGGTTTTTCGGCAGCCCCGATATCTTCAGCGCCTCATACGTCAAAATATCCACCGGATTGGATACGATCAACAGGATCCCTTCACAGCTGCGGCTTACGATCTCCTTTATAATCGACCGCATGATCTTCGTGTTTTTATTTACCAGATCCAGCCGCGTCTCCTTCGGCTTCTGGTTCGCTCCCGCCGTAATAATGATGATCGCCGCGTCCGTAATGTCGTCATATGTGCCGTCATAAATTTTCATCGGCCGCGCAAACGGCGTCCCGTGGCTGATATCCAGCGCTTCGCCCTCCGCCCGATCCGTATCCGCGTCGATCAGGACCATCTCCGAAAACAGCCCGCTCTGCATCAGCGCAAACGCCGTCGCCGAGCCGACAAAGCCGCACCCGACCACCGCCACTTTCCTTAAATTTATTTTTACACAATCCAAATCCGCCATTTTGCCCACCCTTCCTGCTTTTTTGCATCATAATATCCTCTGTCGTCACGCCAACAGTAACATTATGTCTGTAAAATACAGGTTTTATGCATGGGCGGCGGTTTAAAGCAGGGACGTCCCGATCGTCCTCTCCGGCATCGGAACGCCGAAATTATCCACAGTCGTCGCGCCGATCACGCCAAACGTATCGCACGTCCCAAGGCATTTCCCGACCCGCATAGACGGCGAATATAATAACAACGGCGTTTTTTCCCTTGTATGGTCCGTCCCCTTATATGTCGGATCATTCCCATGGTCAGCAGTGATCATCAGCAGATCGTCTTCCCGCAGGAGCGGCAGCAGCTGCCCCAGCTTTTCGTCAAACCGCTCAAGTTCATCGCCATACCCCACCGGATCGCGCCGATGCCCCCACAGAGCGTCAAAATCCACAAGATTCACAAAACAGAGCCCGCAGAAATCCCGCCCCGCAATCTCCGCCGTCTGCTCCATGCCATGCACAGAGCTTTGCGACTTATGGGATTCCGTAAGCCCCTGCCCGTTAAAAATATCATATATTTTCCCAACCGAGATCACGTCATAACCGGCCTCCTTTAAAGCGTCCAGCGCCGTCCGCCCAAACGGGCTGAGCGCGTAATCATGCCGGTTCGCCGTCCGCCGGAATGTCCCTTTCTTCGTCCCCGTATACGGCCTTGCGATCACGCGCCCGACCTTCCACTCTTCCCGCATGGTCAGCTCACGCGCGATCTCACAATAACGGTACAGCGTTTCCAGCCCCATCGTCTCCTCATTTCCGCAGATCTGTAAGACCGAATCCGCCGAAGTATAGACGATCAGTTCTCCGTTTTGGATCTCCCGCTCGCCCAGCTCTTCCAGAATCTCCGTACCGCTCGCGCTTTTATTTCCAATAATCTTTCTCCCGGTGCGCCGTTCAAGTTCCGCGATCAGCTCTTTCGGGAAGCCATGCTCCGTAAACGTCTGAAACGGCGATCTGACATACAGGCCCATCATCTCCCAGTGTCCCGTCATCGTATCCTTCCCGCGGCTTCGCTCATAAAGCGTCAGATAATGCGCCATTGGCCGCTCCCCGGGCTGTACCTGCGGCAATGGGCGCAGATGCGCCAGCCCCAGTTTTGCAAGGTTCGGGATCCGAAACCGCTCTCTCGCCTGCGCGACGTGCAGCAGCGTATCAACGCCAAAATCCCCATATTGCTCCGCGTCCGGCATTGCGCCAATGCCGAGCGAATCGATCACCAGAATAAAAATCCGTCTATATTTCTTCATCGTATCCCCTTCTGTCACTTCAAATGAAAATAAAAATGCCGTATCCATCGCCAATACAGATACGGCATTCAGGCCATCTCATATTTCCACGCTGAACTATGCCGCCGTTTACTCCGCCAGAAAAAGCACGCCCAGCGTCCCCGGCCCGCAATGGGACGATATCACGCCGCCTGCGCGCGTTTCAATCACCTCGTCAAAATGCCGCAGGCCCACCAGATAGCTGCGCACTTTTTCCACCGTTTGCGCATCGCAGCCCGAATGCGTAATAAACACCCGGTCTTTTTTTGCCTGCAGCAGCTCCGCCTCCATATCCTTTACATAATTCATGATGACAGCGCCCATCTTCCCGCGGTATTTTTTCTCTGCCTCCATCGCGCCATTCCGCACGACGATCCGCGGGTGAAGTTTCAACACTTCTCCGGCAATCGCCGCCACACTGCTGCACCTGCCGCCGCGGTGCAGATAGACGAGTGTGTCAACGACAAAGCTTGCGCGCACCTTCGGGATCATGCCATTGACCGCCGCGACGATCTCATCCCTGCTTTTGCCCGCTTTCGCCATCATCGCAGCTTCAATGACCAGCAGCCCGATCCCGGTAGAAAGACTCTCTGAATTGATAACGGACGCCCGCTCCGCCGCATCAAGCTCTTCCGCCGCCATGCGCAGCACATTTCCTGTCGTAGACATCGATTCCGAAATACAAAATGCCACAATCTCATCTCCCGCTTCCAACACCGGGGACATGGCGTCCATAGCGTCCGCAATGCTGACCGCAGATGTCTTCGGCGTTGACTTATGCGCATCCGACCATTCATAAATCTCCTCCGGCGTAATCTCGCTCCCGTCCCGGTATTCCCTGTCTTCCAGCACAATATGCAGCGGAATGACAGACACGTCATATTTTTCCAGCAGTTCCTTTGACAGATCACATGTGCTGTCCGATAAAATCTTTACCATAACATTCCTTCCCTTTCCAGATCCACCTATGTATTGTGTATATCATACTCCTTTCCGGCTGAAATATCTACATCCTGTTTCAGCCAAAAAGGAGCATTACATATTTTCCCAGCGAATAAATGCCCAGCCCAAACAGTACGCCGAGGCCAAACGGCGCCAGATATCTGCACAAACTGCACCCATCTGTCCCCCGCGCCTCCACCTTGATCTCACAGCCCATCTCCAACGCCTGTTTTTCCAGCGCCTCCGCCGCCATGTCCGTATGCGCAATTTTCTCCTGACATCCGACTACCGCCAGGATCAGTTTTTTCTCCGAAGCGTCATCAATCCCCATGCAGCTCTCCTTTTAACCATTTTCAGGAAGCGTATGCAGGAGCTTTTCCACTTCCTCCGCCGTCGCCAGCCGGTCAGAAAACGCGCTCGCGCTCCCGGCGCATACGCTTTTTTTAAATGCCGTTTCCAGATCGCCGCTCTCCAGATAACCGGCCAGAAATCCGGCGACCATCGAATCCCCGGCGCCGACCGAGTTTTTCACCCTGCCCTCCGGAGCTTCCATCTCAAACACCCGTCCGTCTTCCGCAAGCAGCGCCGCGCCATCGCCCGCCATAGACACAAGGACATTCCGCGCGCCCATCTCCTGCAGCTTCCGCCCATATGCAATGACTTCCTTCTTATTGGAGAGCTGTACGCCAAAAATCTCCCCAAGCTCATGATGGTTCGGCTTCACCAGAAACGGATGGCAATCCAGCACATTGACGAGCAGATCCCGCGCGGCGTCCACGATGATCCGCAGATGCTTTTTTTCCAGATATTGCATCATATCCCGATAAACAGACTGCGGCAGCGATTCCGGTATGCTCCCCGCCAATACGAGCGCATCTCCTTCCGCCAGCCTGTCCAGCCGCCAATACAGCTTTTGCAGAGCCTCTTCACTGACCGCAGGCCCCTGCCCGTTGATCTCGCTCTCCTGCGCTGCGCGTATTTTTATATTAATCCGCGACATACCGTCTTTTATATAAATAAAATCCGTCTTAACGCCTTCCTTTTCCAGCCTGCGCGCGATCTCATCACCGGTAAATCCCGCCAGAAACCCCAGCGCCGTACTCTCATACCCCAGATTTTTCAATACCAGCGAAACATTGATCCCCTTTCCGCCTGCACAGACCATCTCCGCAGACGTCCTGTTCACGCAGCCCGTCCTGAAATTCTCCACTGATACGATATAATCCAAAGACGGATTAAATGTCACTGTATAGACCATCGCCAAATCTCCCTTCCCTGTCTGTCCTTCTCCTGCTCCATAGCTGAAACGCCGGAGCATATGCATTTGCCGGATGATCTGCTTTTTCCAAAATACCAAACGCCCGTTTGCAAATTCTCCGGCTCATGGGTATAATATGCGCATTTTTACTCTGAATATCCCGCGCCTGCCAGATAAAATACATTATATACTATTTTTCCCTCCACTGGCAAAAATTACCTGAAATTTTTTGTAACTTTTTTCAAATATTACTTGAAATTGTAAACCAAATCCGTTATACTTATTTCATAAAGTTCATACAGGACTAAGCAGATATCGTATATCGGTAGTACATCAGCTTCCCAAGCTGAGAAGGCGGGTTCGACTCCCGTTATCTGCTCTTACATGAAACTCAAGGAACCCGCAGCGAATCTCCAAACCCTGGATTCGTGCGGGTTTCCTCTTTTTATATCACAGACAGGCTTCTTCCTGCAGCTGCACCGTTAAAACATACGCCTTCAAAATTCCTTTCCGAACCCGTATACTTTTATCCCGCAGGCAATGATCCGGACACAGACCCCCGCCACTCTGACGGATTTCCGTATTTTTTATACTCCGGAATATACTTATCTGCCATTTTCTTTAAATATCAATCACTCGTCGGCAAATCATTTTATGTGCAAAACATAATGCAATTAGCCGGCGCATCGCTGCACCGGCTAACCGAAAATAAGGCAAAAGGTCTTAGGTTTGTTTATAACCTACGATGTTATTATACTATAAATCCGCCCAAAAAACAGTTCATATTCTACACAGAAATATCCTGTTTTTTCACACTGAAACTGCAATGCCCACCGCGTATATTCAAACTTTATGCCCCGTAGCCTGCTGCGGGACATTTGACTCATGGGAATATCCCCCAGCGTCTCCCTGCCGATTCTTATCCGCCAGATACTCCAAATACCGGCGTTTCGTCTCATTCTGGCGGCTGCGGCTGACCGGTATCTCGCAATCTCCGGGCAATAAAGCCTTTCCCGCCTGCAAAGACTGTATATAATCCATATTTACCACATAAGATTTATGCACCTGTATAAAGTCTTTCCGTCCAAGAAGCTCCGGAATCTCATCTTCAAACGCTCCACGCAAAAAAATGCTGCCGATATCCTCGCCATGCACCGTATGCACATGCAGTGCGCGCCGCGTACATTCACAATACATAATCTCTTTGATCTTTACACTGACAATCCCATTTGCTGTCTTTACAGAAAACCGCCTGTTTTCCTCCGCGATTTCTTTTCTCGCAAGCGCGAACTGCAATGCTTCCGCCAATTCCTCCGCCTGAACCGGCTTTAACAGATACCGGAGCGCGTGAACGCCATACGCCTGCAGCGCATAATCCTTTGAATGCGTCATAAACAGGATCAGCGGCTTATCCACATGCTTCATGATTTCTTTCGCAAGCTTGATTCCGTTCATCTGCAGCATCAGCATATCCAACAAAAAAACATCATATTCTTTTCTTAGTTCCAAATCCTCTAACAACTTGTGCGGATCGACATAGCCGGTGTACTGAATATTGTAAAATTTCGATATTTCATGATTTTCTTTTATCATTACACACAGATTTTCAATTTCCTGTATGTCATTATCGCAGATTGCTATTCTTACCATATCAACACAACGATGTCTCGCCCTGCTTTTTTCTAAAAGATTATCATCTTTCCCCATAAATTATGCAGCTCCCTGTCTCATCTTTGGTATATAAACCAAACCTTTTCCCCTTTTGCCATTGCATAATTTTACCTGTTATATTTTTTTACCTTATTCGATTTATTGTATGCAAGTACATTAATTGTACACCACAATCATGTGAATTGTCTACACAATCCGTAAAATTTCGTCAAAACACAGTTTTCTTTTTTATTTTACACCTCTATTGTATTTTTTTCAAGTCATACGGGGTACTTTGGTACACATAATAATTCAGCCAGTTTGAAATCAAAAGCTGCCCCGCCGAACGCCAGTTTACAATCGGCTCCTTCGCCGGGTCGTCATCCGGAAAATAATGCTCCGGCACAAGCGGACGCAAACCCTTTTCCACATCACGCTCATACTCCAGCTTCAGCGTATCCGCGTCATACTCCGGATGGCAAGTCACAAAAAACTGTTTGCTGTCCGTCGTCTTTGCAATCGCAACGCCTGCCTGATCAGAGAGCGCCATAAGCTCCAGCTGCGGAACCGACTCAATCTGCTCCGCAACAATCTCCGTCGCCCTTGAATGCGGCGCATAAAAAACATCATCAAAACCCCGGAACAACGGCGAATTTTTCTTAACAATATAGTGAGAAAATACGCCTGAAAGCTTTGGCAGACGGTCACGTTTCTGAATCCCGAAATGATAATACAGACCCGCAAACGCGCCCCAGCAGGAATGCAGCGTACAATGCACATGCGTTTTGCTCCATTCCATAATCATCTTTAACTCTTCCCAGTAATCTACATCCTCAAAATCTACTGCATCCAACGGTGCGCCTGTAATAATCATCCCATCATACGTATTCTCTTTTATCTCATCAAACGTCATATAAAATGTATCCAGATGCGTCGCATCAACATGTGTTGAAGCATGGCTCGCCATATGCAGAAATTCGACCTGCACCTGCAGCGGCGTATTCGACAGCTTTCTTAAAAACTGCGTTTCCGTTACAATTTTGGTCGGCATAAGATTCAGCATCAGCACATTCAGCGGTCGGATATCCTGGTGCATGGCCCGATATTCCGTCATCACAAAAATATTTTCATTTTCCAGCACTTCACGCGCCGGAAGCGCATCCTGAATCTTAATCGGCATATCGCTCTCTCCTGTCCTGTAATAAAGCTCTTTTTATTTTTCCAACTGCTTCCAAATTCAAAACCCCCAAAATTCTTTTTAAGAATCTTGGGGATTTCATTTTATAACAGGGGCACCAGGAATCGAACCCGGCTCTGGAGTTTTGGAGACTCTTATTCTACCGATGAACTATGCCCCT
>CANQQG010000016.1 GCA_947625875.1 uncultured Lachnospiraceae bacterium
ATATCTGCTTTCATTATTTTCACCTCGCATATATTAAGTATTCCGTATAGAAATCCGTATTTGAAAATCAACAGCTACTTAATAGTAGCACATTCTATCTGCATATGCAAGCCAAAAATTAAAATTATTTATAAAACCCGCCGTTTCTTTACAAGCTGGATGTATTCGCGGTTATCTTGCGTGTGCGCAAACATATTCAGGATATTTTCAACCGCTTCATCGGTCTTCATGCCATTGATCCCTTTGCGCATGATATCCACCGCTTCCTGCTCCTCGCGGTCTAACAGCAGATCCTCCCGGCGCGTTCCGGACTTCACAATGTCGATCGCAGGGAATACGCGCTTTTCAGAGAGCTTGCGGTCTAAAACAAGCTCCATATTGCCTGTCCCCTTAAATTCTTCATATACAACATCATCCATCTTGCTGCCCGTATCCACGAGCGCCGTCGCAAGCACCGTCAGGCTGCCGCCCTCCCGCATATTCCTTGCCGCGCCGAAGAAACGTTTCGGCATATGCAGCGCCGCCGGGTCAAGGCCGCCCGAAAGCGTGCGCCCGCTTGGCGGAACTGTCAGGTTATAGGCCCTTGCAAGCCTTGTGATGGAATCCAATAAGATCATAACGTCTTTTTTATGCTCAACCAGTCGTTTTGCGCGCTCAATGACCATCTCAGACACACGTTTATGATGTTCCGGCAGCTCATCAAACGTCGAGTAGATCACTTCTACATTTTTCCCTTCAATCGCCTCTTTGATATCCGTCACTTCCTCCGGACGCTCATCGATCAGAAGAATGATCAGGTGGATCTCCGGATTATTTTCCTTGATCGCCTGCGCCACCTGTTTTAAAAGCGTCGTTTTTCCGGCCTTTGGCGGCGAAACGATCATTCCCCTCTGCCCCTTTCCGATCGGCGACACGAGATCTACGATCCGCATGGACGTCGTCGTCCGGTTTGTTTCCAGACGCAGCCGCTCATTCGGGAAGATCGGCGTCAGATCCTCAAAGTTGCGCCGCTTACATGCCACTGACGGATTCAGGCCATTGATCGTTGTGATATAGAGCAGGGCGCTGAATTTTTCCCCCTGTGTCTTGATCCTCGTATTCCCGCGCAGGATATCGCCTGTTTTCAGCCCGAACCGGCGGATCTGGGACGGCGACACGTAAACGTCATGTTCGCCCGGCAGATAATTTTCACAGCGGATAAACCCATAGCCGTCCGGCATAACTTCCAAAATTCCGTCCGCCGTTATCCCGCTGTCAAGCTCGGAATTATATTCCTCCTTGTTGTCCGCCGCATCCCTGCGCTGCTTTGCCTCCTGCTGCGCATTGGCATTTTGGCCCTGTCCCTGTTGTTCCTGCCGGTTTGTTTTTTCCGGCTGTTCCGTTTTTTCTTTCTCAGGAGCCTTCTTTTCCTCTTGTTCTTTCGGGTTTGTGACATTCTTGTCTTCTTCCAACATACGGTCAATCAGCTCCGCCTTCTTCATTCCTGTGATGCCCTTTATCCCACGCGCCTTTGCCAGGTCTTTCAACACAGCCAGGGATAATGTTTCATATTTTTCTTTCATACAAAATTCTCCTTATTCTTTCTGTCTTTCCGGGATTCTAAAATTGATCTTTCTAACCTGATTGAAATCTGCACTGCAGAATAGATTATTAAAGCATGAATGAACTTATTATACACTATCATCTGAAAAAAAAAAAGTCTTTTTTTAAAATTTTGCTCCAATTTTCCGTTTTTTTGAAATGCAAACACGCAGCCGCGCCTTCCGCCAGAAACGCCGCTGCCATAAAACAGCCGGGCGCATCGCCAAAAACAATGCACCCGGCAGATTGCAAACTGCTCAATATTGATTATTTATACAGCTCAACAAGCCTTTCCAGATGTTCATAACGCTCTTTTGCCGCTTCTTCGGAAGCCTTGAAGAGTTTTTCCGCACGATCCGGGAAGGATCTTGCCAGACGGCTGTAACGCGTCTCATTATTCAGGAAATCCTGATAGCTGCCATCGCCCGGTTTGGAAGCCAGCGTAAACGGATTCTTTCCTTCCGCCTTTAATGCAGGGTTGAAGGAGAACAGATTCCAGTAGCCTGCCGCAACCGCTTTCTTCATCTCATCCTGGCAGTGGTTCATGCCGCCCTTCACGCCGTGAAGTTCGCATGGCGCATAACCGATGATCAGGGACGGGCCGTTGTAAGCTTCCGCTTCGGTAAGGACTTTTACAGCCTGCGCCATATTTGCGCCAAGCGCGATCTGCGCCACGTATACATAGCCATAGCTCATTGCGATCTCCGCAAGGCTCTTCTTGCCGATGTCCTTGCCCGCAGCCGCAAACTGGCAGACCTCGCCGATATTGGAAGCCTTGGAAGCCTGGCCGCCTGTATTGGAATACATCTCTGTATCGAATACCATGACGTTTACGTTCTCGCCGGAAGCCAGCACATGATCCAGGCCGCCGAAACCGATATCATATGCCCAACCGTCGCCGCCGAAGATCCATACGGATTTCTTTGCAAGGTAGTCTTTCTTTTCCAGCGCCGCCTGTGCGTCCGGACATCCTGCCGCAGCCGCTTTTTCAAGCTCAGCCACAAGCGCTTCCGTTGCCGGCGTGTTTTCTTTTGTCATATCCTTTGTTTCTTCAAATTTTGCAAACGCCGCTTTTAATTCTGCGCCCGCCTTATCGGAAGAAGCGCATTTCCTTGCGCTCTCAATTGCCTGCTCACGGAGAACTTTCTGTCCAATCTGCATGCCAAGCCCATGCTCCGCGTTATCCTCAAATAAGGAGTTTGCCCATGCCGGCCCTTTCTTTGAATCCTTATTTACCGTATATGGCGAGGTTGCCGCCGGGCCGCCCCAGATCGAAGAACATCCGGTTGCGTTGGAGATATACATATGCTCGCCGAACAGCTGCGTAATCAGGCGCGCATAGGAAGTCTCCGCACATCCCGCGCAGGAGCCTGAGAACTCAAGCAGCGGCTGGTTGAACTGGGAGCCTTTTACGGTGTTGTCCGCCGGCATACCCGGTTTCTTTCCTACGTTTGCTACCAGATAGTCGAATACCGGCTGCTCTGCCGCCTGTGATTCCTGCGGAACCATCTCGATCGCGCCGACCGGGCAGACTGTGATACATTCGCCGCATCCCATACAGTCTAACGGGGATACGCTCATCGTGTATTTATATTCACTTGCCTTTGGCTTTGTATCCGCAAGCTTGATATTGGACGGAGCCGCTTTTACTTCGTCGTCACTTAACATAAACGGACGGATGGTCGCGTGTGAACATACGAACGCGCACTGGTTACACTGGATGCACTTCTCCGCGCTCCACGTAGGAACCGTTACCGCCGTACCGCGTTTTTCATATGCAGCCGCGCCAAGTTCGAACTGTCCGTCCGGATTTTCCTTAAACGCAGATACCGGAAGGCTGTCGCCATCCATCAGGGAAATCGGATCAAGCAGGTCTTTTACCAGCTTTACAACTTCCGGACGGCCTGTATATTCCGGCTTCGGCGCATCCGGCTGCGGATTTGACCAGGAAGCAGGCACTTCCACTTTATGTACCGCGTCAACGCCGGCGTCGATCGCTTTATAGTTCATCTCTACAACCGCGTCGCCCTTCTTGCCGTACGATTTCTTTGCCGCCGCTTTCATATAATCTACCGCTTCATCGATCGGCATTACATTTGCCAGCTTGAAGAATGCGGACTGCAGGATCGTATTGGTGCGTTTGCCCATGCCGATCTCAATCGCCTTGTCAATCGCGTTGATCGTATACAGCTGGATATTGTTGTCTGCGATATATTTCTTTGCTTCCGCATTCAGGTGATGCTCCAGCTCCTCGTCTGACCACTGGCAGTTGATCATGAATACGCCGCCCGGTTTTACGTCCTGAACCATCTTGAATCCCTTATTTACATATGCCGGGTTGTGGCAAGCCACAAAGTCCGCCTGGTTGATGTAATATGGGCTTCTGATCGGTTTGTCGCCGAAACGCAGGTGGGAGATCGTAACGCCGCCCGTCTTCTTTGAGTCATACTGGAAGTATGCCTGGATGTATTTATCCGTATGGTCGCCGATGATCTTCGTAGAGTTCTTGTTTGCGCCTACGGTGCCGTCGCCGCCAAGTCCCCAGAACTTACATTCTACCGTACCCTCTGCCGCTGTGATCGGAGCCGGTTTTACTTCCGGAAGGCTTAAATTCGTCACATCGTCTACGATACCGATCGTAAAGCGCGCCTTCGGAGCGTCTTTTTCGAGCTCTTTATATACGGCAAATACGGAAGATGGCGGCGTGTCTTTCGAGCCAAGTCCGTAACGTCCGCCGGTCAGCACGATGGAGTCAAGCCCCGCCTCGCGCAGCGTCGCCGCAACGTCCAGATATAACGGGTCGCCAAGCGCGCCCGGCTCTTTCGTCCTGTCAAGGACAGCCACTTTCTTTGCGGTCTTCGGCAATACTTTCAGGAATGCCTCTGAAACCCAGGGACGGTACAGGCGCACTTTTACCAGGCCGACTTTTTCGCCTTTTGCCATCAGGTAGTCGATCACTTCTTCCGCAACGTCATTGATCGAGCCCATCGCTACGATCACGCGGTCTGCGTCCGCCGCGCCGTAGTAATTGAACAGGTCATAATCCGTACCGAGCTTCTCGTTGATCTTTGCCATGTATTTTGACACGATCGCCGGGAGCGCATTGTAAGCCTCGTTACATGCTTCACGGTGCTGGAAGAATACGTCGCCGTTTTCATGGGAACCGCGCATTGCCGGATGCTCCGGATTTAACGCATGGCTGCGGAATGCCTTTACAGCGTCCATATTGCACATTTCTTTCAGGTCTGCATAATCCCATTTTTCAATCTTCTGGATCTCATGAGAGGTGCGGAACCCGTCGAAGAAATTGATAAACGGAACCTTTCCCTCAATGGTCGCAAGATGCGCAACCGGGCTGAGATCCATGACTTCCTGCGGGTTTGTCTCGCACAGCATCGCAAAGCCGGTCTGACGGCAGGCATATACGTCGCTGTGGTCGCCGAAAATATTCAGGGACTGGGTTGCAACCGTACGCGCGGATACGTCAAATACGCACGGGAGCTGCTCGCCCGCGATCTTATACATATTCGGGATCATCAGCAAAAGACCCTGAGACGCCGTAAACGTCGTTGTCAGCGCGCCCGCTGCAAGAGAGCCATGCACAGCGCCCGCCGCGCCTGCTTCCGATTCCATTTCCACTACTTTTACCTGGTTTCCAAAGATGTTCTCCTGTCCCGCTGCGGACCACTGATCAACAGTATCAGCCATCGGGCTGGACGGAGTGATCGGGTAAATAGCCGCAACATCTGTAAACGCATAAGCTACATGAGCTGCGGCTGTGTTACCGTCCATAGATTGTTTTGCTCTAGGCATTTCAATTTCCTCCTTCTTTTTTGCGTCGTCGAACGACCTTATGTACATTTTAGCATTTAATTTGTCGATTGTAAAGGTTGTGTTCTGTACAAATCGAAATGCAATTTCAATTTTTTATCATGCAGATTTAGACGTATTGCACAAAAAGCATACGGCGTTCCTTTTTTTCTGCCCAAAGGCGCTTGAAAAATACTGATTTTACTGTAAAATATCTACCATATGAGTATTATGAATGAAATGATTTTAAATCAGGAAAGGCAGCAGAAAAATTATGATCAGTGCAAATAATGTCACCCTGCGTCTTGGAAAAAAGGCGCTTTTTGAAGATGTGAACATCAAGTTTACCGAAGGCAACTGTTACGGCCTGATCGGCGCGAACGGCGCCGGGAAGTCCACGTTTTTAAAGATCCTGACCGGGGAGCTGGAACCGACGAACGGGAATGTCGCCGTCACGCCGGGGCAGCGGCTCTCTTTCTTAAAACAGGACCACTTTCAATATGATGAGTTTTCGGTTCTGGATACGGTCATCATGGGGAACCAGCGTCTCTACGACATCATGAAAGAAAAAGACGCGATCTACGCAAAGGAAGATTTTACCGACGACGACGGCATCCGCGCAAGCGAACTGGAAGCGGAATTTGCGGAAATGGACGGCTGGAACGCGGAATCTGACGCCGCCACGCTGCTTACGGGGCTGGGCATCCCTGTGGAGAGCCACTACACGCTTATGAAAGACGTTCCCGGCCCGTTAAAAGTCAAAGTCCTGCTGGCGCAGGCATTGTTCGGCAACCCGGACATCCTGCTGCTCGACGAGCCTACAAACCATCTGGATTTAGACGCGATCGCATGGCTGGAAGAATTTTTGATCAGCTTTGACAATACGGTGATCGTGGTCTCCCATGACCGCTATTTTTTAAATAAGGTATGCACGCATACCGCGGACATCGACTACGGCAAGATCCAGCTCTACGCCGGAAACTACGATTTCTGGTATGAATCCAGCCAGCTGCTGATCCGCCAGATGAAAGAGGCGAATAAGAAAAAAGAGGAAAAGATCAGGGAGCTGCAGGAATTTATTTCCCGTTTCTCCGCAAACGCCTCCAAATCCAAACAGGCGACTTCAAGGAAACGCGCGCTGGAAAAAATCCAATTGGACGAAATCAAACCTTCGAGCCGGAAATACCCATATATTGATTTCCGCCCGGCGCGTGAGATCGGCAACGAAGTGCTCGCTGTGGAGGGGCTTTGCAAAACCATCGACGGGGTAAAGGTTCTTGATCATATTTCTTTCGTTATGGGGCGTGAGGATAAAATCGCGTTTGTCGGCAGCAACGAGCTGGCGAAGACGACGCTCTTTAAAATCCTGACCGGGGAAATGGAACCGGACGAAGGGAACTATAAATGGGGCGTTACGACAAGCCAGTCTTATTTCCCGAAAGACAACACTGAGATCTTTCAAAACGACCTCGCGATCACAGACTGGCTGACGCAGTTTTCAGAGATCAAGGACGCAACGTATGTCAGAGGGTTTCTCGGCAGGATGCTGTTTGCCGGAGACGACGGCATGAAGAAAATGAAAGTGTTATCCGGCGGGGAAAAGGTGCGTGTGCTGCTCTCCCGCATGATGATCGAGGGGTCTAACGTCCTGATCTTTGACGAACCGACCGACCACCTTGACATGGAATCCATCACCGCGTTAAATAACGGCATGATGAAGTTTCCGGGCGTTATTTTATTCGCCTGCCGCGACCATCAGGTCGTACAGACGACGGCAAACCGCATCATTGAGTTTCTGCCGGACGGCACGATGATCGATAAAGTGACCACTTATGATGAATATCTGGAAAGTGACGAGATGGCAAGAAAGCGCCAGGTTTATTCCATGTCGGAAAGTGACGCGGAGGACAATTGACGCCGTTTCGGAACCCTCTGCATTTATTATAAATTCAGCGGCAGCCGCACCCCTCACTTATGAGAGGCGCGGCTGCCGCTTCATGCGATTGCCAATGCATCTTTCACACTTCCGGTTTTTCCACTTCGTACGTATCCCATGATGAAATTTCCGCCGCGTCTGATACGTCAGCCGTATCCTCATAGGAATCAACCGTCACTGTATAAGGGCTCTCTCCCTCAACATACACCGTCCCGTCACTGCCCTTTATCGTCACGCTTTTTCCGTCCACATCCCTGATCGCGCCTGCGCAGCTTAGTTTACTGAGAACACTGTCGCCCGTCACCGTCCATACGCTTCCGGCGTCAATCGTTAGACTGCAGCCGCCGTCCCCGCCATTTCCGGCACAGCTCTCATCATCCAAAACCGCGCCTGTCAGGGAGCTTCCGTTTGTCATGTAAAAATCCAGTTCGCTGATGCTGTCCCAGATGATATCGCCCTCCATTTCCTGGCTGATCGCCGTAAACGTGCAGTCTGCGCCGTTTTCCCCGCTGTTTCCCCAGCCGCGCGCATTCTGGTTGCCCGTACAGCGCAGGAAAAAGTCATTTTCTTTCGCATACGTAATATCCACATCTTTCAGCGTGATCGTAGATTCCGTATTCGTCGTGTAAAACATTCCGCCATTTTTTGCCGTCAGCGTGCCGCCGTCCATTTCAAACGTACTGTTCCCGACTTCCGAATCGCCCGACATACTCTGATACAGAATCACATTCCATGTGCAGTCATTTTGCCCGTCATCTCCCATATTCCCGCTCAGATCACAGTCATATAAACGCAGGGAGTTTAACCCTTCGATGCACACCGCCTCCGAGGCGTTTGCCGTAAGCGCCGCATCATGGACCGCTATTTCCGCCGTCGTATAGACCGCAGGCGAACCAATCCCGTTTGAGGTATAGCTGCCGCCGTCGATCACCATCGTGCCGCCGCCGCGGTCACTGCGAACCGCCGCGGAAGACTGCCCTTCCGTCTCCGCTTCCACGTCCCATGCATAAAGCGCGCCGCCGCCTGCCGCATGGATTCCGCCTGATGCATCCTGCTTCGTATGGATGCTGGTATCCGATACATATACCGTTGCATCTCCATAAGCAAAGACGCCTGCCGCACCCGACGCATCCGTATCAATGTCACTGCCGCTTATATACAGGTCGCCATCTGTCGCAAGCGCTGCCGCGCCAACGCCATAGAAACTGGAATTGTCCCCGCCTGTACTGTCTTTGGAAGTTCTGGAAATGGTCACATCCTGAAGCGTCACCGTTGTATCCGCAGAAACTAACACAGCATTTTCGTCCGTTCCGGTTGACGTAATTTCCTCTCCGTCTACAACCGTTTCTGCCGTATATTCATGAACCGCTTCATAACTGTCCACGCCCGACGCCTGCTGCATACCGCCCGGCTGCCCCATTGGCATATCTTCCGCGATCACAGCAATCTGCTCCACATCGCCTTCTGCGTCATACGTGATCTCCACCTGATCCCCCGTCTCAATATCCGCCAACGAAATTTCTTCCTCTGACGAAGGCGCATTGCCATCCGGCGCGTTTCCCGTCGGCGCGTTTCCGTCCGGCGCATTCCCATCCGGCTTCTCCGGCGCATTCCCCGTTGGCGCGTTTCCGTCTGACGCGTTCCCGTCCGGCTTCTCCGGCGCATTCCCCGTTGGCGCGTTTCCATCCGGCGCATTCCCTGCTGGCGCATCCCCATCCGGCGCATTCCCCGTCGGCGCGTCTCCATCCGGCTTCTCCGGCACATTCCCGTCTGACGCCTCTCCATCCGGCCTCTCCGGCATTTCTCCGGATGGCCCTGTCTGCTGACGCACAATAACAGTGTCATCCTCGACCTCAATTTTTTGTTCTTCTGTTTTATCGTCTTCCGTTTCCACGCTGATCGTAATAGAATCTTCTTCTACACGCTTTACTTCTCCGCAGACAGTTGTCCCCGCCTTATCTGAGTCCTTGCTGTACCGGTCTGACGCAACGCAGCCGCCCGTCGCCAGCACGCACAAGGTTACGCCCAGAATAATTGCCACATATGTTTTTTTCATAATCTGATTCCTTTCTGTATTCAGTTTCTGAGGTTTTGCGCCTCACCTTTACGATGGATTCAGTATAATACGGGAACTTTAGATGAACCTTAGAAAAATGCGGTGATTTGTGAACAATATGTGACGCCCTTATATTTTTTACAGAAAAACCGCGGGAGCGATTTTCATCTGTCCCGCGGCTGCTTTTTTTACCATATGAACCTCAGAAAAAACTGTCCCACATAGAGCCCGCCGCATAAAGCGGACTGTATTTTGCGGAATCGGTATACGTGTTTTTCTCAGGATTTAACAATGCGGACGCGGTATCTTTTGCATCCGCAAGCGTCTGTGCGGAATCCTCTGACACAGAATTGGTAACACGACTCTGGTTTGCAAAATTTTTGCTGAATTCCTTCACATCCGTTTTTGCAAAATAATCATTCATCAGCTTTCCATACGTGCCGGTGCGAATCATGCTGTAATCGCTCAGCGATGACGCCAGGGACGCCATGGAATTGCCTCCGGATGCGCCCGGAAGGCTGGAAAACAATACGCTGATTGAATTTGAATCATATGCCGAAATTGTTGCCATACCTGCCACTCCTTTCCCCTTTCATAATCCTTACCCATGAACCGTCTTTTTTCTTATATCGACAAAAATCGCTTTTTTCTTAATTCTGTGATTCCAATATTCTGTCGCGGCCACTTTTCACAGAGAACTCCGCAACTTCATAACCGCCCGGCCCGAACCCGGCCACATGATCCCGGATATGCATCATCTGCTTATCAATTTTGTAAATCGCTTTTGCGCATTTCCGCAGCTCGATCTCTATTTCCTTTTCATACTTCCTGCGGTTTTTATAAACAAAACGGTGTTCTATATCAGACCAGAAATCCATTGCCTTTGTCCGAAACTGAATCTCCGCCTTTACTTCCTCCCCGTTTTCAAACGGCACGCCGATCACAAGATGCAGGCTCTGGTATCCGCTGCTCTTCGGCTGCTTCACATAATCCTTCTGCTTTATGACTCTGAAAATGCCATCCTGCGCGATCTGGCGGCAAATGCCATACATATCGTCCAGAAATTCACACACAACGCGCACGCCTGCAATATCATTCAGCCGCGCCAACGCGTTCTCCATCGTCAGTTCTTTGCCCTTCCGTTTCAGCTTCAGGATGCAGCTCTCCGGCGTCTTTACCCGCCATTTAACGCAGTCAATGCGGTGATAGCCCAATTCTGTGCAAACCTCACTGTCCATCCGCTGCAAATGCGCCGCAACGATCCGACACGCCCGCTCATATTTTTCACAAAATGTTTTCTCCTGTAACCCGGCCCGCAGATTTTTTACCTGCGGCAATTGCCAAAACTGCTCCTCTGTTATATCTTCTCTCATCTTCCTATCCTTCATTTTGCAGCTGTCAGCGCTTTACCGCCGCTTTTTCGTTCCACTGACAGCCTATGCCTGTTATGCTTATATTATAAACCGATTCTATGTGATTCTAATATAACAGAGATAAAAAACTTGTAAAAAACAGTATCCGGAATTACAGATTCTCAATCTGCCAGTCTATTTCCGCAATGCCATGTTCTTTTAAAAATGCATTTGCCTGACTGAAATGCCGGCAGCCGAAAAATCCGCGGTACGCAGACAGCGGACTTGGGTGAGGGGCTTTCAGGATCAGATGCTTTGGATTGTTCAGCATGGAAATCTTACTCTGCGCGGGTTTGCCCCACAGCATATATACAATCGGACGATCCTGCGCATTCACCGCCTGGATGATCGCGTCCGTAAAAGTCTCCCACCCTTTCCCCTGATGGGAATTGGCCTGATGCGCACGCACCGTCAGGACGGTATTTAAAAGCAGAACGCCCTGTTTCGCCCATTTTTCCAGAAAGCCGTTATTTGGGATATAACACCCCAGATCATCGGACAATTCTTTATAAATATTCTGCAGGGAAGGCGGTATCTCCTTCTGGTCAGGCAGAACGGAAAAGCACAACCCATGCGCCTGATGTTCATTGTGATAAGGATCCTGCCCTAAAATCAACACCTTCACCTCAGAAAGCGGCGTCAGATGCAGCGCATTGAAAATATCCTCTGACGGAGGATAGATCACATGCGTACTGTACTCCTGTTTTACAAATTCGTAAAGCTCTCTGTAATACGGCTTTTTAAATTCCGCCTGCATGGCAGGCAGCCAGTCATTGCTTATCATTCCCATCGCACTATCCCCCGTATCTCATCTCCGGACGGACACGCCGCGCCCCGCCAGGTAATTTTTCAATTCCATGATCTCCAGTTCTTTGTAGTGAAATAAAGAGGCCGCCAGCGCAGCGTCCGCTTTTCCGGCCGTCAGCGCATCATAAAAATGTTCTTTCGTCCCCGCCCCGCCGGATGCGATCACAGGAATCGAAACATTTTCCGCGACCGCCGCTGTCAGTTCCAGATCATAGCCCGCTTTCGTCCCGTCGCAGTCCATGCTTGTCAGCAGGATCTCTCCCGCGCCGAGCCGGTCTGCCTTTATCGCCCACTCCACAGCGTCAATGCCCATATCTACGCGACCGCCGTTTTTATAAATATTCCAGCCGCTGCCATCCGCCCTGCGTTTTGCATCGATCGCAACGACAACGCACTGGCTTCCGAATTTATCCGCCGCTTCGCTGATCAGCTCCGGGCGGTCAATCGCAGCCGAATTGACGGATATTTTATCCGCCCCTTCCCTTAACAGCGCCTTAAAATCTTCCACCGTACGGATGCCGCCGCCGACTGTGAACGGAATAAAAACCGTCTCCGCCACGCGGCGCACCATATCAACGACTGTCGCCCGCGCGTCCGAAGACGCTGTGATATCCAGAAAGACGATCTCGTCCGCACCCGCAGCGTCATAAGCGGCGGCGGCCTCTACCGGGTCTCCGGCGTCTTTGAGGTTTACAAAGTTGATCCCTTTTACCACACGCCCTTTATTTACATCCAGACAGGGGATGATTCTTTTCGTAAACATTATGCCGCACCTCCCTGAATGCCCGTAAAATTCTTTAAAATATGCAGGCCTGCGGTTCCGCTTTTTTCCGGATGGAACTGGCAGGCAAATACGTTTCCCTGTTCAACGGAAGCATGGATGTGCGCCCCATATTCTGTGGAAGCCTTTACGATCTGCGGATCGGCCGCCCGCAGATAATAAGAATGCACAAAATACACATACGGCCCCTGTTCCAGTCCGCAAAACAGCCTGCCCCCATTTTCCAGCGCAAGGGAATTCCAGCCAATGTGCGGAATCTTCAGGCCTTCTGTGTCCGGAATCTTTAAAATATCGCCGCGCAAAATGCCAAGCCCCTCTACGCCTTCGCTCTCTTCGCTGCCGTCAAACAACAGCTGCAGCCCGAGGCATATGCCAAGAAACGGCGTCCCTTTCTGCACTGTCTCGCAAATCACTTTATCAAGTTCATAGCGCTTTAACTGCTCCATCGCCATCCCGAATGAACCGACGCCCGGGAGAATCACCTTCTCCGCCTCAAGGATGGTTTTTCTGTCTCTTGTAATCACGCCTTCCTGCCCCAGCTTTGCCAGCGCTTTCTCCACGCTCTTCAGGTTACCGGCGTCATAATCAATAATCGCGATCATCTCATAACTCCCGCTGGCTGATATAAGCCCAGCTCCTCTAAAATACTGTGCACTTCCAATGTATATTCCTGCCGTTTTTTGATCTTGTACAGCTTTTTCGCCCGCCGCTTGCTGATATCGAATTGTTCGCGCAAAAATTTATTCAGCTGGGATTCGAGATCGCTCAGCTTATCGGAAACGCCCCACTCCTCGGCTTCCGAGGAATGCACCTGGCACCTGCCGATGCCGCGGATCAGCGCATCCAGCGCCAGCTCATACTGCTTCTGCTCCATCAGCGCCGTATATGCATCCAACTCTGTCTGAATGCCGGCAAGCGCAAGCGCGCTGTTATATAATTCTTCGTCCGCCCCGCGTATTTTCAGCCCGCGCAATTTCGTATAGGCGGTCACATAATCGCCCTCATCAAACGCTTCCTGCGCCTGGCTGACATTCGATGAATAACCGACCAGAGCCGTCCCCAGAAAAATAAAAAGCATGATGGACAATGCGATCCCCCACATCATCATGACCGGCACTCTCGGCAGCGGCGGTTCTTTCGGAGCTTTCTTTTTCTCTTTCTTCGGTTTTTCCTTTTTCGGCTTCTGCGCCTTTTTCGCCTCTTTTTCCGCTTTTTTTGCTTCTTTTTCTTTTTTCTTCTGCTCGGCGGCTTCTTTCTTCTGCTGTTTTTTCAACTCTTTCTGCTGCTGTTTTTCCTTCTTCTTCGCTTCGGCGTCTTCTTTCGCCATGATCTCCATATTCTCCTCTGAGATCTCTCCCAGCGATCCGTTTTCCGCCACCGCATCCGGATTCAGCTCTTCCGGCGTGCCAAACAGCAGCCTCCCAAGCTTTGCAAAAAAGCCGTTTGGATTTTTTTCCTTTTTCTTTTTCCCCTTTTTCGATTCCCCGTCATTCTCCTGCGATTCCTGAAAAACAAAATCCGGCCCCATCGCAAACGGATCTCCGCCGTCCGCGCCTTCCAGTGTTTTGCCGTTTTCGTCTGCATCCAGCATCCTGCCGATATCGGAAAGCGCCTCATCATCGGATTCCCCCAGGATATCTTCTAGGCTCGTATCCATCGCCCCAGGCATCAGCGGCTCTTCCGCAGGCGCCGCGCTCTCCGCGCCCGGCATAGGCGGCATCCCCTCCGGATCATTCTTTAACATTTCTTCCGTATCCGCAAATAAATCCTCCAGCCCTTCCATGCCTTCCGGGGCTGAAGGAATTTCCGGCTGTACAGGAGCCTCTTCCGTCGGCAGAGCTGACAGATCCGCCGTTTCATCCTGCAAAGGCGCCAGATCCATCGTTTCATCCTGCAGTTCCTCCAGTTCGGATAAAGCGGATTTTGCCCCCTCGGAAAACAATGTCTCCGGCATACCGTCACTGCCATCATTTAAGACGCGATCCGCTCCATCTGTTTCAAACGGACTGTTCTCCTGCGGTTCGGCCGGCGTCATCGTGTCCACCTCAAACGGCACGTCTTCAACGCCGTTTCCAATCAGCTCATTCATCTGATCGACAAAATCGTCCATTTCCGGCTCATGATAAACGGCCTCCGCCTCCCCGTTCAGCTCCCGTTCAAATTCACGTATAAAATCTTCCTCACTGCCCACTCCCAGATCAGCGTCAAAATCTTTCAGGAAATTATCTTCCCGAATCTCGTCCAGCGCGCTCTGCGTTCCCTGCGGAAGGTCATTTTGTGTTCGATATGATTCTCTTAAAGACTCCCTGCTCTGCTCAAAATCATCATCAAACTGATCCAGCTTATTTGTGACCGATGTGAGCAGATTATCCAGATAATCTTCATTCCGGTTCATAAAACGCCTCCTTAAAATCCTGTGTTCAAATTCTTTCCTGTATAAGAGGAAAAAGTGAGAGGAGCGGGATTTCCATCCGCGCAGTCGCTCTCACCCGGTTTTCCTGTATTACCTTACATTCTTATCAATCAGATTATCAATCGCTTCCACCAGATATCCGATCTCCGGTTTGGTCAGCTGCGCGTCAGCGCCGAGCGACTCGCCCTTCCTTCTCATTTCTTCATTTACAAGAGACGAGAAGATGATCAACGGTATCTGTTTTAACACATCATCTGTTTTTACAAGCTTTGTGAGCCTGTGCCCATCCATGATCGGCATTTCGATATCCGTAATGATGCAATGCACTTTTTCAAATACATTTCCATTGTTTTTATATGTAACCAGCTTATCCCATGCTTCTTTTCCGTTCATACACATCGTAATATTGGTGTATCCCGCTTTTTTCAGGCTGTCCGTAATCAGCTTGCCGAGCAGCGGCGAATCTTCCGCGATCAGAATCGGCGAGTCATTCCTGTTGCGCTCGCCCAGCGATTCAATGTCAGATACTTTCAGGCCTGTCTCCGGGCTGATATCCGTCACGATCTTTTCAAAGTCAAGGATGACCACCAGCTTATCCTGAAGCTTGATCACGCCTGTGGAAACCCCCTGTGAAGTCCCGTCCCGCTCAATATTGATCGTGGAATCCGGTTTGATGATATCCGCCCAGGATACCCTGTGGATACCGATCACCTGGTCTACATGGAATGCGATATTCAGCTTATTGAAATTCGTAATGATAAATAAGCCCTGCTCCCCCGTATCAGCCAGCCCCATGCAGCTCTTTAAATTGATAACCGTTATCATCGTATCACGCGGCATAAAAATGCCTTCCACACTCGGATGCGCATTCGGGATCGGCGTAATCGGCTGATATGTAAGAATCTCCCTGATCTTTGCCACATTGATCCCGTAATGATTTCCATTCAGCGTAAATTCCAACACTTCCAGCTCATTCGTCCCGTTCTCTAACAGAATGTTTGTATCCATACCTATCTCCTCCCAAGCCATTCTCTGTAATTAGTAACAGTATATCACACTATTGTCCAAAATTACACGCATTTTTTACAAATTTTTATATATTTTTATTCAAAACCTCCCATCCGGCCATTTAACCGCCGATCAGCTGCACCGTCGACGTGGTTTCACCGACCGTAACGTCCAGATCCATTGTCTTTATGCCGCCAAGGGAGCCTTTCCTGACCTGAAACACCAGAACCGTATCCGCCGCCTCCCCTGCCGCGATGCTGCCCTCATACGTGCTGAGGTCGTTCAGAAGGATCGTCACATCGGAAGCTGTGCTGACTTCCCCGTTTATTTTCAGGTTAAATACCGGCAGCTTTGCCAGAATATTACAGTCTGCGGCGCGGCTGCTGTTATTTTTCAGCCTGATATGCAGGATTAATAATGTATTTCCGCTGTTTGCGCTGACCGCATAGCTTTCCGTTTCGGCATACTGGTCTGTCAGCTCATAATCCCGATATACCGCGTCAACGCCCCCAAGCTGCAGCGCCTGGTTCAGCGAGACATAGGAAACCCCCGGCTCTGCGGCGTCCTGCTGCGTATTTTCCTGCGCGCCGTTATCGGCGGGCGCATCATCGGCAACGGCGTCATCCGCGGCGGAGTCCACTTCCGGCTCTTTTTCTTTTTCGTCTTCTTTTTCCTGCTCCGCCTCCAGCGCCATCTCCGCCTCCAGCGCGGCGACGTCCCGGATCCCCTCCGGCTGCTCTTTGTTAAATTTCGTAACGACATGCGCGGAATATTGCACAACCGCCGCCCGCTCTTCCTCCGTAAGGTCATATACCTGCTCTCCGCATCCGGCAAACATCATGGAAACGGCCAGAACCAGCGCCCCTGATAGGAATCTTCTCTTTTTCATACAACCTGCTTTCATACAATCTGCTTTCATGCAACCTACTCCCATAACCATTTTTTATCCTGTTTTATGCCTGTCCTCTTTCTATGTTAGCATTTCTGCCGCGATTAGGCAATGCTTTCTTAATTTTTTGTGTCAAGTTCCATCCAGAATACCACGCCGCCCTCACAGTTATACACGCCGCACTGCCTGTTGAAAGAATCCATGATCGCTTTTACGATAGAAAGCCCGATGCCGCTTCCGCCATATTCACGCGTCCGCGCCTTATCCGCTTTATAAAATTTGATCCAGACCTTGTCCAGGTCTTCCTCCGCGATCGGCTTTCCCGTATTAAATACATTGACGCGCACACAATCTGTTTTTATTTCACAGGTGATCGCAATCCTTTTCTCGCCGTCCGCGTAATGGATGGCATTGCTCAGGAAATTGGTGATGACTTCTTCCGTCTTAAACTCGTCCGCCCATACATACAAAGGAGCGCCCGCGTCAAAATCAATGGAAATGCCATTTTGCTGTATCAAAATCGAAGAGGCGTTGATGACGCCCGCGATCAGCTCTGTCAGGTCAAACCGCTCCATAACGACGGCTTCATTGCCAAACTCCAGATGGTTTAACGTCAGAAGCTGCTTTACCATACGGTTCATTTTATCCGCTTCATCCATAATGACTTCACAGTAAAACATCCTGCTCTCTTCATCGTCGTTGATGCACTCCTGCAGGCCTTCCGCATATCCCTGGATCAGCGCCAGCGGCGTTTTCAGCTCGTGCGACACGTTTGACAGAAATTCTTTGCGCATCTCATCAATCTGGGTTTTCCGCGCATTGTCCAGCAGCAGTTCGTTATTGGCGCTCTTTAATTCGGAAATCGTCTGTTCCAGCTTTCCCGAAAGCTCATTCATATGCTCGCCCAGGAGATCGATCTCGTTTTTGCGCTTTTTATCCGACACACTGTATTTCGCTTCAAAATCCAGTTCCGTCATCCGCTTGGAGATCTCTGTGAGCTGTAAGATCGGGTTGGTGATCCGCCGCGTGACAATGCCCGCCGCAAGCGCGCTGATTGCCAGCACGATCAGGCCCGTAACAAGTAAAAACCGGTTCGTCAGGCTCGATGTGTCCCGGATGCTTTTTAACGCTGTGCGCGCCATTACCAGCTTCCCGTCCGAAAGCGTCCCCCACATGACCAGATATTCCGAGTTGGTGCGGTTGTCATACTGCTTCTGGATCACATAATTCTCGCCCTCTTTTATGATGGACATCCCGCCCTCGTCTCCGCTGCCGCTGAACAGAGCCTCCATAAAATGCAGCACCATCGTCTTATTGTTGTTTTCCGAAGAAAGCACGACCGTACTGTCCGCATTGATAATGATCATCCGCAGGTTTCCATTCGCGCACAGCTGCTCAAATTCTATATCAAATTCGCCGGATTCAAGCGTGCCGTCCGCGCTGGCCGCATCAATCTTTTCAAAGCTGTCGGTCAGTATCCGCTCCTTATTCCAGACGTAATACGGTTCCAGAAACATCGTATTAAAAAAAACGCCCAGAAAGACCGTCATCACGACAAGGGCGACCAGAACCAGCGTAAACTGCCGGTTCAGGGAATGGACGCCGCTTTTTTTATTTCTTTCTTTTTTATCTTTTTTCACTTTTTTGGATCCCATGACGCTCAGCCCACTTCAAATTTATAGCCCATGCCCCATATGGTCTTGATATATCCGCCTTTTTTTCCAAGTTTGGCGCGGAGTTTTTTCACATGCGTGTCAATCGTGCGCGCATCGCCAAAATAATCATAATTCCATACATGGTTCAGGATCATCTCACGCGACAGGGCTATGCCCTGGTTTTCCGCAAAATAAGCCAGCAGTTCAAATTCTTTGTAACTCAGTTCCAGCCGCTCCCCATCGACAAGAACCATATGCGCCGTCTTATCGATCAATATGCCCCCGACCTCGACAGACTGCCCGCCCTGCAGTTTATTCGACCGCCGCAGCAGCGCTTCCACGCGCGCAACGAGAATCTTCGGGCTGAACGGTTTTGCAATATATTCGTCAACGCCCATTTCAAAACCGAGCAGCTCATCGCTCTCATCTCCCTTTGCCGTCAGCATGATGATCGGCACCGCAAAATTCTCCCGTATCTCCCGGCATACTTCCCACCCGTTCATTTTCGGCATCATGACGTCCAGAATCAGCAGCGCGATATCCTTATTTGCATAAAAGATATCCAGCGCCTCCTCACCGTCGCCCGCTTCCAGCACCTCAAAATCCCGTTTCACCAGAAAATCCCGGACTAATTTGCGCATCCTGCTTTCATCATCCACAACAAGTATCTTTAATTTTTCCATTCCGGACACCCCGTTTCCATTTTGCGTTCAGTATAACGCAGGAATATGAAAAAAATGTGTTCGCGGCGCCTATTCTTCCACCGTTACCGTATCATCCGAAAATGTATCCATATTTAACTCGATCTCTTTTTCCCGAACCGCCTGCTCGCGTTCCTGCAGTTCCTGCTCCCACTGCGCATATTCATCCTGCAGGCTGCTCTCATAATTCAGGATCGTCGTCTGCCCGCTTGTCGCGGAAATGACAAACATAATGACAATCGCAAGCGCAAGCGTAAGATTGGCCGCAATGGAGAGTTTTAATTTATTTTTCATCTCATCAAGCTGCCTGCGCATCCGTTTGGTAATGCCCACCCGGTCGTCCACAACAAGATTGGACGCGACCGGAATCGGCCGGATGTCCTCGCTGTGGACGCCGGGCATTGTTTTTAAATAATCCTGCAGTTCTTTTAAATACGCATAGCCGATCGGCGTCTGAAACATCTTCTGTTCCAGCAGCTTATGGTAGATCGAAAAAACCTGGTCAGGCTTTGACATATCCGTACGCGACCGGACATACTGTACGCCCTGCGCCTCCGTACGCGCCTGTTTCGCCATCGCCTCATCTGTAAAAGAATATCCTTCCACTACGATTATATTTCCCATGATCTCCCTTAGCCTTCTTTTTACTGCTCATCCTGCAACGCCCGCTGCTCTAAGATAAACAGATAGAAACCGTCTTTCTCGCGGATGCAGAACTCCTGCTTCAGGCGGAACGTCCCGAGCAGGCGTATATATTTTTTCACAAGCCCGATCTCATTGCAATATATAAATACCCTGCCGCCGTCTTTTAACAGCTTCCATGCGCGTTTAAAAAACGCCAGGTAAAACGCGTCCTGCTCCTCGCGCGTCTTCTTTCCCCGCAGCGGCATGTCCGCCCAGATCTCATCAAACAGATACCCATGCGTAAATTCCAGAAAATTCCTCTGGATATAATTGATATTCATATGTGCAGCCGCCGTATTTGCGCGCGCGCCGAAGATCGCCTCTCCATACGTGTCCGTCCCAAACGCCGCCCGCACCGGAAGCGCATACAGACGCTCGATCAGCAGCGTGCCCGTCCCGCAGAAGGCGTCCAGCACATGCGCATGGTCAGCCAGCCAGTTTGACGAAAGCTCTACGAGCAGGGCCGCCAGCGTCGGATGCATAGAGGTCGCCGTCGTATATTTCCGGTAGGAGAAACGGTTCTTTAAAATCGTAAAAAGCTTCAGGCATGGGAAGAAATTGCCATTCTTATCCTGAATCAGACGGATCTCGATCTCATAATTGCCCGTATCGTTCACAAGGAAATGCTGGGTGCGCAGCTCAAGCTCCGTCGCCAGTTTTTTTGCAAAACCGCTTTTTTCTTCCAGCGTCATCGGGCCTTTGATCTCAAGGCGGAACGCATACGGGCCGTTCCCCTCATGCATTTCCTCCAGAAGCTCCAGAAGATTGGAGCCGAGCAGGATCTGCGCCGCCTCTTCCGGCTGCATCGGCGGCCGCCTGTCACAGTACAGATTGAACAAAAGCTCGCGGTACGTACGGATCGCGGAGACCTCCCGGACAATGCCGCCCGTCACCTGCACGCCCATCGGAATGACCTTCGCTTCCCCTGTTTCCACCTGTACGCAGGTCGTATCCTGATAATGTTTCAGCGTCGTCAGGATAAAATCCTGCGGCTTATAATATCCGGTAAATTTATGGCGGAGCACACCGTCAAATTTTGCCACAAGCCTGCGCATCTGCTGCACTTCTTCCTGGATATGCTTTTTTTCTTCCTCCTGTGGCTCATAGGCAAGCAGCTCCTCGTAACGCTTCTTGATCTGTCGCTCATAAGCCCTGCAGTCGAGCTTCTGCATGGCGGCAAGATACGCGCTCTTTACAAAAAGCTGCGTCTCCGCCACATACGCTTCCCAGATCTGGTCCAGGCTCTCCTGGCTCTTTACGAGCCCCAGTACATTCGCCGCGTTTTTACGCACTTTTGCATCTTCGTCTTTTAAAAAGCCTGCGATCAGCGCATCGTCTTCCGTCATGGAAAGATAGGCGTCCAGCGCGCCTTCTTCCTTTAATAATTTTTTTAATTCAATAAGGTTTTTCCTGATCTCCAACCCCTGCTGTAACGCTTCATAGATTTCAGTCATTCTACTTCTCCTTGTATCTTTTTCTGTGCTTTTTATACATGATAACGGTCCAGATACGCCTGCACGTCTGTGCGGAACTGTTCCCACGCAGACGGAACTTCCACAAAATATTTCGGGCATTCTTTCCCTGTCACGTCATAATGGCGTATCACATCGGACACGGTAAGATGGTACCGCTCCACCAGCCATGCGGTCAGGCGGACTGCCGTATCATAGGTACGATCGTTAAACTTCCCCGTATCATCCCCGATACAGCATTCGATCGATATGGTATCCGCATTGCGGCCATTGGAAGCGTACGAAATCTCATTGCATGGAATGCACTGCACGATCTCGCCGTCCAGCCCGATGACAAAATGGCTGCTCGCCTTTGTCACATGAGAATCTTTCAGCCCTTCAAAATAATTTCTGTTCGCAATGGCGCCCGTTCCCGGATTGCCCGTATAATGGATGACAATGCCGTTTACGGACGAAAGTGCAATGCCCGGCCTCGAATATTCATTCAGCGTCAGAAGCTCGACGTCCAGTTCCGGCCTTGGTATCTTTCCCTCTTCCTGCGCGTCTTCCAACACTGCTTCCTGCCCGCCCGCCTCCAGACGGTCTTTCATGATATGCATGGCGGGAGCCGCCATCAGAAAACAGGCGAAACATGCCACAAAACGCAGAAACACTTTCTGCTTTCTCTTTTTTCCGGAAACCCGTTTTACCGTTTTTTTCTTCTTTGCCATATCGCCATTATTCGGCCTCCTGCATCCATCCGTCCAATACGCCCGCCAGCTTTTCATTTTCTTCGCGGCTGCGCACAGTCACGCGGTAACTCCCTTTTTCCATCCCTTCCATATTGCTGCAGTCGCGCAGCATGATGCCATGCCGGATGCTGTATGCGTGCAGCCCCGGACGGCTTTTAAAAAACACAAAATTCGCCTCGCCCCTGGCATGGGAAATCCCTATGCGCTGAAACTCGTCCAGCAGCCATGCCCGTTCCCTTGCCGTCGCCTTTGCAGTTTCCCGCACGAACCCGCGCGCTTTTGTACAGGCAATGCCCGCCCGCTGCGCCATCACAGACACTTTTGCAAGCGGCAGTACGGACGCCTGCATCCGGCTGACAAGGCTTTCATTTTTGCACACACCGTATCCAAGACGGATTCCGGGCATCGCAAAAACCCTCGTAAAATCTTTCAATACAAACAGACGCCCGTCCGCTTCCTCCGGATCCAGGCGGAACTTTTCCGCCTCTTCCACAAAATCCAGATAACACTCATCCAGCACGAGCTGCGCCTGCATTTCCCTGCACCGCTCCAATACCGCGCGGATAAATTCCTTATCAAACAATACTGCGGTCGGATTGCTCGGATTGCACAATAAAACCATATCCGTCTCTTTCGTTATGCGCGCGCAGAACCCATCCAGCGGGATATCATACCCCTCCGACGGCTCCGTATAAAAACACTCCGCCGCGCATCCCGCCTCCGCCAGCGCCCTTGTATATTCCTCAAATCCCGGCACCGGCAACAGGGCTTTTTTCGGCTGCAGCGCCCGCAACAGGCTTTTTAACACTTCCGCCGCGCCGTTCCCGCAAAAAATCTGCCCCGGCCCTACGCCTTCCATCTCCGCAACATACTCGTCCAAAGACCGCCCATCCGGCTGCCCGTCCGGCGCCGCAGGCGCAACAAGGCCTGCCCTCGCCGCCTGCATGACATTGTCCGGAATGCCGAGAAAATTAATATTTGCCGAAAAATCGATACAGTTATTCTGAAAAAAGAAATTTCCTCCCTGCTGTAACAACATGGTTCCGCTCCTTTTACCTATTTCAATTCCACCGGTTTCAATGATCGCGTCCGGATTCCCTCTGTGGCGGCTGCGGCATCAGCTCCATAGTGCGCTTCCGATTACAACGCTTCCCGCCATTGCAAGCTCACATACCTGCAGGAACCATCCGGCCAGATCCCCCGTCACCCCGCCGAATTTACGGTAAGCCATATAACGGTAATAAACAAACGCCCCCGCGGCCGCCGCCGTTTCCAGAAACGCCGCCCGCGGACAGATAACAAACATCGCTGTGGCCGCCGCCGCTCCTTCCAGAATCAGCGCCGCGGCCGTAAACCGTTTTTGCGCCGCCTGACGGAAACCTGCCGCAAGCCCGTCCTTTTTCGCGCCCTGCCAGACGGTTACGGAAAACGCGCTCAACACGCGGCTCAGTACAAACCCCGGCAGTAAAACCGGCAGCGTTTCGGTTGTCACTTCTGACCAGACGGCATAATCCAGAAGAAAATACACCGCCGCGCCGATCACAGCGAACGCCCCCGTATGCGCGTCTTTTAAAATCTCCAGCCGCCGCTCCGCCGGCTGGTAAGCGCTCAGCGCATCGACGGTATCCAAAAAGCCATCCATATGGATGCCGCCTGTAATAAAAAGCGGCACAAGCAATAAAACTGCCGTATCAAACGCCCTGCCAAACGGCAGCGCGTCCAAAAGCCGCCCTGCCGCCCAGACAGCCGCCCCGATCAAAAGCCCGACACAGGGAAAGCAGCACATGACATACCGCATATTCTGCTCCGTCCAGTCCGCTTTGGGCGTCGGAATCCTTGTATACATGGAAAATGCAATCTTCAGACTATTGATCAACCGCATACCGCCCCTCCTGCCATCCGCTGCAGCAGATCCGACATATGTTCTTATAATATACCATATTCCATAACGCTGTACAAGGGAATTTTATTCATACGGCTGATATGCTTCCACTCCTATATCGGCAAATGACGGCATTTTATAATAGACATTTACCGCGCTTTCCAGCAGCGGAAATGCCAGCGCCGCGCCGCTCCCTTCCCCCAGGCAGAGGTCGCACGTCAAAAACGGCTGCATTCCAAGCTGTTCGAGCATATATACGCCGCCCGGCTCTTTTGGCATATGCGACGCCAGCCAGCAGTCCGCCGCCCGCGGGCACAGCCGCTTCGCGGCATAAGCGGCTGTGAGCGATATAAAACCGTCCATCATGACCGGAATCCGCTCTGCCGCCGCTCCGAGGTACAGCCCCGCCATGCCCGCAAGGTCAAATCCGCCGACTTTTGCAAGCGCGTCCACCGGATCCGCCGGATTCGGGCGGTGCAGTTTCAGGGCTTTTTTTATCACTTCGATTTTTTTTTGCAGCCCCTCCGCGTCCAGGCCTGCGCCGCGTCCCGCCAGAGATTCCGGCGGACTTCCCGTCAGCGCAGCCGCCACAGCGCCGCTCGTCGTCGTATTCCCGATCCCCATCTCGCCCGCCGCAAGCATCTTGTAGCCTTTTTGTTTTAATTCCCCTGCAATGGCAATCCCCGTCTCTATGGCGTCCAGCGCATCCTCATAAGACATGGCCGGCTCCTTCGCCATATTTTTTGTGCCATACGCAATTTTACGCCTTTCCACGCCCGGCGCATCCGCCGCCATGCCGATATCAACGGGGAAAACATCCGTCCCGCTGTCGCGGCAGAATAATGCCGTACAGGTCTTATCATTCTGAAAATTTCCCGCGACAATTGCCGTCACTTCCTGTCCCGTCTGCGTCACGCCTTCCTCTGCCACGCCATTGTCCGCGCAGAAAACTACCAGCGCTTTTTTCCTGATATCCACATGCGGCGTCCCCTGTATCCCGGCGATCCGCACGACCGCATCCTCCAGCCTCCCCAGGCTGTGCAGCGGCTTTGCGATGCTGTCCCATCTCGCGCGCGCGCCATGCATCGCCGTATCGTCCAGGGCGTTTTCCCTTATCCGCCCCAACGTCTGTTTGAGTAAACTCCCTCGTTCCATTTTTTCCTCCATATCCATACGCATACAAAAAACGCACCGGAAGGTTTCCGACCGATGCGCGATTGACGCCAACAAAATCTTTTATCCGCTTATCTCCCCATAACAATGCGGCCTCCGGTCCCGGAACAGCCCCCAGCCCAGCCGGTTTTCTTCCACCGCGTCCAGGTCAAATGTCGCCAGTATGACCGCTTCGCGCTCTCTCGGCGCCTCCGCCTTTATTTCCCCGGTTTCATCCGTAATAAAGGAAGAGCCGTAAAACAGCAGCGAAGATTTCTGCCCGCCGTTTTCCTCCGTCGGCTCCACCGTTTCCAGCCCAATCCGGTTCGCCGCAGCCACCGGGATCAGGTTGCTGCCCGCATGCCCCTGCATACATCTGCGCCAGTGCGGCATACTGTCACAGTTTAAGATCGGCTCGCTCCCAATGGCCGTCGGATACAAAAGCATTTCTGCGCCGCCGAGCGCAAGGCAGCGCGCCGTCTCCGGAAACCACTGGTCCCAGCAGACGCCGACGCCGATTTTCCCGAAACGTGTATCCCAGACGCGAAAGCCCGTATTGCCGGGCGTGAAGTAAAACTTTTCCTGATAAAAATGATCGTCCGGAATATGCGTCTTGCGGTACACGCCCAGCAATGCGCCGTCCGCGTCCAGCATGGCGACGCTGTTATACAGCACACAGCCGTCCTTTTCATAAAAACTGACCGGCAGCACGACGCCCAGCTCCTTTGCTATGGGCCGGAAATGGCGCACCGCATCATTCTCCGCCGCCGGCTTTGCAAACTTATAATAATCATACCGCCGTTCCTGGCAAAAATACTGCCGTTCAAACAGTTCCGGCAGCAAAATCACGTTTGCGCCCTCCGCCGCCGCTTCCCGCACCATTTTTTCCGCTTTTGCGATATTTTCTCCCGCCTCGCGGCCACAGCGCATCTGTACGGCCGCCACCGTCACATTCCTCATTTTCTTTCTCCTTCAAAGCCGCCCGCAGCCAGCGGGCCTGTAATGTCCCAGTGCAGATTCTTCCCCGCCGGAATCTGCTGCGTGATACAGTGGATATTCCCGCCGCCGACGATAATCGGCCGCGCATAAACCGGCACGATCGCCCGCTCCGGAAACAGGCCGGCCAGCAGCCTGACCGCAGGCCGGTCGTTCACATCGCCAAACTGCGGCACAAGCACGCTCCCGTTTGCAATATAAAAATTCACATAGCTTGCCGCCAGCCGCTCGCCCGCCTCCCGCACGTCCTCGCCTTCCTCAAACACAAACCCGTCCCGTTCTTCCTTTGTAATGCAGACGGGGCGTTCCGGTATCGGGAGTTTATGCACCGTAAACTTCCTGCCCCTTGCATCCGTTTCCTTTTCCAGCGTTTCCAGACAGGCATTGCTCAGCTCCCACTGCGGATCGTCCTTTTTGTCCGTCCACGCAAGCACGACCTCTGACGGGCGCACAAACGCGCACACATTGTCCACATGTTCGTTTGTCTCGTCCTGATAAATGCCGCGCGGCAGCCAGACGACCTTTTCCGCGCCAAGATACTGCTTTAACTCCCGCTCAATCTCCGCCTTATTCAAAAGGGGATTCCGCCCGCCGCTGAGCAGGCAGGCTTCTGTCACAAGCAGGGTGCCCTCCCCGTCCGTATGGATCGCCCCGCCCTCCAGCACAAAATGCTGCGCGTCATAGCATTCCATGGAAAGCGCGCCGCAGACCGCCGCCGCCGCGCGGTTATCCTTTTCCCAGTGCGCATACAGCCCGTCATATGCGCCGCCCCATGCGTTAAACTGCCAGTCAACGCCGCGTACTTCTCCGTCTTTATTTACAACGCACGTCGGGCCGATATCCCGCGCCCACGCGTCGTCCGTTTCCACATCAAAAACATGCACCCGGCTCTCCGCAGAAAATAATGCGCACACGCGCTCATATTCCGCGCCATGCGCCAGCAGGAACACATGCTCGCTTTCTGCAAGGACACGTATGATCTGCGCAAACGTTTCCTGCGCTTCCTTCGCCCCATGCGGCCACGAGCCCGCGCGCACCGGCCAGACCATCATGCAGCCGCAGTGCGGCCCGTATTCCGCGGGCATATGGAAACCGTCCTGCGCCGGCGTTGAATGTTTGATTTTTCCCCTCATTTTTTAAGACAGCCTTTCCCTGAAATCGCGGTATCCAAACTGTTTTACGATGCGGCACTCCCCGTCCGTCCCCCGCACTGCGAGCGCGGGAAGGCACATTCCGTTAAACGTATTATTTTTCACCATGGAATAAATCATCATATCTTCAAAATACAGCCGGTCGCCCGCCTGAATTTCCCGGTCAAACGAATAATCCCCGACAATATCGCCCGCCAGGCACGTCGCGGAAGCTAAACGGTACGTATACGGCTTTTCCCCCGGCAGCCCGCTGTCTTTTAACGGCGGGCGGTACGGCATTTCCAGCACGTCCGGCATATGGCACGACGCAGACGCGTCAAGAATCAGGGTCTTTACGCCGTTTTCCACGATATCCATCACTTCCGTCACAAGATACCCCGCGTACAGCGCGACCGCCTCCCCCGGCTCCAGATAAACCGTCACGCCATAAGCATCCTGCGCATGGCGGATACAGCGTTCCAGCAGCCCGACGTCGTAATCCGCCCGCGTGATATGGTGTCCGCCGCCCATATTGAGCCATTTCATCTGTCTGAAATAACGTCCGAATTTTTCTTCCGCCGCGGCAAGCGTTTTTGCCAGCGCGTCCGCATTCTGTTCGCAAAGCGTATGGAAATGCAGCCCGTCCACGCCCTCCAGCGCAGCCGGGTTCCGCTCCAGCTCTTCGGTAAACTGCCGCGCGGGAATGCCGAGCCGCGATCCCGCCGCGCAGGGATCATAAGCCGTATGCCCCTCCTGTGTGGATATTTCCGGATTGATACGCAGGCCGATGCTGGTTTTCCCGGCGCAGCGCGCTCTGTATTTATACAGCTGTGAAAAGGAATTAAACACCACATGGTCGCAGATATCCGCGATCTCATCGATTTCCGATTCCCGGTAAGCTGGGGAAAAAATATGGTTTTCCTTTCCCATCTCCTCTTTCCCAAGCCTTGCCTCAAATAAGCCGCTCGCCGTCGTCCCCGCCAGATATTCCGCGATCAGCGGATAGGCGCAGAACATGGAAAACGCCTTTTGCGCCAGCAGGATACGGCACCCCGTATGCGCCTGCACCTGCTGTAAGATTTTCAGATTGCGTATCAGTTTTTCCTCATCCAGCACATAAGCCGGCGTCGGGAGCTGTTCGATTCTCATCTTTTACCTGTCACCTTTATCTGTTCTTCCTTCCGCCCGTTTCGTTCTGATCGCTATGGAACCAGCTCCGGATCCTCCTCAACCGTCCAGGGCAGCCCCCACCGATTCAGGGCGTCCATATACGGATCCGGATCGAACTCATCGGTGGTAAACACGCCCGGCTTTTTCCATTTGCCGGTTAAAACGAGCATCGCCCCGATCATGGCGGGCACGCCCGTCGTATAAGAGACCGCCTGCGACTGCACCTCGCGGTAGCACTCCTGATGGTCGCAGATATTATAAATATACAGCTTCTTCTCCCTGCCTTCTTTTATGCCGGTAAAAATGCAGCCGATATTCGTTTTCCCGACCGTCCGCGGCCCAAGCGAAGCCGGATCCGGAAGCAGTTCTTTTAAAAACTGGATCGGCACGATCTGACGCCCCTGAAACGTCACCGGAGCCGTCGAGAGCATACCGACATTTTCCAGACATTTCATATGCGTCAGGTAACTCTGCCCGAATGTCATAAAGAAGCGGATCCGCTTTACGCCCGGAATATTCCTGGCAAGCGCCTCGATCTCCTCATGGTGCAGCAGGTACATATCCTTTTTCCCAACGCCTGCAAACTCATATTCCCTGTGAATGCTCATCGGCGGGACTTCCACCCATTTCCCGTCTTCCCAATAAGAGCCCGGCGCGGACACTTCCCGCAAATTAATCTCCGGGTTAAAATTCGTCGCAAACGGATAGCCATGGTCGCCGCCGTTGCAGTCCAGGATATCAATCGTATGGATCTCATCAAAATAATGCTTCGCCGCATATGCCGTAAATACGCTTGTCACGCCGGGATCAAACCCTGTGCCGAGCAGCGCCGTAAGCCCCGCCTTTTCATACCTCTCCCGGTACGCCCACTGCCACGAATAGTCAAAATAGGCCGTAAACCCAAGCCGTTTGCAGCGTTCCTCGTATACCGCCCGCCAGCCGGGATCGTCCGTATTTTCCGCTTCATAATTTGCCGTATCGATATAATGCGTCCCCGCGGCAAGGCAGGCGTCCATGATCGTCAGATCCTGATACGGGAGCGCGACATTCAAAACGGCGTCCGGCTGATAGGAACGGATCAGGGCGGTCAGCTCATCTGTGTTGTCCGCGTCCACCTGCGCCGTTGTAATCTTTGTCCTGGTCTGCGGCTGCAGTTTTTCTTTCAATGCATCGCACTTTGAAACCGTGCGGCTCGCGATCATAATCTCCTCAAATACTTCACTGTTCTGGCAGCATTTATGGACAGCGACCGACGCCACGCCGCCGCAGCCGATGATCAGCAACCTGCTCATTTTTGTTCCTCCTCTTCTAATAAATCCTCCACGTATTTCGGCAGCATAAACGCCCCCCTGTGAAGGTTTGTCGTATAATACCACGTCTTGATGCCCCGCGCTTTCCACCGCTGCTCATCCAGATCGAACAGCGGATGGTATTTTTTGGAAGCAAAACCGAACATCCAGTACCCCGCGGGGCACGTCGGGATACTCGCCTGGTACACCCGGCTGATCGGAAAACTCCGGTGGACTTTCCGGTGCATCGCGCGAAACGCCGCCTCATCCTCGTCATAAAACGGGCTTCCATGCTGATAGACCATGATCCCGTCCTCTTTCAGCGCGCGGTAGCATTTCCCGTAAAATTCCTTTGTGAACAGCCCTTCCGTATATCCGAACGGGTCGGTGGAGTCATTGATGATCAGGTCATATTTATCCTCGCACCTGCGCAAAAAACGCAGGCCGTCCATATTCGTCACCGTCACGCGCGGGTCGTCGAAGCCTTTTGCCGTCTCCGGAAAAAACTCTCTGCTGACCTTTACAAACATTTCGTCCTGTTCCACCACATCGATTGTTTCGATCTCTTCATATTCGATACAGGTTCTTGCCACGCCGCCGTCCCCGCCGCCGATGATCAGCACATTCCTGACGTGCGGATGGACAGCCATCGGCACATGCACGACCATTTCATTATAAATAAACTCATCCGCCTCTGAAAAAATGATCTCTCCGTCCAGGACGATCATCTTTCCAAATTCCTGGGATTCAAACACATCAATCCTCTGATATTCACTGACCGCGCTGAACAGCTGGCGGTCTACCCGCACGCTTGTTTTTACGTTTTCCGTATCCATTTGTGAGAACCAGATATCCATCCGCTCGCCTCCCTATATGATCACCTGCAGATATTCGGCATTGACGTCCATTGTCCCCTGCAGGGAACAGCCCTTTTCCTTTGCATACAAAATGTATTCGATAATATCCTCTGTAATCCGCTCGCCCGGCGTCAGGATCGGTATCCCAGGCGGATAGCACATGATCAGCTCCCCGCAGACCGCCCCCGCCGTTTCCCGGATCGGAAGCCGCTTCTTTTTTGCATAAAACGCCTTCTGCGGCGTCATCACCTGCTCCGGCTGGATAAAATCGCCGCAGTATAAGCCGCCCGTATCTTTTCCATAAAGGTGCCGGATATCCTCCAGCGCGCCGACCAGCCGCTCGATATCCTGTATCCGGTCGCCGATCGAAATATAAGCGAGGATATTCCCGATATCGCCAAATTCGATCTGGATATCGTACTCATCACGCAGCAGATCATACACTTCAATTCCGGTCAGGCCGATCCCCTGCGTATAAACGGAAAGCTTCGTCACGTCATAATCAAACACGCTGTCCCCATTGATCAGGTCTTTCCCATACGCATAATAACCGCCGATGCCGTTGATCTCCGTACGGGCGTATTCCGCCATGCGCGTCACTTTTGCAAACGATTCCTTCCCGCGCAGCGCCAGGTTTCTCCTGGAAATGTCAAGGCTTGACAAAAGCAGATATGACGCGCTCGTCGTCTGCGTCAGGTTAATGATCTGCCGCACATAATCCGCGTCCATATCCGGCCCGCACAGTAAAATCGAACTCTGCGTCAGGCTCCCGCCTGATTTGTGCATGGAGACCGCAGCCATATCCGCGCCCGCAGCCATGCCGGACATGGGCAGATTTTCCCCAAAATAAAGATGCGTCCCATGCGCTTCGTCCGCCAGCGCCTTCATGCCATGCGTATGCGCCAGTTCTACGATTTCTTTTATATTGGAACAGACGCCATAATACGTCGGATTATTGATAAAGACTGCGGCGGCGTCCGGATTCGCTTCGATCACGCGGCGCATTTCCCCCGTCTCCACGCCCACAGCGATCCCGATCTTCGGATTCACTTTTGCCTCCGCATAAACCGGAACCGCGCCGCAGAGCACCAGCGCGTTGATCACGCTCTTATGGATATTCCTCGGCAATATGATCTTATCTCCCGCCCGGCAGACTGACAGGATCATGCTCTGCACAGAACTTGTCGTCCCGTTTACCATCAAAAAAGCGCGCGCCGCCCCGAACGCATCCGCCGTCAGCTCCTCCGCCTTACGGATCACAGACACCGGATGGCCGAGATTGTCAAGCGGCTTCATGGAATTGACGTCCAGCCCGACGCACTTCTCACCAAGCAGGTTCACCAATTCGGGATTCCCGCGCCCCCTCTTATGGCCGGGAACGTCAAAAGGCACGATCCTTCCCTTTCGGAACCGCTCCAGCGCCTCATAGATCGGGGCTGATTTTTGCTCGTTTAAATCCACTGTTATCCCTCCCTGCTTCGTATCCATGTGCATGAAAAAAGCAAGGGAACCCTATCGCCTTGATTCCCGGCTCAGATACACAAAATAATAGCCAATGCCGACAATGCCGACTCCGCCCGCCATATTTCCCAATGTGACCGGCAGCAGATTGTCGGAAAGAAAACCCGACATAGTGAGCGATTCCGCCGCAATCTGGTACTCTTCCGAGACAAACAGCCCCGCCGGGATAAAATACATATTTGCCACGCAATGCTCAAAGCCGGACAGCACAAAAAGCATGATCGGCAGATACAGCCCGATGATCTTCCCTGCCACATCCTCTGCGGAAAAGGAAACCCAGACCGCAATGCACACTAAAATATTGCACAAAACCGCCCGGCAGAAGGCGTCCTGGAACGTAAGCGAAACTTTCGCCTGCGCCGTCGCCACGACGGATTCCGCCAGCCTGCCGTCAAACAGCGAATACGCATGGCCGCACGTCAGCATCGCCGCGACAAAAATGCTTCCCACTAAATTTCCTATGTATGCGATCGCCCAGTTTCCGAGCATTCCCTTTACCGTCGCTTTTTTATCCAATACGGAAATGATAATCAGGTTATTTCCGGTAAACAGTTCCGCGCCCGCCATGATCACCATCATAAGGCCGACCGGAAAGACCAGCGCGCCTAAAAATTTCCCAAGTGAGCCGCCCACGTCCACCGCAACCACCTGGCTGCCAAACGCGCCAAACGCAATAAACATCCCTGCAAATATTCCCAGTACAAATATCTTATTGACGGAAAGCCGCGTCTTTGCAGCCCCCGCCGCCGAATATCTCTTTGCAATTTCCGCTGGTCCGTACATACCTCTGCAATCCCCCTTATATTTTTTTATTTTATGCTGACATAACAATGTCCCCTATATGGCAGCCCCTAAGTTTGCAGGGTCTGCCATACAGGGAACATTTCAGGTAAATCCTTTACTGTTTTATTATTTCCGGATATCCGGCGCCTTAGAACTTCACAAACCGATCCGCTTCTTCTGTAAGGTTCCCGGCGATCTGCCTGTTATCATTCATCGCATTTGCGATCTCTCCGATATCCTTCACCAGATCGGAAGTGTTTGCGGCTACGTTCGTCGTGCTGTTCGTACTCTCGTCAACCGCCGAATTAATGCCGTTAATGGACTCCGTAATGCTTTCCATCAGCTGCTTCAGGTTGATGGACATATCATTAAACCGGGTTACAATGCCATTGACATGGACAGCGTCTTCATTATACTGCTTGCCGGCATTTACAAATCCGTCATAATCCGGAAGGATCGTATCATTTATGTAATCTACAATAGAATTTGCATTCTTGATCAGTTCATTTACCGCTTCGATCACCATATTGTTGATCGTCTGGATATTATTGGCGGCTTCCCGGCTGGAATTTGCCAGCTGGCTGATCTCGTCCGCTACGACCGCGAACCCGCGCCCGGCTTCGCCCGCCCTCGCCGCTTCGATCGAAGCGTTCAGCGACAGGAGGTTCGTCTGGCTGGAAATATTCAGGATCTCATTTGTCAGGTCATTGACGCGGTCTACGCTCTTGCTGCTCTCAATCGCCTGTTTCAGCTGCGTGATGATTTCGTTTATGATATTGCTTGTATTCTGCTTATTGTCAACTGCGTTCTGCTCCAGGTCTTCCGCGCGTTTCTGCATACCCGCCGCATAATCATACAGCCCCTGCGACGCGTCCGAGAGCTCAATGATATTTTCATCAACCGTTCCGACATTCTCCTTGATATTCGCCAGGGACGATGAGATCTCTTCCATCGAAGCGGATAATTCTTCCATAACAGAAGAAATGTCATAGGAGTTGTCATTTGCCGTAGAGATCTTGTCAGACACAAGGTTTACGATCGAGCCAAGCTGCCCGGAGCTGGAATTGATCTGCCCCATAATGCCCTGCAGGGTCTGGATAAACGTATTGATGCCGTTTGCCAGCGTACCGATCTCATCTGTGCAGAAGCACTGCACGCGCTTTGTCAGGTCGCCCTCTCCCGCGTCGATCGTGGCGATCACGTCGCGGAGCTGTTTGTTGATATTGATCAGGCGCTTTACGCACCACTTCCAGCTCACCCATACGACAAACGCAAATACAAGGGCCGCCACTACGATCAGCACGATGATAATGCGCGTCACAAAATTATAAACTTTCTGCTGTTCCGTCACAGCGGTCTCCAGATCGGTTTTGTTTCTGGCGGTTATCTCTTCCAGCTCTGCGGTGAGTTCCGTCCCCGCCGCCTTTAAGTCCACATTGGCAAGCGACGTCGCCTCTTCCTTATTCCCGTTTGCGCTGTCGTCCAGAATGCGGTCATAAATCACAAGGTAATCCGCATAATCCGCCTTGAACTGGTCGAACATCTCCCGCATCTCATCCTTTGCGATCAGCGTCTCAAATTCATCGCATGTGGTGGAAATCTTTTCCTTCAGCGAATCCGCCTCTTCAATCAATACACCCTGCAGCTCGGTATCGCCTTCCGCCACAATATGCGCGAACGCTACGCGCCTGAGCGTCTGGTACGCCGCCGTTATGTCCCCCACCTTTTCAATTTTCACCGCATAATTGCCTGAAATCGCCGTACTGGCGTTCATGATCTGGCTCATGCTCTGAAGCCCGGCAAATCCCATTGCGAGCATCAGGCAGCCCAGAATCGCGACAGGAACCAGGATCTTGATCCTGATACTTAAGTTTTTTAGAAACATTGACATAAAAACTCCACCTTTCTGTAAATTTACCGGCGCGCAGAAAGCCACCCCCGCCCTGTGCGCTCCGGCCTTTCACTGTATTTTTGATATTCATTTGCAGGAAATCCTCTGTCTTTTTTCACAAAAAGGCAACCGGCCGAAATCCCGCGTCTTATAATATAATATATTATTTTTTTTCATCTGTCCAGTTTTTTATGTAAAATGTCCAAAAAACTACCCAAAAATATTCAGGCTGTCGCGCAGGCACAATACCCCCCAGCCGACCAGCGGGTTCGGGTATTCCGAAATCCCCTGCAGCGGCTTCGCCCCGCGCTGCAGAAACGCCCTGACCTTCTCCCCGTACAGATAGACGTCATTCCCCTGCACGATCCCCCATTCCATCAGAAGGGCCGCGCTGCCCGTCACAAACGGGGCCGCCATGGACGTGCCGCTTTTTGCCGTATAGCCGCCGTTTGGCGCCGCAGAGACGATCCCCACGCCGGGCGCCGCCAGATCCGGTTTGATCAGATGGTTCTGCCGCGTATAGCCCCTGCCGGAAAAATCAGCCAGCTGGCCGCTGCGCGAATCATACGCCGCGACAGAGACCACCTTTTCAGCCGTAGCCGGGATGGTGATCGTCGTCCGCTCCGTCGGGTATAAAAACCCTGTGCCGATATTCAGGCTGCCCGCCCCCGGCAGCCACATATCGTAATCTCCCTGCACAATGCGTTCCGGGAACAGAAGCAGCTCCCACACGCCGCTGTCAATGTAATCACGCGCCGGCAGCAGCTCGATGTAGATTTCCTGATAAACGCTGTACGGGCTCGGCTCCCCGTAATACAAAAGGATCTCCGTCCGCCCGAGCGTAAAACGCTGCGGCCCGAGGACCGGCCGGATTATGCCCGCCGTCGCGCCCGAAGGGCTCACAAGCTGGACGTCAAAAACGTCCGTATAGGACTTCCAGATCTGAATGCTCAAAGAGGTCTCATAGGGGGCGACCGCAAGCTGCACTTTATTTGCGTCATCCGCGTCCGCCCGCACGACGCCCGACGTGTGGACGCTGCCCGCGCCCTCATTCCCGCTCCCGGCGACAATGACATTTTTCCAGTACCCGCTCAGGCTGTCTAAATAAGTTTCTGTCAAAGATGTGCCGCTGTGCGACCCGTAATTATTCCCAAAGCTCAGGTTTATCGCAATGGGCAGGCCGAGCCGCCGCGCTGTGCGCACCAGATAGTCAACGGCCATCATCAGCTCCACCGTACTCGGAAATCCATTTTCCCGCGGCGTCCCGAGCTTCACGACAAGCAGGCCGCTCTCATAAGCGACGCCTCTGTAACGGCCGCCCGACGCCCTGCCGTTTCCCGCCATAATGCCCGCCACATGTGTGCCGTGCCCGCTGCTGTCGGCGGTGCGTATCCCTGCGGCGCTGTTTTCCGCATCCCCTTTTAGCGCAAGGTTTAACTGCTCCTGCGTAAATTCCACGCCCCGGTCATAGCCCTCCGGCGGCGCAAGCCCTGCTTCCGGATCCGGCTCCAATGTCTGGTCCCAGATCGCAAGGATGCGGCTTGTGCCGTCGGGATTGCAGAAATCGGGATGCCGCCAGTCAATGCCGCTGTCAGCCAGCCCGCAGATGACTCCTTTTCCGGAGAGCCCGTACGGATTGCCCTGCGCCGCGCGGATACAGGAAGCGCGCACGCCCTGTTCCACAGCAAAAAACAGGCGTTTTGGCTTTTCAATATATTCGATCTCCGCACGCTGCGTAAAATCCGCCATCAGCTCCCGCGGCAGCGTCACGACCGCATAGCCGTTTAACAGCTCCACAACCGACAGCTGCGGATATTCCGCTCTCAGTCCTTCCAGCCCGGCGGAATGCCTGACGACCAGCTCCCACGTATCCTCCGCGCGGTCATAACCGGCCTGAAGGTCGGGCGAGCGCTCCAGCTCGCGCTCCGTAGCGTCCAGCGCAAGGTTCAGCAGATTTTCCCGTTTCGGGTTTCGATCACTCATACGGCAGTCTCCCGCATATCGTATTGTTACAGTCTATGCGGCCGTAAGGCCGGATATTATGGCGCGGCGGCAATTTCCCGCGCGGAATCCCTTTAACGCAACAGCAGGAACGTCCGTCCCGGCCAAATGCCGGACAAACGTTCCTGCCGGATATCTTTCAGTTTTCATGAAGCAGCGCAGACGCCCACGCCTCTTCCAGCCGCGCAAGCGTCCACGCCGCGTTCGCCGGACTGGTTGACGGCAGTTTCCTCGCTTCCAGCCCGGTCTGCGGATACTGGTACCGCCGGTACAGCTCATACGCCTTGCCGCCATTACAGACGACCGTATGGATATTGCTTTTTGCAAGCAATCCCGCCACATCGCTCGGCACGACATTCCGGATGCTGCTGTCGCTCGATCCGATGATGTCGCACTGGTCGATCACATCCCAGACGGCCAGCCGATGCCGCAATGCCAACGCCTTTTTTTCCGCAACCGTATCCGGAACCGGCTCCTGATAAATGCCCGCGAGCAGCTTCCAGAAGCGGTTTTGCGGATGCCCGTAATAAAACTTATTTTCCCGCGATTTCACCGAAGGGAACGTCCCCAGGATCAGGAGCTCCGAGGACGCGTCCCACACCGGCTCAAACATATGCCGGATCGTATGATATCCTTCCATATGGCCGGCCTTTTTTACAGGAAGATATATTTACAGATAAACAATACCGCCAGCACATACATTAACGGGGTGATCTTCTTTGCTTTTCCGCAGCACAGGTTAATGCATACATAAGAGATCACGCCGATCGCGATCCCCTCCGAGATGCTGTACATCAGCGGCATCGCAAGCAGGCACAGATAAGCGGGAACCGCCTCTGTCAGATCGTCAAAATCAATTTCCACAATCGCCATCAGCATTAAAAATCCTACAAAGATCAGCGCCGGAGCCGTCGCAAAGCCCGGAATCGCCGTAAATACCGGCGCAAAGAAGATCGCCAGCAAAAACAGCAGTCCCGTTACCACCGCGGCAAGGCCCGTCCTCGCGCCCGCGCCGACTCCCGCGGAGCTTTCCACAAAGGTCGTCGTCGTAGACGTTCCGAACACCGCGCCCGCCGTCGTCGCGATCGCGTCCGCCAAAAGCGCCTGTTTGATGCGCGGCAGCTTTTCATTCCGGTCAAGCATACCCGCCTTTGTCGCCACGCCGACCAGCGTCCCGATCGTGTCAAACATATCCACAAATAAAAACGCAAACAGCACAACGATAAAGTTCGCAATGCCCACGCCTGAGAAATCCGCGCGGAACACCTGCCCGAACGTTTCCCCGATCTTGGAAAAATCCGTTATGCCAAGGCTTGGATAAAGCGAGTAAAATCCGTTTTCCACGTCCACCGTATACAGCCCGACGGCCTGCGAGAGCATCCCCAAGATCCACGTCACGACAATGCCGATCAAAATAGAAGCTTTTATCCCTTTGAAATACAAAACAACCGTAAGCATCAGCCCGACCAGCGCAAGGATCGCGCAGATGCCTTCCGTATGGAAATTCCCCGCAAAGTCCACATAGCTTAACAGCGTGCTGTCGTTATTTACAACCAGATGGCCGTTCTGTAAACCAATAAATGCGATGAACAATCCAATGCCTGCGCTGACGCCTTTTTTTAACGTACTCGGAATCGCGTTAAAAATCGCTTCCCGCACATTTGTCAGCGATAATATGATAAAGATAATGCCCTCTACGGCAACGGCCGCCAGCGCGACGCGCCAGTCATAGCCCATATTACCGCAGACCGTATAGGCAAAATAGGCGTTCAGCCCCATGCCCGGCGCAAGCGCAAACGGGTAATTCGCCAGCAGCGCCATGGCAAGCGTGCCCACAAACGACGCAAGGCAGGTCGCGATCAGAACCGCCGTCGCATCCATGCCGGCCGCCGAGAGCATCGTCGGATTGACCGCCAGGATATACGCCATTGTCATAAACGTTGTGATGCCCGCCAAAACTTCCGTTCTGAATGTCGTATTGTTTTCATTCAGCTTAAATAACTTCTCAACCATTCTTTTTCTCCTGTTTCCTTCTGTTCTTGCTCTTATAAAACCTTATTTCCCTTCATATGTAATGACAGACGCCACGTCATATCCCTGCAGCCGCTCCCTGCCTTTCAGCCCTGCCAGTTCCATCAGGAAAACAATCTTTACCACTTCGCCGCCAAGCTGCTCCACCAGCTTAATGCTCGCCTCGATCGTGCCGCCTGTCGCGATCAGGTCGTCGACCAGCACGACTTTCTGCCCCGGCTTTACCGCATCTTTATGCATTTCGATCTCCGCGCTGCCGTATTCCAGGTCATACCGCTCCGACACCGTTTCGCATGGGAGCTTTCCTTTCTTGCGGATCGGGATAAACGCCTTTCCAAGCTCATAGGCGATCGGGACGCCGAACATAAAGCCGCGCGATTCCGTCCCCGCGATCAGGTCAAAATCCACGCCGTCTAAAAGTCCCTTCATAGAATCGATCGCAAGCTTAAGCCCGTCCGGATCCTGCAGAACGCTCGTCACGTCCCGAAACATAATGCCCGGCTCCGGAAAATCCGGAATGCACCTTACATACTCCTCCATCGTTTTCATTTGCATTGATCTCCTTTTCTGTAATTTTTTATCGCTTACTTACTGCCCCAGATACACTCGTTATTATTGCCGATTGCGCTGAACGTCATTACCTTTTCTCCATTATCGTCCGTCTGCTCATAGAAAAAGCCCTTATAGACGACGTCTCCCGCTGTGATCGTCACATAGTCGTAACCCTTGCCGGAATCCTTCTTTTCCCATGTCCCCGTCATGTCTCCGGAAACCGTCCCGTCCTCAGCAAGCGTGACAGCAAGCGTATCCAGCATATTCGTATTATTCTCCGTCCCATGATTGATCAGGTCATAATCTCCCGCGACCGCCGCGTCGTCATAATTTGCGATCGTCTCATTCCGGTTTTCATAAACGGCTGTCACCGGCCACTGGTCTTCATTCATATACTGCTGGTGTACGCGCACCTCATGATATTCCGTCCCCTCATCAAACCGCTGGTGATAGATCAGGTAACGGCTGCCGTCCCCGTCGATCAGGGCTGAGTTATGCCCCGCGCTGCGGTATCCCCTCTGATCCGGAAATGCATAGTTGCTGATCAGCTTAATGCCGTATTTAAAATTATCCACGCCATTGTCCGCCGCGTTTCCGCCTGCCGCGTCCACGTACGGGCCGGTGATATCTTTTGACCGGAACAGGCGCATATTGTAGCCGCCCTTGCGCTGTAAGCCGCCATACGTCTCATACATATAATAATATTCCGTCTCCTCGTCATAAAGGATAAACGGGCCCTCGCCGGACTGATGGTTCGCGCCCGCGATATGCACGCCGTAATAACGGTCCACATAATTGCCGGAAACTTCGTCCGTAGAATCCACGCCCGGATAAAGCACAAGCCCCGTTTCCGGATCCACTTCCAAAACAAACAGGCCGCCCGACCACGAACCGTATACCATGTACAGCTTATCGTCCGCGCCCTCTACGATCGTCGGATCGATGGCGTTCGGCGCATAATCCGTATTGTATTCGCTGCCGCGGAACCACTTTTCATTTACTTCGTCAATGCCGCCGTTTTCCGAGCCCTTTTCAATCAGCTCCTTAAAATTCAGGTAATCGTTGTCCCATTTTGTATTCCGCTGGCTATTTCCGTCCGGCGTGCCGTCCGCCGTAATGCCGGAATAGATCAGGGTGTCGACATACGCATACGGCCCCTCGATCGTCTTTGACGCGGCCAGGCCGATGCAGGAGCGCCGCCATGTGGAAGACGCGCTGTAATACATCAGGTACGCGCCTTTGCTGCCGTCCTCCCATTTATAAGCGTCGTCCCAGTATACATCCGGCGCCCAGACCGCAAAACCGCCCAAATGGTCGCCATCATTATATCCCGCCCACTCAAAGGACTCTGCAAAATTTTCCGCCAGGTTTCCATACACCGGATTATTTTCCGTATTTTCATAATCCGCCGTAATCTGCGTCCAGTTTACCAGATCGTCCGATTTTGCTGTGGCAAGATGGGAACCGAACACATAATATGTCCCGGTATCCACGTCTTTTACGATCGACGGGTCATGGACGCTGACTCTGCTGATGTCGTAATACCCCGTCGTCACAACCGGCTTTTCTTTGGTCGGAGCCTCTTTTTTCTCCGTCTTTGTCCCCCCGGTCAGCGAACAGGCCACAAGCGCAACCGCCAGCACGCCCACCGCCAGACTGGAAACTACTTTCTTATTCATCATAAGCTTCTCTCCTTTTCCCGCATCCTTTGCGGCATAATGTGTTTACCGTACGGTAAAATAATTTAAACTCCTTTAAATGAATTATACCAGTCACAGCCGGATATGTAAAGAAAAACCGCACAGCCAGCCAAAGCCGGCCATACGGTCTTTCCATCTCCCTCTTTATCAAAACTTATGAAATTTTATTTTGTGGCATTATACAATGCAAGCGCTTCCGCCGCCGTCATCGCGCCGTTATATACTTCCACATTGTCAAACCTGCCGCTGCGGATATCCTCATCATTCCAGATCGCCCCGGATCCAACCATGACGTCTGTCGCATGCTGGATACATGCCGGATTGGAAGCGTCAAAGCAGGACGCGATATCCTTCACTTCGCTTCCGGCCAGCTCGCCGTCCAGATATACGTTGATGCCGTTTGCATTCACCGTATAAGTCACCATCTGCCATACATCGCGCCTGTCGCTGCGGAACTGTACCGAATCGCTGTAGCCGTTCGCGTTGATGCGTCCGATCAGGTTGACGCCGATCCTCGTCAATGGATAAGCGTTCTTTGCATCCGCCTCAAACAGCGCGCTGTGTTCAAACGTATCCGCGGAAATATTTACCCACATGCTGACGGTATAGCCCGACGCCGTCACATCCGCAAGCGTGTCCTCCGGCAGACGCAGATAATTGACATTCTTCGCGCCCGCTTCATTTGTAACAGAGAGCACATCGCCCCGCACATCGTCCTTTACAACAGACGCCCCGCCGGTCAGCGTTGCGCTTGCCGTTTTTGCAGATCCGCTTGTCGGAGCGACCGCCGTACCGTCTACGGAGCTGAAATCAAAGCCATAGATCAGGGTTGGCTTTCCGAGCACCGTCACGCGGTATCTCTTTACATAAGTCGATTTGCCATATTTTACCGTCGCTTTTAACAATACACTTGTGTCTTCTTCCGCTGTGCCGACCACGCCCTTTGTGCTGATCAGGCCCTTATTGCTGGAGCTCCATGTGATCGTTGCGCCGCCAAGATCTGTCGGGAGCGTAACGTCCACTCTCGTCGCTGACGGAAGGCTGATCCTCGATGCAATCACCTTTGCCATGGTCTTATCCGAAACGCTCAGCTTGCTGCCCCATACAGACGCATTATTATCGCCGATCGCGCTGAATGTCATGGTCTTTTTGCCCGCATCGTTCGTCTGCTGGAAGAATACGCCCTTATAAGTGACGTCTCCCACCTTTAAGGTGATATAATCATAGCCCCGCTTTTTCGATACGGTTCTTGTCCATGTGCCGGTTACATCGCCGGTCACTGTTCCATCCGCATTCAACGTAATGTTCTGCGTCTCGATCATCGCGCCGGAATTGTCCGTCCCATGGTTTACAAACTCATAATTGCCGACAACCGATTTCTTGCTGTAACTCTTGATCTTTTCATTCCTGTTTTCATAAACAGCCGTCACCGGCCATCCGTCTGCATTCAGAAACTGCTGCCGCACCCTTACCTCATGGTACTCTGTCCCTTCATTGAACCTCTGGTGCGAAACCAGATAGCGGCTTCCGTCCGTATCGATCAAAACAGAGTTATGGCCTGCGGCGCAATAACCGCGCTGGTTATAGAACTGATAGTTGCCGATCAGTTTTACCCCGTATTTCGTGTGGTCCAGATTATTATTCGAAGCCAGCTGGCCCGCCGCATCCACATACGGCCCCTGAATGCATTTTGAGCGGAACACACGCATATTATAACCGCCTGTCCGCGTCAGTCCGCCATACGTCTCATACAGATAATAATATCCGGCCTCTTTGTCGTATACAAGATACGGGCCCTCTCCGGATTCCACATTGCCGCCATGGTTTCCGCCCGCAAGATGGATGCCATAATAGCGGTCAACGTAATTGCCCGATACGCCGTCCACGCCATCTGTGCCCGGATACTCCGCAAGCCCTGTCGCCTCATCAAGCCCCAGCAGGTACAGGCCGCCTGACCAGGAACCGTACACCATATACATCTCTCCGTCTGTGTCGCGGATAATCGCCGGATCGATCGCATTTGGCGCATAATCGGTATTGTAGTCGCCGCTCTCCGTAAACCACTTCTGGCTTATGCCTGTGATGCCGCCATTTTTCACGCCTTTTTCAATCAATTCCTTAAAATTCAGATAATCGTTATCCCATTTTGTATTTCTCTCACTGTTGCCATCTACCGCTCCCGTAGTCGTCATGCCGGAATAAACCAGGGTATCGACATAACTGTATGGCCCCTCAATCGTCTTAGACACTGCAAGCCCGATGCAGGAGCGCCGCCAGGTCGATGATGCGCTGTAATACATCAGCCACGCGCCCTTGCTGCCGTCGTCCCACACATAAGCGTCATCCCAGAATACGTCCGGAGCCCAGACTGCAAGGTTGCCGCCCGCACAGTCGCCGTCGTCATATCCCGCCCACTCAAAGGATTCCGCAAAATTTTCCACGACATTGCCGTAAACCGGATTGTTGTCCGCGTCCTGGTAATCTGTAGAAATCTGCGTCCAGTTTACCAGATCGTCCGATTTTGCCGTAGCAAGATGGGAACCGAATACATAATACGTCCCCGTATCAGGGTCCCTGACGATGGACGGGTCATGGACCGTAACTCTGCTGATCTTCTCAGCGCTCCCTGTGACTGCCTTCTTCGCCGCCATGACCGGCTGCGCCACACTGAGCGCGCCCACTGCCATTGCGACCGCCAGGGCTCCCGCGAATACGCGGGATAAGGTTTTTTTCTTCATGATAATCTCCCTCTCTCCCTTTTACCCTCAGGTAAATTATTTTAAAATAATTTAAATTATATAATATGTCCCAGATATTTACAATACAGGTTTTCATATTTTGTCTATATTGCCTAATTCTGTCCATCTTAAATTGGCTATTATTTTTCCGGTAGCTTTTCCCATCACAAAATGCTATACTGTTATAAAAATTAGAGTGGTCTCGGAAACTTAATGGGTAATAAGCAAGAAAGGGATATTTGTCAGAAATGAGTAGGATAAGGTGTGTA
>CANQQG010000017.1 GCA_947625875.1 uncultured Lachnospiraceae bacterium
GCGCGCCCCCGTTCGACTTGCATGTGTTAGGCGCGCCGCCAGCGTTCATCCTGAGCCAGGATCAAACTCTCATGTTTCAAAGTTCCGTCCCGCCAAAAATGCGCTTGGCTTAACGTTTCTGCGTTTTCTTCTTCACTGTTCCGGTCCGCTCACGCGTGGAATGAATCCCATGCGCTTCGCTGTGTCCGTTCCATAAAAGCGAAATGCTTTTATGGCAAAATCCACTCTTTTTCCGATTGACTTTTCCTTTATAAAGTTGCGTCAACCGGCTTGTCAGAATCTTTCAAGGTTTTGTTCTTATTCCACTGTTCAGTTATCAATGTGCGCCTGCCGCAACGGCAACTCTGATATCATATCAGGCTTTTTGCCGTTTGTCAACAACTTTTTTGTTTCAAAATATTTTTTATATTTCAAAACGCTTTATTATCATAGCTGAATCATATTACCATATTTGTTAATTTTTGTCAATATTTTTTTGTAATATTTTCCAGTAAGCGGAGAAGGAGGGATTTGAACCCTCGCGCCGCTGTTAACGACCTGCACCCTTTCCAGGGGTGTCCCTTCGGCCAGCTTGGGTACTTCTCCATAGCTGCTCAAATACGAGCTTTTTGTTTTTCAGACTCCGCATGAGTCTTTTTGAAATCCTGCCCCGCTTCTGCAGACGCTTTGGTTTCCATGCCTGCGGAAATGGCTCGTCTTTCTTTCCCTGTGATTCCGTCTTTACAGACAGAAGAAAGAATTCTGCTGAATTCTTTCTTTCACATTTTTAATATTTCATCTTTTGGCGTTGCCGCCAAACGGAGAGGATGGGATTCGAACCCATGTGCCCTTGCGGACAAACGGTTTTCAAGACCGCCTCGTTATGACCACTTCGATACCTCTCCATATTGTCGCGTTTAATCAACGCAAGAAATATAATACCAGCCACAACGCTGAATGTCAATACTCTTTTTTTAATTTTTATCAAAAAATTCGACCGGACGGTTACTTATAAAAGATGCTGCAACGTCCAGATCTTCGGGCGTTGTTATCTTTATATTCTGATAACTGCCCTCCACAAGTTTTACCCGCCTGCCCGCGATGCGTTCCAATACCATCGCATCATCGGTAACGTCATTTATCCCTTTGTCTGTGACTGCCTGATACGCGGCATAGATCGTATTATAAGGAAATGTCTGCGGCGTCTGAATCGTCCAGACATTTGCCCGCGGGGGCGTCTGAACAGAAAAACCGTCTGCGTCTGCAATTTTTACGGTGTCTTTTGACGGCATCGCCGCAATGCCGGAACCGTATTGTTTTGCCGCGTCTATGGTGCGCCCGATGATCTCCTGCGTGACGAACGGCCTTGCGCCGTCATGGATCAGGACAAGATCCGGAGCGTCTTGTTCCAGAGCGCGCAGGCCCTCGTATACTGATAAATAACGCTCGCTTCCGCCCGCGACGATTTTTTTCACTTTCCGGAAATTATATTTTTCCACAATCTGCGTACGGCAGTAGTCCCGCTCTTTTGCCCCGGTCACAAGCACAATCTCATCTACACAGCTTTTTTCAAATGTATGTAACGCATAACAAATCAGCGGATAGCCGTTTAACTGCATATACTGCTTCTGCATACTGCTGTTCATACGGCTTCCCCTGCCCGCCGCAAGTATAATGGCGGTATACGTTTCTTTTTTCATCCGCGCTCTCCCAGTTTTAAATTCGGTATCGCATTCAATGTCCAGTCATCCCGCCTGCCCGCTGAATATTCATAATATGCGGCAGCGCCGATCATTGCCGCATTGTCCGTACACAACCCCGGCGACGGGCAGTAAAAGCGAACGCCTCTTTGCCCGCAGGCCTTCCGGATGCTTTCCCGAAATGTCTGATTCGAAGCGACGCCGCCCGCAATCGCAAATTTATCCGCGCCATATGCTTCGATCGCATGTACCGCGTTTCCGACCAGGACGTCTACGACCGCCTTTTGGAACGAGGCGGCCACATCCTCCTGTACAACCGGAATGTTTTTCATCTGACAGCTGTTTAAATAGTTTAACACCGCTGATTTCAGCCCGCTGAAGGAAAAATCGTATTCACTGCCCGTCACTTTTGCGCGCGGAAATGCAACCGCGTCCGGATTGCCCTTATGGGAGACCTGTTCTATTTTCGGCCCGCCCGGATAGCCAAGCCCGATCGCCCGCGCAACTTTATCAAACGCTTCCCCCGCCGCGTCGTCCCGTGTTCGCCCCAGGATCTCATAAACCCCGTAATCTTTTACCCGCACCAGATGCGTGTGCCCGCCGGAGACGACGAGGCATAAAAACGGCGGCTCAAGTTCTTTGTTTTCTATATAATTGGCGCTGATATGCCCTTCGATATGATGTATGCCGATCAATGGGAGCCCCGCCGCGTAAGCGATCGCTTTCGCCTCCGCCACGCCGACTAACAATGCCCCGACAAGCCCCGGCCCATATGTGACCGCAACCGCATCCATATCCGCAAGCGTCATGCCCGCTGCGTCAAGCGCCCGCGCGATCACCTGATTGATCCGCTCGATATGCTTGCGTGACGCAATCTCGGGCACAACGCCGCCATATAAGGTATGGATGTCGATCTGTGAGGATATGATATTGGATTTTACATCCCTGCCATTTATCACGACTGCCGCCGCTGTCTCATCACAGGAGCTTTCAATCGCCAGTATTTTTACCTCTTCCTGCACGTTCAATCTTATTATGCCTCCATTTTGTCCTTTTCCCGCCTGTATGGGCGTCAGGACGCTTCATCACTTGCTTTTTCACTGTTGATCAGATAAAATGCCAGAATTTTCCAGTTCCCTTTGTCGTCTTTGCGCAGCAGGAACCGCTGGTACGACCTCGTAAAGTCCGACTTGCCCTCTTTCATAAAGTATATGGTCTCCACGTATGCGCATTTCCTGCCCTCAATTTCCTGATATACGACCTCATCTGTGTCGCATACGCTCGTCTGCATGATCTGCTGCGACTCCTCTTTAAACGACGCGATCTCCCTGCGGAACTGCTGCGCGTACTCCTGCTCCGGATTTTGCTCTAACAGCTCCTCGTCCATCAATGCGCGCGCCTGTGACGCCAGTTTGGAAAAATCGCTGTCATCATAATCGCCCGCATACGCACACTCAACAATGCGGTTATAAAATTTCATGACCTCGCGCGGCGTCGGCGGATACGCGTTTTCCAGATCTTTTGAGACCACTTCGTCTAATTCGGTCACTTCCACATTATCTTCCGCCGACGCGCTTTGCCGGTTTGACAGATAAAAATAATAACCCCCGATCAGCCCTATGAAAACAACCGCCAAAACAATGATCTTTAAATTCTTCATCGCTTCCCCTCCTTCTTCCTTTTACTCATCTGCAAAATTCAGTTCTTTCATTTTTCCGTCTTTGCCAAGATATGCGTTCTCAAAAATACTGCGCACCTTTGGCATATAATCCTCGCCTCTCACGAGCGACGGCGAAAAATGCGTGAGCCATAATTCCTCCGCCCCTGCATCCTTTGCGATATGCGCCGCTTCATAAAAGGTCATGTGCTTATATTGTTTTGCTTTTTCCAGCTTTTCTTTTTCCGCATACATCCCCTCGCAGATCAAAAGATCGGAACCGGCGGCATTCCTTACCAGGGATTCCGTCGGCCGGGTGTCTGTGCAGTAAGTCACCTTTAAGCCTTTGCGGGCCGCCCCCATAACCATATCCGGCGTAAACTGTTTCCCTTCGTATGCAACCGTCTCTCCTTTTTGCAGGACGCCCCAGTAATTTTTCGGTATCCCGCACGCTTCCGCCCGCTCTACGCTGAAACGGCCCTGCCGCCGGATATCAATCGTATATCCATAGCATATGACGTTATGGTTGACGCGGAATGCCGTAATTTCGTAACCGAACAGGGAAAATTTCTGCTCCGGCTCTGTAATTTCCAGAAAGCGAATGTCAAACGGCAGCTCAGGCGCAATCATGCGCAGCGCGGATACGACGCGCTCAAGGCCCTTTGGCCCGATCAGCGTAAGCGGCTCCGTACGCTCCGCATTTCCCATCGTAAGCAGCATCCCCGGCAGCCCGCTGATATGGTCCGCATGGTAATGGGTAAAACAGATGATATCGATCGGCTTAAAGCTCCAGCCGCATTTTTTCACAGCGATCTGCGTCCCCTCCCCGCAATCGACCATAAGGTTGCTGCCGTTGTATCTGGTCATCAATGACGTCAGCCACCGATGCGGGAGCGGCATCATGCCGCCCGTCCCAAGCAAACATACATCTAACATTCCTGACTCCTTTACCTGTAACGATTTATCGCTTTCTCTTTATAACAACTCTGTCTGCTCCGACTCCTGCGGCGGGATCCGAAAAGACCGCACCCATGCTTCAAAACAGCCCTCGCAGATGTTCATGCTCTGGCGCGTGCCGTCTTTGTGGGAAAAATATCCCCACGTTTTGTGAATCTCCACGTAATCCTCCATGCAGACGGCGTTGCCGCCATTTACGGAAAGTTCCTTTCCACAACAGTTGCAGCGTATGATTTTTTCCATAATATCCTCCCGTTCCGCTATCGTGTCCCTTCCTGCTACGTGGATATTATAACGTCACCGCCCCGGCGGATACAGTGGGAATTGCTGGCTGTATGCGTTTCCCATTTATCATTTATATCGCATCAAAAGCGCATCTTCTACAGGGTTTTTATAAAAATTTCTGCGCACGCCGCAATTTTGGAACCCGATCTTTTCATACAGACGGATCGCGGGGGCATTTGACGCCCGCACTTCTAAAAACAGCCGGGCGACGCCCCGCGTTTTTGCCTCATTGATCAATGTTTTCAGCATTTGTTCCGCAATGTGCCTGCGGCGGTATGCACCGGCAGTCGCCACGTTTGTGATCTCCCCTTCGTCCGCCGCGAGGTATACGCCGCAGTAACCCGCGACCTGGCCGTTTATGCAGGCGGCGTAAAAATATGCATAATTTAAAGAAAGGGCATCGGAAAACGCCTGCTCCGACCACGGTTCGGAAAACGCCTCCCGCTCGATCGCCGCGATCTGCGGGATATGCGCCGCTTCCATCGGCACGATTTCAAGCCTGTTTTTTTCTGGTTTCCCCTGCGCTTCCATTTATGTCCGCTCCGATCCCAGGGACGCCTTCCGCTCGCGCTCCGCCTGCGACAGCCGCAGGTAATCCGGCCTGTGTTCCGCCGCCGTCTGTATCCTGCCCGCGCGGTAATATTCCATCGCAAGCGCCGCGGACGCGGACGCGCGCTGTTTGTTCAGATGCGCCGGCGCAAAGGTATAGGACACGCCGCAGTGTTCCCTGATATAGGGCGCAAATACAGGGACGCCGTCCCCAAGAAACGTCACTTCCCTGCCAAGGGCGTTTATTTTTTCGATTATTTCCCCGATTCCGACCGCGCACTGCGCAAGGACGGTGCGCATTTTATAGCCTTCAAAATCATAGAGCCCGGTATACGTCTGGTTTCTGCGCGCATCCATCAGCGGGCACACAAGATACCGGCTACCCGCCAGATTGTATGCAATGCCGTCCACCGTAGGGATCTGAATCAGCGGCTTGTCCAGCGCAAAGCCAAGCCCTTTTGCTGTGGCGGATCCGATCCGCAGCCCCGTAAAAGAGCCGGGACCCCCCGCGACCGCGATCGCGTCGACCGTTTTTAAGTCGAGCTCGATCATGCGCGCGACCTCGTCCAGCATTGGCAGGAGCGTCTGCGAATGCGTTTTTTTATAGTTTATGGTGTACTCGCCGAGCAGATTGTCATCTTCCACAACGGCAACGCTTGCCACCAGCCCGGAGCTGTCTATCGCCAGTATTTTCATTCCGCTTCTCCCCGCCCTTTCCGCTCAACTGTGATCCGGCGGTAATCAAAGCCTTTTTCCGGATCCTTTTCGATCGTTATCCGCCAGTAATCCGGCGGCAGCAGCTCTTTGATATAATCCGCCCATTCTATGACGGTAAGCCCGTCCCCGTAAAAATAATCTTCGTAACCGATCTCGTCCATTTCTTCCACATCGGCAATCCGGTATACGTCAAAATGGTACAGGGGCATAACGCCGCCCCCGTAAACCTGTACAATGGTAAATGTCGGGCTGCTCACCGGCTCTGTGACGCCAAGCCCCGCGGCAACGCCCTGTGTAAACGCCGTCTTGCCCGCGCCCAGCCCGCCGTCCAGAGTATAGATGCTGCCCGGCTTTGCCTGCTGCGCTAATTTTTTTCCCAACTGCGCGGTCTCTTCCGCAGAATATGTCTCATAAACCATGCCAAACCTCTGTTTTTATTTTAATTTCAGCCTGTACGCCTCAAGATGCGCCTGCGCAAGCTGCGTGATCGCGCCGTACTGCCCCGCCGCCTGATCCCTCGGAATGATAAAGGCGTTGCGCGGGTTCATGCACACAAGAATATTGTGCTTTGTCACGACGAAGCGGTAAACCTGCTCCCATGCGAGCGTGGAAGACGCTTCCCCCTGCGAGGTCGTCACGCCGGCGTCATCAATTACATAATGCAGGCTGCGGCTCAGTACGGGCGAGGAATGCACCTGCTGCCTGGAGCGCAGGTAAAGCGTCCCCGGAATATAGAGGATAAACAGCGCGCCGAGCGCACTGTATAACGCCGTATAGACCGGCCCCGTCCTGTCCCATGCGCGGCAGGCCATCACAAATGCGACGCCTGCCATGATAAGCGCAAAATAGCCGGAAAAGGACGTATAGGCATAATACATATTGTAGCGGTACATATCGACCGTTTTTAACTGAACGTCTAATTCTGCTTTCATGTCATTCCACCTTTTGCTATAGTATAACATCTTTTCGGACAGGAAACAACGGGGTTTTCATCAGAACAGCAGTTCCTCCTGCCCTACGACCTCAATCTGTGACACGAGCATGGTTTCCTCTTCCGCGCCGCGCATATGGTCGGCTTTTAAATACTGCATCCCGTTCCGCAGGTTTGCCGCGATCAGATTCAGCACATAAATATTGTCGAAACGGTTGTAAATGGATTCGCCGCCAAGCCCGGAGAGACAGATCAGCTGCGTGTTGGTCTTTTTTGCCATATCCATCAGCGGCTTCAGCAAATGCGCGGCGTTCGTCTGCGCAAACGGGTTGTCCATCACAAGCACTTTCCCTTCGTTGTGCTCCGCAAAGATATCCGAATCATCCCGCCGCATATAATAAATCAGGCTGGAGAGAATGATAAACGCGGATAAAAACCCTTCGCCGCCGGAATTCCGGGATACCTGCGACCATGTGATCGGGTATTCCCGCTGCTCCTCGATCTTGTATAAACGTATGCGGACGTTTCCGACGCCTGCGACCGCGTCATAGAGATTGCGCGTCGTAACCCGCGCGCCGAAATACTCCTGCACATTTTCGTTTTTATCCAGTATGGCGATGCCGCGCTGCGTCGTTTCGTCCATAAAATCCGTAATCCGTATCCGGTAAAGGTTTTTATTTTCTTCCCAGTCGGGAAGCGCGATCTTTAACATCTTCACGCTCCTGCCGCGGACCGGAATCGTTGAATTCTGGTCAATCCTGCCGAGGTTGACATGAACCTCGTGCGCATACTCCTCCAACAGCTCGACGATCCTCTGCTTTTCCTCTTCCACAACGGAAATGTCCACCTGAATCTTTTCCATGAGGTTTTCATAGGACTGTAAGGTCGTCTGCAGCTGGCGGATCACCTGTCCCGCCTCGTCGGTGAGCGTCAGCATGGCTTCGATCGGTTTGCGGTAAAAATCGTCTGCAAATTCTTCCATCCGCACCATGCGGTTTAAGCGCTCCGTCAGGCGCTCTTTCTGTTTGCGCCGTTTTTCCAGGGAATGGTTATAGTCCCGCACAAGCATTCCCTTTCGCTTGCGCAGATCCTCTCCCGATAACTCCGCAGGCGGCTTCTGCGCCTGCATATCCTGCGGCAGCATTTTTTCATACTGCTGCGTATCCTGCGGCGCGAACTCGGCATATTCCGCAAGCGCGGTCAGGTTTTCTTCATACCAGTTTTTGTGCCGCTGCTCTTCCTCCTGCGCGCGTTCGAGCTCCTGATACGCATAATTGCGCCGCTCGATCTCATCATCGAACGCAAGCGGCTTGATCTCGGACTCCGGCAGCGGCTCTTTCTCATGGCAGTCCTCAAACAGCTTTTTCTTTAACTGCGAAAGCTCCTGCGCCGCAAGCGCGGCTTTTTTGTCCACCCGGTTCCACTCCGCTTTTTTCAGTTCCAGCTGGTCGGCCTTTTCGGATAAGATCTGCTCCTGATGCTCCTCTTCGCGCATATCGTAAGTAATATCCTTCCATGCGCCGTCTTCCAGCCCGAACTTTTTCCTGCGCCTCGTCAGCTCAAGCTCCATTTTACGCAGCTTGCCCGCCGCATTCTGCAGCAGGCGCTCGATCTCCTGCTGCTGTAAGGACAGGCGGCTCGTGATCGCCTGAAAACGGTTTTCCAGTTCTTCGATCCCGCCCTGCACTTTCTGCGCGGGCTCGTATTTGTCATAACAGACCGCTTTACCCGCAAGCGCCGCGCCCTCCTGATGCAGATGTTCCAGCTCGTTTTCCAGCGAGCGTTTCTGTTCTCTCAGGCTGCCACAGATCTCCTCCGCAATGCGGATTTTTTCCTGCATGCGCTCCTGTTTTTCCCGCGCCTGCTCCAGCGCCTGCACAAGCCCGGTGTAGCGCTCATACGCTTTCTCCAGATCCGCAAGGTCCTCCAGCCTGCGCTCCTGAAAGGAAATGTCTTTTTGCATTTCCAACACCTGCGCATGAAGCCGTTTTAAATTCTGCGCCCGCTCTTCCTGTATGCCGCGCTGCTTTAATATGGCCTCTTCTGACGCCTTTGCCTCTTCTTCGCAGGAAGCGCGTCTGTGCGCCGCTTTCTCCTGCAGCTCTTTTGTGACAGTCTGTGCGCGCACCTGTTCTTTCTTTTCAAAATACGCTTCGTATTCCTGTACGCGTATCTGCAAAAGCTCCTGCTTTTTTTGTATCTGCTGCTCTTTTTCCGCGATCATCTGCTTTAATTTTTCTTCGTCTAACAAATGCCGGTTGAACAGCACATAAAAATTCACGTCCGATAAGCGCAGCAGTCCGCCCGAAAACGGCGCGCCCGGCCGCTCCAGCTCCTCTCTTACCAGAATCGGGATCGGGAACGACGTATACGGCGTTTCTTTCTGCTCCGAAAGCCTTGTCAGATCGCGCGCGGATACGATAAGCGCATAGGGCAGGAACGGATGCGCGTCGACCAGCTTTTTATTTTCTTCGGCGGAACAGTTATTTTTTTTCAGCCACTCCATACCGTACACATAGGAAATGCCCAGCTCCCCGAGCAACTGCTCAAACGCATCCGGAAGCTCGAGGATCTTTCCCTGCGTCAGGCGGCGGAGTTCTTTCTGCAAAAGGTCCTCTTCTTTTTCCAGCCTGCGCCTTCCGGTTTCGATCTCCGCAAGTTTTTTTGCGGCGGCGTTTAAGATCTTTTCTTTGTCATATAACACGTCTTCGTTTACGTCCAGACCAAAATAACGCAGAATGACCTTCCGCTCCTTTAACTGCCGCTCATACTGCGCGCATAACGCCTCCGCTTCCTTCCGGTCCGTCTCCGCCTGCATCTGCTTTTGCTTCAGCTCTTCCAGATTGCGGTCGCCCTCATGCTGCGCCCAGTTTTCTTCCTCAATCGCCCTGCGCGCCCGCAGGTTTTCCTTCTGCAGCTTATCCAGCTCTTTTTCATATTCCTGCCTGCGGATCTCCAGCGCCGCCGGCTCGTACATACCGAGGAGATTGCGCACAAACCCCGGCTCGTAGCGCCGGTTAAACGTCTCCTCCCGCGCGTCATATTCGCCAATCTGCGCCTGAATGCCGCCGATCTGCGTCCCAAGCGCCAATACTTCTTCCTGGCAGGCGGTTATTTTTTCCTCCTCCGCCTGTATATTTTCCGCAGTTTCCGTAAAAGAGGCTTCTTTCCGCGCCGCTTCCGCGCGGTTTTTCTCAATTTCTTCCGCGTAGTGCTGTTTGAGCGTATAGCCTAAATTGTTCCGCTCCTCTTCAAAAAACTGCTCCTTCTGCCCGAGTACGGCAAGCTGCTGTTCGTAGCGCAGGCATTCCTGCCGCTGCGCATTGATCTCCTGCTGCTGTCTCGCGCACTCGTACAGATTCAGAAGTTCGCCGATCTGCGCACATTCTTTCTCCTTTACCTCACATTCCAGCTGTATCATCTCGCAGTTTGCGCGGTGGTATTTTTCCACCCTTGCCGCTTCGTGGATATCTTTGGAAATCTGCTGATATTTCAGCCTTGCGATCGCAAGAGCAACCGCTTCTTTTTTTTGCATGATACGCCCGCACGCCTCCTGCGCCTGCTCACGCGCCTGCCCGAGCTGCCAGAAAAAAACGCCGATCTTATCCTGCCATGTTTTTACTTCCTGCTCCGCCGCCTCATAGCTGCCCGCCGCTTCAAAAATGCCGTCCGCTTCTTCCCGGAAACGCCGGATCGTGTCGCGCCGCTGGATTTTTGCGCGGTTGTCCTTGTACTGCCCGGTATATTTTTCAATGATCGTCTGAAATTCCTTCATGCGGTTTTTATCTTTGTTGAGCTTGCTTTCCACCGCATCGAGCAGCCATTTTTCCACCAGCCCCTTTTCATCTTTGCAGTCGGCAAACAGGTCGGACAGCCCGGATTCTTTCAGGTTTACCTTTTTCATGATCGTTTCCCATTCCTTATAATGAATCCGGTACTCCGCGAGTTTGTCAAAATACTGCCTCGACTGTGCGCTGTTATTCATGTCATAACAGAAAAACGTTTTTGAACGGTCTTTTTTGTACGTTTCAAAAAGCTGCCTGCAGGCGGAAAAATTTTTCAGCACGATCTCTTTTTTCTGTTTTTCCACGACCGGAAGGTGGTAGATGTCCTGCTCGCACCGGGTGCGGTATTCGCTGATAAACTGAATGATCTCCAGATTATCGTTCACGTCTTCTGTAATTTCCTGGCGGCGGCGCACCATCATGCCGGTCATGACATAGCCCGCGCCATGATCCAGCGTCCATTCCACGAGAATAAACGTCGGCTTGCCCGTCGTAAAATAACTCTCAAACGGACGCTCCCTGGCGTCGCGGTAACGCTTGTGGACAAATGGCGCCATCATCATCTGGACAAGGACGGATTTTCCGCCGCCGTTACGCAGGGAAAGGAGCGTGCTTTCGCCGTTCATGCGGAAAGTCTCATCGCTGATGCGTATGGCGTTATTATTATAATTTAAGTTAATCAGCCGTACGGCATTGATCTTGCTCATTCCCCTACCCCCAGTACACGTTTGATCCGGTTAAAGTTGTTTTGGTTCAGCAGATTCCAGTCCATGAAATTATCCAGCTTTTTGGTCGTCTGTATCATCTCGTCTTCTTCCACGTACTCGATCAGGCCCTGCTTTTCTAAAAATTTCAGGATGTTGTGCAAAAAGCCTTCTTTTGTCGTCTTTGCGCGCGAGCCCTTTTCATCTGAGCGGAGCGCCTCGTACGCCTCCTGCATATTGGCAAACGCGAGCCCTTCGCGCTCCCCGTCCTCTCCGCCCGCGTTCTGCAGGCCCTCTTTTAAGTGGTCGCTGATACGGTTCTGCAGCTCGCCCATGCGGATATAATCCCGCGATTTGCTGCTGCTCCCCTGCCCGTCGTAAAACTCCACGAGCAGCGTCAGGATAACAAACTGCGCGAGGTAATAATCTTTGTCTGTCCCGTTGGATTTACAGAGCACGCTTTTTAGCTGCGCCTTGGAAAATCCGAGGAAATTATTTTCTTCCTGCGGAATCAGATAGATCACGTCCCCATAACGCTCAATGCTGCTGTGCGCGATCTCGCCCTGCGACTTGACCAGATTCTGTATCTGCTCATCCTCCGCATAGGCTTTGTACAGTCTGTTTTCCTCTTCCTCATGCAGTTCATGGCGTTCTAAAAGATAATAAAAGATTTCCTGGCTGATCCGCACTTCTTCGATCTCATATGACATAGCTGCGTTTTCCCTTCTATCACTATCCAATTGTGCCTTTTATTGATCGGATTCCAATTCATCCGGCGCGTTCCGTCCGGCCGCGGCGCCATCCGCAAACGTCATGCCAAAACTGACATTGGAACAGCGGATATTGCGGTAATTCCCCGCCTCGTCCGGCACGTGCTCAAACACGACCGTCACATCGTCTTCGATACGGTAAATGCGGATGCCCCGCACCTTTTTTGCGCCCGCACTTTCGTAACCTTCCAGTAACTGCAGCAGCATTTCATTGAGCTGAAAGCCGCCCGACGGCTCCTGGATATACTCGCTGCGCTCCTTTTCCAGCGCGGGAATGTCTATCTCCCGGCTGCGCAGAAGCTCGACCATAATCTCTTTAAAAATCTCGACATTCGGCACAAGCCGTTCTTTTTCTTCTTCCGTACGGAAGGCTTCTTCCTTCAGCTGCGCAAGCGTGAGCTCCGGCCTGCGCATTAACGTTTCCAGCAGGATGCCGAGGCTTTTTTCGTATTTTTTTAATTTTTTCAACCGCTGCGCTTCCCGCTCTTTCTGCCAGCTTTCCTCGTCAAAGTCGATCGTCTCGGAAATATCCTCATCGGCTTTTCTGCGGATCGGCCGCTGCAGCTCCAGCGCTTTATTTAAGTTATATATTTTTTCCGGCTCCTGCGCGAACAGCGGGCGGAAAAAATAATCCAGCCGCGCAAGGCCCTCCGGCTGCGCAAGGAGTTTGTCATACAGGTCGTTGCGCAGGGAAAAGCGTTTGATCAGCGACATTTTGGAGAGGTCTTCCAGCTCTCTGGTATAGAGTGTCTTTAAGTCAAAATGGCTGTTTAATATCTTCTGGTGCTCGTCGATTGACCGGTTTAAATAATGCTCGATCACGCGCAGATGTCCGAGCTTTTCCTCTTCTTTTTTGTCCAGGCGGCGCACATTGATATTTTCTTCCTCCAGCTCCTTTACGCGCGTCTTTACCATCTCCCGGTATTCCATGAATTTTTGCCTTGTCTCGCGGATCGTATCCATATTTTCTTCGAGGATCGTCTTGTAATCAGCGACGGAATAACTCAGCGCGTTGCGGCGGATCTTGCCCATAGCCTCCTGTATTTTCTGCAGCTGGATGCGCAGAAGGTTAAACACATTTTTGATCTCATCGACCGCCTTATCGTAGCTCTGTTTTTCCAGATGCATTTTAAAGATCATCTCATGGACGGTGAGCTTCATATTATTTTCGATCTCAAGCGTGCCAAGCAGCAGGCTGTACCCGTCGTCTGTCAGATAATAGGACGTCCGCTTTACCTCGGCGTCCAGATAGATGATCCGGTTTGCCACGTAGCTGATGTTCATGCGCCTGTATGCGCGCGCTTCAAAATCAAAGCCCTCAAAATACATGGGCTTCCCCTCATTGGAAAGGATCACGTTTACGATAAAATCGCCCATTTTCCTGCAGTCCTCATACGACATTTCTTTCCGGAAATACGCCGAGTTGACCGTATCAATATATGCCCCGATATCGTCCATCGTACAGCTCTCTTCACGCAGCGACTGCTCCATCAAATATAACATAACGGCAAAAATCATGTTAAACTGCTCGTCTACCGTTGCGAAGCCGTACTGGCGCCACGTCGTCTTCTGGCTGCTGTTTGTAAAAAGCGTCGCATAGCGTCCGATATTTTTCATGCGTCTTGGGAATTGTTTGAGAAATTCATACTGCATAGTTGCCGCCTGCCTCTGTATCTTTTATGTAACAAAATCTGAAATATTTAATATCTCCTGCGGGATATAGCGCCCGTCCGCAAGAATCCGCTCCATCGCGTCTGCGTCGTCCGGCGCAAAATACGAGAGAAAACCCGCCATTTTCCCGCGGTTCTGCCCCGCTTTCATCTCGGGCAGTTTTTCTTTTTCCTCCGCCTTTTTCAGCATACGGATATACGCCTCCCGAAACGGCGCGATCTGCTGCCCGTTATCTTTTAAAAAAGCCTCGGAAAGCTGTTCGTAAATGGCGACGCCCTCATAATCGAGGTCGCCAAAATAATATATTTTATTTCCTGCCTCCCGCATATACGGCTCTACGCAGAATGCATAATCCTGAAAAGACCGCAGAATCCCCTTGCCCGCGCCGTAGACCAGCGTGCCAAACGGCACATGGAAAATGGGGCTGTCTTTCTCCATCAGACAGCGGCGCATACTGTAAAATGTGTCTTTATTTTCCAAGATCAAAATATTCTGCGGCGTGCGCCTGTGATGGCTGTAATAAGCCAGCGGCTCACACGTGTCATATACACGCAGGCTCTCTGTCCCGACGCCGCACCGTTTTAAGATCTTCTTCCCCTGCTCCTGCCGCAAAAATTTTTCCCGTCCCCAGATCTCAAAGCTGCGCTCATTCAGGGAGATCTCCTGTTCCGGCGGAAACGGATGCGTTTCCAGATAATCATTGAACCGCCGCACCCACATACGGTCCGCTTCATACTGCGCAAGGTGTTTGATATAATAATCAAGCGAGATTTTCGGGCTGGTGCGGTATTTTAACTCTTCTTCATAGACGCCATAATCCGGCTCTGGCTCGACGATCCAGTATTCATTATAAAGCGCCGGTTTTTTTCCGTTCAGGCCGGACGCCTTTAACGGCTTTAAATGCCCGGCTTCTATTTGTGCGCAGACATATTGGCACAGCTGCGCGTATGTCGCCGCGCGCCGGTTTTTTTCCATCTGCGCAAGGGTAATCCTTTTCATTGCAAACCTGTTTTCCTGTAAGGTAACAAAGGCCCTCTATGATGACATAGAAGACCTTTGCTGTACTCAACGGTAGATTTTATTATAACTGCGGACCTGCGGAAATTAACGCCTTTCCTGCATCGTTGCTTGTATATTTATCAAAGTTCTTAATAAATCTCTGCGCAAGATCTTTCGCCTTGTTTTCCCACTCAGCCGCGTCCGCATAGGTGTCGCGCGGGTCGAGGATATTCGCGTCTACGCCCGGAAGCTCTGTCGGAACTTCAAAGTTGAAGAACGGGATCTTCTTTGTCGGCGCGTTTAAGATATCCCCATTTAAGATCGCGTCAATGATGCCGCGCGTATCGCGGATGGAAATACGTTTCCCGGTGCCGTTCCAGCCTGTATTTACCAGATAAGCCTTTGCGCCGCTCTGCTGCATTCTCTTTACAAGCTCCTCTGCATATTTGGTCGGATGCAGCTCTAAGAACGCCTGTCCGAAGCATGCGGAGAAGGTCGGCGTCGGCTCTGTGATGCCGCGTTCTGTTCCGGCAAGCTTTGCCGTAAAGCCTGACAGGAAATAATACTGCGTCTGTTCCGGCGTCAGTACGGATACCGGCGGAAGCACGCCAAATGCGTCAGCGGACAGGAAGATCACGTTCTTTGCCGCCGGAGCCGCGGATACCGGACGGACGATCTTTTCAATATGGTCAATCGGGTAAGAAACGCGCGTATTTTCCGTTACGCTCTTATCGTTGAAATCAATCTTGCCGTCCGCGTCAAGCGTTACGTTCTCAAGCAGCGCGTTGCGTTTGATCGCGTTGTAGATATCCGGCTCTGACTCTTTATCAAGGTTGATAACCTTTGCATAGCAGCCGCCTTCAAAGTTGAATACGCCGTTGTCGTCCCAGCCATGCTCGTCGTCGCCGATCAGAAGGCGCTTTGGATCGGTGGAAAGCGTCGTCTTGCCGGTTCCGGAAAGGCCGAAAAAGATCGCCGTATTCTTGCCGTCCATATCGGTGTTCGCAGAGCAGTGCATGGAAGCGATGCCTTTTAACGGCAGATAGTAGTTCATCATGGAGAACATACCTTTTTTCATTTCCCCGCCGTACCATGTATTCAGGATGACCTGCTCGCGGCTCGTAATATTGAATACGACAGCCGTCTCAGAGTTTAAGCCCAGTTCTTTGTAATTTTCCACTTTTGCCTTGGAAGCGTTGTATACAACGAAATCCGGCTTGAAATCTTTTAAGTCTTCTTCGGAAGGCTGGATGAACATATTTTTAACGAAATGCGCCTGCCATGCGACTTCCATGATGAAGCGGATCGCCATGCGCGTATCTTTGTTTGCGCCGCAGAATGCGTCCACAACAAAAAGCCTCTTGTCAGAGAGCTCTTTGATCGCAAGCTCTTTTACCGCTTTCCATGTCTCTTCCGTCGCAGGGTGGTTATCATTTTTGTATTCATCAGACGTCCACCATACGGTGTCTTTGGAATTTTCATCCATTACGATAAACTTGTCTTTCGGGGAACGGCCTGTGTAAATGCCGGTCATTACGTTTACCGCGCCAAGCTCGCTGACCTGTCCTTTTTCAAAGCCCTCTAACCCCGGCTTTGTCTCTTCTGCAAACAGTTCATCAAATGACGGGTTGTAAACAACCTCTGTCGTTCCGGTAATGCCATACGTGCTTAAATCAATCTGTGCCATTTTAACCTCGTTCCTTTCCTTGTTATATTTTTTACTTTTCGTACGACCGCGCAGGGCATACAAAAATTATTTCCCTTATGATATTATACATGATAAATTTCCAAAATCAATAAGAAATTCCAACTTTTTCAAAGGAAAATGAAACGGCGCCGCAATAGAAGGCGCCGCATTCTGCGCCGCCATTTCGTTCTTGCCACCGCAAAAGAACTTTTATATAATAATAAAAAAAAGAAACGAGGTATCTCTATGTTGAAGATTGGTTCCCATGTCGGAATGAGCGGCAAAGATATGTTTTTAAATTCCGCAAAAGAGGCGGTTTCTTACGGCGCGAACACGTTTATGGTCTACACCGGCGCCCCGCAGAATACCCGCCGGAAAGAAATCTCAGAACTGAATATTGACGCTGCGCACGCATATATGAAGGCAAACGGCATTGACAGCTTTGTCGTGCATGCCCCTTATATCATCAACCTTGGCAATTCCGTTAAACCGGAAACATATACGCTCGCCGTAGAATTCCTTGCAACCGAATGTGAACGGACGCTTGCCATGGGCAGCGACCTTTTGATCCTGCATCCGGGCGCGCATGTCGGCGCGGGCGTTGAAGCGGGGACCGCCCAGATCATCAAAGGGTTAAACGAGGTCCTCACCAGAGATTCCAAGTGCCGGATCGCGCTTGAAACCATGGCGGGCAAAGGCTCCGAGATCGGCCGCTCCTTTGAAGAGCTCGCCGCTATTTATGACGGCGTCACTTATAATGACCGCCTGCGTGTCTGCTTTGACACCTGCCATACGCATGACGCGGGCTATGACATCGTAAATGATTTTGACGGCGTCATGGAACATTTTGACAACGTTATCGGCAAAGACCAGATCGCCGTTTTCCATATCAATGACAGCAAAAATGTCCGTGGCGCAGCCAAAGACCGCCATGCAAATATCGGCGACGGCGAGATCGGATTTGAGACGCTCTATTCCATCGTCCACCACCCTGATTTTATTGAGATCCCCAAAATACTGGAAACGCCGTATATTCCGGATCCGGACGACGCAAAAAAGAAATATCCGCCTTATAAAGAAGAAATTGCAAAGCTGCGGGGGTAAAACCCCCGCCCGCCTTATTTCCGGATCATCGTCCCGGTCGAACCGTCAATCGCCGCCTTTACCATGTTCAGCTTTGTGATCAGTACTTTCCGGATCGCCGAATTGCCGATAAAATCAATCGCGGCCTGGATCTTCGGCTCCATCGCGCCTGCGCCGAACTCGCCCGCCTTCAGGTATTCCTTCGCCTGTTCTACATGAAGCTCATCCAGCGGCTGTTCCTTTGCCGTCCCGTGGCCCAGGCACACCTTTTCCACGTCCGTTAAAATAATCAGCTCTTCCGCATCGACCAGATCCGCCAGCTTTGCCGCGGCGAGGTCTTTTTCGATCACCGCCGACGCGCCTTTTAAATGATTGCCCTGCGCAAGCACCGGAATGCCGCCTCCGCCACAGGCGATCACGACCTGCCCGGCGTCAAGCAGCGCGCGGATCGCATCCTTCTCGACAATATCAAGCGGCTTCGGCGCGGCTACAATCCTGCGGTAGCCGCCTTCCACTTTTGTGACATAATTGCCTTTCTTTTCTTCCGCCTCGGCTTCCTCCGCGCTCATGACACGGCCGATGATTTTTGTTGGATGGTAAAACGCATCGTCATACGGATCCACCGTCACCTGCGTCAGGATCGTTGCAACCGGCTTATAGACGCCGCGGTTTAAAAGTTCCGTGCGCATCGCATTCTGCAGGTCGTAGCCGATATACCCCTGGCTCATGGCGGAGCACACGCTCATCGGCGTCGCCGTATATTCCGGATAAATCCGGCAGAACTCCGCCATCGCCATATGGATCATGCCGACCTGCGGCCCGTTTCCATGCGTGATCACGACTTCATAATCGTCCCCGATCAAATCCGCAACTGCCTTCACGGTCTTTTCTACCCCTGTCTTCTGCTGCGGCAGCGTCGTCCCGAGCGCATGATGGCCCAGCGCGACCACAATCTTTTTTTTCTTCATCCGATCTCCTCCCTATGCCGGTTCCGCCTGCGCTCCCGGATAATCCTTCGCCACGGCCATCCTGCCTGTCTTATCACAGTAGTACCAGCGATTCCCTATATTAATATACCGGTCCATGACAAGCATCCCATTCGTGTCAAAATAATACGCCTTGCCATCAATACGTACTTTTTTGCCTTTTACCATCGTGCCATACGTCCCGAAGTAATACTTATGCCCCGCAATCGTTACGACTTTCTTCGTAACCATCTTTCCATTGCCGTCAAAATAGTATACATGATCGCCGATCATAACCTGCGATTTCTTTACCATATAGCCGTTCTCGTTCAGATAATAGGTCGCCCCGCCGGATTTTACTTTCTGCCCAATGACCTGCGTCCCGTATTTTCCGAAATACATCGTATTGCCATTCTCTTTGACGAACGCCCGCTTCTTCATCTTACCGCTGGCGGTGAAATAATAATTTTTACCCGCGATTTCCTGCATACCGTCTTTTGCGATCCTGCCGTCTTCGCCCGCATAATAAGTCGCGTCTTCAATGTCGATAAATTCACCCTTTGCCCGTACGCCGGATTTTCCGTAGTAATACGTATCGCCGTCCAGATTTACCAGCTTCTCTTTTGCCATGACGCCCTTTGCATCAAAATAATAATCCAGCCCGTCGATCGTCCGCTCCTGTGAAACCGTCTTCACGCCGTTCTCATCCACATAATAGGAATTTCCGTCCAGCGTAATGAACCGGTCTTTTTCCAGCAGCCCCGCCGCATTGTAATAGTATTCTTTATTATTTATCGTCGCAAATTCATTCTGCGCCATTTTGCCGCTCTCAAAGAAATAATGCGTCACGCCGTCAACAGTATACAGCGTATTGCAGACCATCGCGCCATTTTCCGTCAGGTAATACTGCCCGCCGTCGAGCGTGATCATCTTACCCTTTTCCATCGCGCCGTTCGTCCCAAAATAATATTTATTCCCATTATAAGAAACGATCTTTCCGACTGCCTTCCGCCCATTTTTATCAAAATAGACCGTATTTCCATCCAGCGACATCATGCGGTTTTGTATAACGGATCCATCCGTGTCAAATGCATACGTATAGTTCCCGATATCCCGGAAAAACATCTCCCCGGTCGCCTCCTGGAAATAACCCGACTTGCTGAAGAAATAGGTCTTTCCATCCGGCATCTTTGTAAAGCCGCTGCACATATAATCCCTGCCGTCCGAAAGCGGCATATAATACCTGCGATGCTCATCAAACGCGCGCCATCCGAGATAATTCCCATTCTCGTCATAATCTCCGTAAACCAGCGCCCCGCCCTTGGAGAAATGGTAATAATGATCCTCAAACTTTTGTATGCCGGTCGCGATCGTCCCGTCCTCATTGATATAATAATAATCATATTTCCGGTTTTTCCCGTCCGCGCCGATCACTTTTTTCCAGCCGCTGATACGGTTTTCCTCCGCAATGCTGTCCTCATACATCGTGATCTGGTCGTCCGCGATATGGTAAATCAGCGTCTTCTTCTCACTTCCGACATAGTAAACCATGCCGTGCTTTACGGCATTCCGGTATGATCCGTATACCGTCCACTCCCCGGTAGAACTGTTTATGCCCGTATACGCCGTATTCTGCGCAAAACTGTATTCCGGAGCCATAGACGCAAGCGTACTGGCAATATTGCCGGACGCCGTCCCATGATGGGATAATTTCATGATATCCACATCCAGGCCGCTTTTTCCCCCATACCGCTTGATCGTCTGCTGCATCTCATCTTTTAATGCATCGCCCGTAGCCAGATAAACGGTATTCCCGCAGATTACCTGGGAAATCAGGGAACAGTTATTCTCATAATACGTATAACTGGAGAAACTGACCGTATCTCCGTCCGGATCATATTCCTCATCCTCATAGTCCTGCGGATGGATCAGTTCCGGATTCGTCGGCCCGATCACGTTCAGCCACGCATCCCCAATCTCAATTTCACTGTCTAAAAGCAGATACTTAATGTCACTGTATTGCGACATAAAATCCGTAATCCTCTGGTACTTCATCGGATATGCCGTTGATTCCGGCGCGAGCGACGGATCCGGCAGATAGAGCGTGTCGATCTGAATATCCGCTTCAATGAGCATTTTAAGCCCCGCGAGCATATCCGTATCCGAACTTCCGATATGGTCTTTATGCAGATGGCTGAAATAGACGCTGATGCGCTCCGCGCCAAGCTCCTGCAGTTTCCTTACGACCGCTTTCGTGCAGTCCGCCACGCCAAGGTCCATAACAAGGTACTCTCCCCTGGACTCCAGGATCACCGATTCGCCTTTTTGCTCCGAGTCCAGATAAACGGCATAAATATTCAGCTCATTCTGAACCTTCGCCGCCTGCGCCTGCAGCCCCGTCAGATGCGGAACGCACCCGATGAGAAACGCCAGCGCAAAAACCAGTAACTTTTTGTAACAAATTTTTTGCATTTCACTCACCTTTTTTATGTTTCATTACTTTTGTCTCTGATGTTTCATCAGACTGTTGATATGTTTTACAATGCGCTCGCCCGCATGGCCGTCTTCCATGCAGCCGCGTTCTTTCAGGAAACGCTTGACGTCCTTTGCGTACGCTTCCTCATCAAATTTCCTGATATTTTCCGCAAATTCCCTGCTGTCAGCGGCAATCGGGAACGGCGTCGTTTCGATCGGGTAATAAAATCCCCTCGCATTCGCAAAATCTTCCGCGTCCAGCTGTATGATAAAGCCCGGCCGCCCGGTCAGGACAAAGTCAAAGATCCAGCTCGAATAGTCCGTCACGCCCGCATCCGTACACAGCAGCAGATCCTGCATATCGTCATAGGAAGTGGCGTCCGACACATAATCCGGCAGCGCATTTCCCACGCCAAGATTCGCCCTGCGCAGGCGGTTGTGCAGGCGCACCACGATCTGCCATTTCCCGCCGAAACGTTCTTCCAGCGCGTCTTTGATCAGTTTATAATCCAGCCCGTAAAACCCTTCGCCGACATTGTCCCTGTGCGTCGGCGCATATAAGAGGATCTTCGTATCCCCATCTATGCCGAGCGCGCGCGACACCTTCCTGCGGATCTTCGCTTTTACCGCCTCATCCTGCGTAAACAGGATATCGTTTCTCGCATGGCCTGTCAGGACAGAAGGAACGCCTTTCCAGTATGCGGTCTCAAACACTTCGGTTTCAAAATCGCTGTTGGAGTATAAAAAGTCAATGCTCTTCTGGCATTTTAACGCAAGCTGTTTCCAGCGCCAGCTCATGACCGCGTCGCCGTCCAGCCGCTTGATGCCGAGTGAACCATGCCACGTCTGTATCCAGTACTGGTTCTTCTTTTTAAACACATGCATACGCTCCAGCGAGTTCGTATTCTCGATCACAACGCGCGAAGAGGCCAGCTCTTTGTAAAATTCATAGCTTCCGATTGACACAAGTTTCATATTTAACGGATAGACCGAAGACGACGCCTTCCCGCGCACCGCCCACACGAGCGGATAGTCCACGCCCGCCCTGATCAGGGCCTCTGCGATTCCTTTCGGGTTGCAGGTATAATCCCCCTGAAATGTCAGAAACATGACCTTATCTTCCACTTTCGTCATCTTTGTCATAAGGAAACGGGAAGGATAGATAAAGGCAAAATCAGCCAGTTTCGATATCTTTTTCACAATATTTAATGTGATATTGATCAGCTTTACAACCGTCTTGCGCAATGCGTCTACGGATGAAAAGATCAGACGGCCCTGCACCATTCTTTTCCATATAACGGCAAAAAATTGTCCGAACATATCTGCACCGCCCTCCTATACTCTCTTGATGAACCAGCGGATATATTTCGCGGTCTCATTTCTCAATGCATCGCGTATCTGCGCGTCATACGGGCTTTTTAACCCCTCTTCCAAAGTGTCCAGGATATGCTCCACATCCAGCTGGTCTTCCGTAAAGAAATTCTGCGGCTTGCCGATCAGCTCGGAAAAAATCTGCAGTTTTTCACTCCAGATCAGCCCGACCACCGGAACGTCAAGCGCATATGCCGTAATGCAGGCATGGAGCCTCGCCCCGAATACGCCGCGGAAACCGCGGATGGTTTCCAGAAACTGCATCGTGTCCTCCGGCACCGGCAACAATTTATCGCTCACCCGATAGCCCAGCCCTTTTAACAGCTGGCGCCCGAAAACCTGGTCGGCTTTCATGCCGTTGCTGAACAGCACCCAGTCGATTCCCCTGTCTTCCAGCCCGCGGATAAGCGCCTTATAGAAATTCATCAGTTCCAGTTCGGAAAGGCTGTTCCCATACGCCTGATAAACCTTCCCGCGGATCACGTTAATGCCGACCACGCCGGCGTCTTCGCCCGGCTTCCTCCGCTCAACGCCGTAACACTCCGGTATCCAGAACGCGCAGTCGCCGACGCGCGCCGTCCGGATCTTCGGATTTACAATATAATGGTTCTGCAGCGTGTCTATGTCATCGCGCGTCGTGATGACCTTCATGCAGTTTTTATTGATCATCCGCTTTAGCCTCTGGCAGCGGATATCGTGTTCGTCATAGCCCTCAATGCCCACGCCGTTCATCATGATCGGGATATGGTTTTTCTCTGCGATGCGCACGATCTGCTCCACGTAATAATTAAGCCCCTGCGTGCGGAATTTCAAAAAACCGCCGCCGCAGAACACAATCGCGTCTACCCCTTTTAATTTCTCCCGGAACTGGCCGTTGATCTTCAGCCACCACATCAGATATTCATAATAATAACGAAAACGCGAATGGTTTTCATACGAAAAGATCTTCCCCGAAAGAAAGATCATGCCCCTTGCCAGAAAATAACGGAGCTTGTTGAACCCTTTGTAAGACTTTGCATTTTTCGGGTTTACGTCCACCTCGACAAACTGCACGTCCGGCTCGCATTCTTTGATCAGATACTGCGCCGCGTCGCACAAAATATTGTCCCCGACATTTTTGATGCTGTAAAGTCCAACGACTGCAATTTTTTTCATATGTTGTCCCTTTCCTGTATTATCTTTGTTCCATGGTAAGTACCGCGCGGCGGATGCCTTCCTCCAGGCTGACCTCCGCCTTCCAGCCAAGCGCTTCGAGCTTCGCGCTGTCGAGTATCTCAGGCGTGACGCCGTTATCCGGCGGCGCAGGCTCCGCCTCGTCCTCTTTATTGGCAAACGCCAGCTTCATTTCCCGCTCCGGAAATACGCGCACCGCCGTTTTTGCAAAATTGCGGATCGTCGTATCCGAGATTTCGGAAGCGATATTATACGGCTGGACGTCCTTCCCTTCCAGTAAGATCGTAAGCAGCGCCGTCACCGTATCCGTCACATAGCAAAAAGAACGGTATGCCGCGCCATTGCTCTTTAATAAAATATCCTGCCTGCGGATAATATTTGCAAGGAACTGCGCCCATACGCGGTCGTCCTCCATCGTGCTGGCGCCGTAAATATAGCTCGGACGCGCCAGCTTGACGCTCACGCCGTACTGTTTATGAAAGCAGGCGCAGAGCGTCTCCGCCGTCCGCTTGCCCTGCGCGTAGCAGTTTTTATAATCATCAATATCCAATGCGCCGAGCGTTTCTTCTGTCAGTTTTGGCGCGCCGTTTTTCACCGTCCCATATACTTTCAGGCTGGAAATGACGAGTACGGCCTCCGACTGCCCCTCTTTTGCATAATTTAACACATTGACCGTCCCGGTCGTATTCGCGTCCAGCGTCCCGAACGGATCGTTCTCAAAGAAATACGGCGTCGCCTGGCTTGCCGCATGGATGACAAAATCCGCGCGCGGCAGCCGGTCCATCGGCGCGCACACATCCTGCACATACAGGGCAAGGTCTTCCCGCTCTGCCACATCCCCGTATTTTTGCTCCGCTTTCCGCTGATTCCGCACAACGCCCATTATCTTTATATTATTATGGTACAGATCGTTGCGGATCATGAGCGCCAAAACAAGGTAATAGGTGATAAACCCGTTTGCGCCCGTTATCATCACAGTTTTTCCCGCCAGCCTGTCCCAGTCGAGCGGATAATCCGCGATTGCTTTCGCATCCGCATATACCTGCGGACATACAAGCCGCTCCAGATTACAGTCCATACTTCATAACCTCCCCTGCAAATGTCTTAAAATGCCCGTAATAATGAATCGAGCGGAGCTGGTTTAAGTCCTCCGGCGTCGTAACCTTGATATTTTCGCGGATGCCGCGGAAAATATGGACGTTCTGCCCAAGCTCGACCAGAAGATCCGCCGAAGAAGTGGATTCCATGCCGCGCTCCTCCGCTTCTTTATGCGCGGAAAGAATCCTGCGCATCGTATACCCCTGCGGCGCCTGCGTGATAAACATCTTGCTGCGCTCATAATTTTTCTTACAGTTTACGCCGTCTTCGCTGTATAATACGGAGTCGATGCTCGGCGTCACCGGAACTGCCGACTCGTATTTTTCCGCATCGTGGATGCAGGTCGTAATCAGCTGCTCCGTCAGCATCGGGCGCACCCCGTCGCAGATCAGCACAATATCGTCCTCACCCGCAAATTCCGAGATCCGCAGCAGCCCCTTGTGAATGGACTGATATCCGGTCTCCCCGCCCGGTATGATGCCGACCACCTTGCGGACGCCGTTATCTGCGATCTGTTTTTTTAATTCCTCAATCCACGTATCCAGACAGACGACAACGATCGCATCCACCCCCCTGTGCGCGGAAAAATGCTCCAGTGTGCGGATAATGATCGATTTGCCGTCGACTTCCAGAAACTGTTTCGGGATCTCGTCCGAATTCATGCGCCGACCGACGCCGCCTGCAAAAATCAATGCTGATACCATTTCTTCACCTCTGTTTTCCTTTTTGTCATTCTAATTCCGGTTTCCTCCCCAAAGCCTGAAACCTGTACATATAGAATTAAGTATAACATGGGAAAATTACGATGTCAATAAACGGAAAAGGCACAGAAACCGCTTTGGTCCCAATGCCTTTTCCTGTTTTGAACTTATTTTGCCACAACAAATTTTGCAAGCACATTTTCTTTATGGCCTTCCCACCATTTGCGCAGGCCAAGCGACGCATACATCACCGCAAGCCCTGTGACAATGGACAGGCCGAAATAAATCGGAAGCCGCTGCCTGTACGTGAGCTCCGGAAACATCACTGTGATCCGGTGGCTCCAAAACCCGTGGCTTAAAAACAGCGAAAAGCTGTACTCCCCAAGCCAGTTGAAAACGCCGCTTCCAAACACGCCTCCGAGCAGGTCAGCCTGCGCAAACGTGATCGTGATCGCCGCCGCAAGCATCAGGACAAGAAGCCAGTCATGCTTGTCGCCGCCATGGCCGTAGCTCCACGCGATCACAAACAGGTAAATGCCCCACTCCGCCGCCGTAAAGAGCCCGCGCGCCAGATTCGTGTATTCTATGCCCCGCATATATGCGCTGATTTTATACACGATGCTCCCGAGCGCAATGCCAAGCACAGCGCGGATCAGGCTCTTATACGCGAACCCGAACCATGCATGGGGAAGGCGCAGGTTTCTCCAGTAATGGTACGTAAGCCCCATGATCGACAGCACGATCAACGGCGCAAGGATATAAAAATACGTATCTTTATATTTGCGCATGAGCGGATAGAGCAGAAACATCGCGAGCATCATCGCCGAAATATACCAGCAGACTGTATTCGCGCGGTAGGCAAGCAGGCCCGACTCCGTGACGAACAAAAGCTCCCAGACCGCATTCGCCGCATCCTTTAACATCTGCTTCGGAGCGAATCTGCCGATATGCTCTACGGCAAACGCGATCACCCATGCAACATAGATATTCGGCAGCAGGCCGCATATTTTTTTCTTCATAAAATGCAGCGTGTCCAGCCCGAGCGAAAGCGTCTCATCCGTATTCCTCGCCGCCGAATTTGCCATCAGCAGGCCCGATACGAGAAAGAAAAACTCCACGCCGATGCTGCCGCCGACAAACAGCGGCGTTTCATCCCCCGCCATATTTTTCCCGTGGAAAAATATGATGACAATGGAAAATACGAATTTCCAGAAATCCATCTCGCCATTTCTTTTTTTCTTCATCCCAATTCCTCTTAAACGCAGCCGGTCAGGCCTTTACTTTTGTCAGCGCGCCGCTGACGCCGATCTCGTACTTCACGCCTTTGACCGTAACCGTCTTCTTTTTACTGCTGCTTGCGCTGCGCGCCATTTTACCGGTTTTATCAAAGTAATAGCTCACTTTTCCGATCTTTACGATCTTATTCGCTACCATGCGCCCTTTTGCGTCAAAGTAGTATTTATCTTTTCCGATCGTCGACCAGTTATTAATCGTGACCGCGCCGCTCTTTCCGATCGCATATTTATATTTGCCGATCTTTTTTAAGATCGTTTTGGTTTTTCCATCTACTTTATAACCATTTTTATCAAAATAATACGTTTCTTTGCCGATTTTTACAAACCCGTACGCCATATAAGCATATTCTTTATCGGAGCTGAACGTATAATACCGTTTATTTTTGCCGTCGTCCGTAGACTTCCAGCCCTGGTATTTGCCATGCTCGTCAAAATTGCCGTACTCCATGCAGCCGCCTTCGCCGAAATAATAATATTTCCCGTTCAGCTTCTGCACACCGGTCAACGGCTGCCCGTTTTTATCAAAATAATAACGGTCAAAGGTGCGGAACTCCCCGTCCCCGCCGGTCAGGCGCTGCCATCCGGTCAGCATATTTTCCGGACTGACGGAATCGCGGTACAGCCTGATCTGGTTATTTTTCACTTCATAAACGAGCGTATGCTTCTCATTTGCCACAAGATAGCACATACCATGCGCAATACTGTTCTTACGGGATACGTTTGTAAGCCACTTTCCCGTCTCCGGGCTTTTCCCGTCCAGCTTCGTATTCTGCGCAAAGGTATAAGAAGGGTCCACCGCGTCTAAAAATTCTTCCGTATTGCCCGAACCGGTCCCATGATGGGATAATTTTAAAATATCCGCTTTCAATCCTGTCCCGTATGCTTTGATCAGCTCATTTACCTCGTCTTCCAGCGCATCGCCGATCGTCAGATATTTTACTTTTCCGCACGAAACCCGCGCAACGAGCGAGCAGTTGTTTTCATAATAGGTATACTGCACTTTTTCTTCGTCCGCGCCGCCATCATCGGAGGCAGGCATATTTACATAATCCTCCGGATGGATCTGGTTCGTATTTAACGGCCCGATGATATCGACCTTTGCGCTGCCCACCTGAAAACTGCTTCCCTTTTTTAAATATTCGATCGGCTTCCCGTCCATGAATTTTTCAAACGCTTCATACTTGGAAGGGTAATCTTTGGATTCCGGCGCAAGTGACGGGTCCGGCAGATACATTTTTTCAATCTCAATGCCCGCATCCTGTATCTCCTCCATGCCCTTCGCAACGCCCGGGCCGTCCGGGCTGCCGGTGTGGTCCATATGCATATGGCTGAAATATACGCTGATACTGCTTACGTTCAGCTTTTTCAGCTGCCTGACGATCGCCTCCACATTCGGGTACGAGCCCGCATCCATGAGCAGATATTCGCCGCCCGACTCAATCAGGACGGACTCCCCTTTCACGTTCGCCTCCAGATACATCGCATAAATGTTCATTCCGCTTTCCGCCGCCTGCGTCTCTGTCTTTTGCGCCAGCGCCGGGAGCATGGCAGCCGCCATACAGATGCAGACAGCAAACGCCTGTACCCGCCGCAGGGCTTTCCTGCATAGCTTTTTCATTTTCATCTTCCTCCTCGTCTTTTCTTTCTGTATTCCTGTCTCTCCCATAACCCTGACGGGACAGACAACACATTCATTATAACACGATTCAGAAGGTTTTCAAGCTTTCCTTTTTTCACACGCCAAAAACAGCGCCTTTCGGCGCTGTCTTTTTATGAATTCTTTTTCCCAAGCGTCACCGTAACGGTCTGTTCTTCATACCCGTTTTCACCGGAACGCATAATCACAAGATCTACATCTGTCCCCGCTTCATAATACTGCAGCATATTCGTCAGCGATGCCATTGATTTTACTTCTTTCCCGTCAAACTTTACGATTACGTCGCCCTGGCGCAGCCCCGCTTTGTCCGCCGGTGTGCCATTGCTGACTTTTGCAATGCTGACGCCTTCCGGAATGCCAAAGGAATCGGATACGTCCGATGTGACGTCCACGCCCACAATGCCAAGATATGCGGCTTTATCTTCGGATACGACTTCGCGCACGATCAGATCCTCAACGATCGTCTTCGCCGTATTGATCGGAATCGCAAATCCCATGCCCTCGACGTCGGTATCGGAGTATTTGGAAGAATTAATGCCGATCACTTCGCCGTCGCTGTTTAACAGTGCGCCGCCGCTGTTGCCCGGGTTGATCGCCGCATCCGTCTGGATCAGGTCGCTGGTGAGTGTTTCGCCTGTCGTCTCATCCTGAATCGACACTTCACGCTCTACGGCGCTGATCACGCCTGTCGTAACAGACTGCCCGTAGCCCAATGCGTTTCCGATCGCGATCGCCTGCGAGCCTACCTGCAGGTCATCCGAATCCCCCAGCGAAGCTACTTTGATCGTCTCTAATGTCTCCGCTTCAATATCTGATTTCTTTACTTTTACAACCGCAAGGTCGCTGCTCCTGTCCGTACCCTTGACCTCCGCTGCCGCCGTCGTTTCGTCGCAGAACTGAATCGTCAGCGTCGTCGCGGATTCCACAACATGGTTATTGGTCGCAATGTATAAATAGTCCTCATCCTCGCTGACGATAATGCCGCTCCCCGCGCTCTGGCTCTCGTAATTCTGCACCTGGCCGAACCAGTTCTGGATCTGCCGCTCGCTCATATTCGTGATTGCCACAATGGAAGGCATACATTCTTCCACGACGGCGGAAACATCCGTTGCCGCCGCGGAAGCCGCAGAAGCCGTCTTTTTGGAAGTGTCCGTTGTGCTTAACACCGTATCTTCCTTCGGAGTGGGTTCCTGCACGTCCTCCACAGCCGTTTTCTTATCATCTGTGCCGAGCGCCTTTCCCATCAGATAGGTGGAACCTTCAAACGCCGTCCCGCCGACCAGACCGAATACAAGCGCGATCGAAGCGCATTTTGCGATTTTTATACCGAATTTCCCGTTCGGGCGCACGCGCTTTTCTTTCTTTTTGCCCGCCTGCTGCTCATGATTGCCGTAAATGCTGCCATAGGAGGCATTGTATGCGTTCTGCCCGTATCCGCTGTTCTGATAAGAAGCGTTTTGTCCGGTTGTATTCTGGTATGCGGTATTCTGATATGCGGTATTTCCGGAAGCGGTATTTTCATTTGCCCGCCATACGTTATTCGGGTTTTTCTGTTCCTGATTTACGTAGCTGTAACCGTAGACGCCGCTTTCCTGCGCCCCGCTGCCGCCGTCTGCCGTATGGCCGTTTTCCATATTGCCGCCATATTCCGCGTTCGCGTTATCCGCCGCGCCGCCCATGCTGCCTGCCGCCTGATTGCTTTCCTTGTTTTCATTGTAATTGTTTTCCATAATTCCCATTCTCCTTCTATTTTGTTTTATCATTATTTTTTATTTCTCTGTTTTGTCTGCCTTAGCTGTTTACAAGAAAGAGTTTACGGTTAAATTGTGTCGCTTTTGTGTTCAAAATAACAAGAAAACGTGAAAAAATGTGTCTTTTCTATGTCCGGATCAGTTATACGCCCGCACACGCGCTGTCGTATTTCCGGACGCCCGTATCATCGAGCGGTATTTGGTCAGGCGGCTGCGCGGCACATAGATAATGGCGTTCCTTGCAATCTTCTGGAACGCCCGGCTTCCAATCGCCGTCACTTTTGTCGATTTGATCGCTATGGTCTTTAAATTCTTACACCCGTAAAATGCCGCGCTGCCGATCCTTTTGACATTCCTGCCGATTGTCACCGCCTTTAATTTTGTATTTCCCTTAAAGCACTTTGCGCTGACCGAAATAACGTCATATGTCCTGCCTCCCGACGAAACGGTCGTCGGGACAACGAGCTTTGTCCGCTTTTTTCCGGAAGCGGTATTTTTCGAGCAAATGGCGTTCCCGTTGCTGCTCAGCGCAAAAAACATATGCCCGATCGTTTCCACGGTCTTTGACTCTGCGCCGCCGGACGACGGATTTCCCGACGGGACGCCGCCCGGCGCATAATCCGTTCCGGAATCGCCCGTCATCGCATACATCCACACGGCGTTTACTGTGATATCTGACGTTACATTCGTAAAACTGCGGTCCCAGCTGAGCCGGTAGCCATCTTTGGCGATCACCGGGGCTGTCGCCGCCCCGCCGTAGCTGACGCGCTCTGTCTTACAGACTTTTCCGTCACTCATAAAGGTAACGGTAAACATGGTATTTGCCGTGAATGTCGCCGCGATCGTATGCGTCTGCGTGACGCTCTCAAACGTATACGTGAAATTCCCCGTCCCGTTCCCCAGCTCCTGAAGCTGCGGCATAACGCTTACGCCGTCCACCTTTACATCCGCGATCTGGTAGCCGCTGTAAGGACGCACCGTATAAACGGCCGAAACGCCGCGCTGATAGGAATCGCTTCCGGAAGGGCTGATCGAGCCGCCCGCGCCGCTGACCGCCGTGATCGTATACGACCTGCCAACCGTTATGGACACAGTCTCTGATTTCGTGCTGTCGAGTTTGGAAGCCGCGCGCACGTAAATAATATCCGCCGTCTCATCCGCCGCCACATACAGCGTGCCGTCCTCTGAAATATAAGTGCCTGTCGTCTGATTTCCCCAGATATTCCATGTCACAAGCGGCGCCGGATTGAACGTCCCGTACACTGTCGCGCGGAACGTCTGGCTGCCGCCGTTTGACACCCTCACATTTGCGGGCGCAATGCCGATCTGCGTCACCCTGCTCTGCGCCGCCGTCGGGAAAATGACGCATGTCGCTTTCCTGGATTGATCTGCGGCAGCGACCGCCGTAACCGTCAGCTCCCTCGCCGATTCCCTGCACCCAACAATCAGTTCCCCCTGCCCATTAATGGCGGTGTCCGCATCGAGCGCGCCGCTCACGCTCCATATCACCGCCTGCGATGGATGATTCCTGCCGCTGACGGATGCCGTAAGCCGCACGACACTTCCCCGCGGCGCCTGGTCCGAATCCGCTTTAACAGCGATCGTGTCTACCGTCACGGCGCCGTTCACTTTTTCCTGCTTCGACTCCGAAATATTTCCCGCCCGGTCTTTTACCCAGATGTAATAGGTCGTGTCTTTCTGGCTGTTAAACGAAAACCGCTCCGCTTTCAGCGCGGTCCATGCCGCGCCCGCTGACGGCGTCTCACCGTCCTCGCTGACATAATATCCCGCAAGCCCGGACAGGGTATCGCTCTCAACGGTCACATATACCATAACGCCCTGCCCGGTCCACGGTTCGGCTGTGACGGCAGAAATAACCGGTTTCTGAATATCAAAACCAATCTGAAAGCGCGCCGCCGCAGAAACTCCGCCGTCAGGCAGCGGGCTTTTCGCACGGACATATACGGTCGGCTGATGCCCCTGCCAGGCCGACGCGCTGCAGGTAAATGCGCTGCCGGTAACAGGCTGCCAGTCTTCCTCCTGCAAATCTCCGGAACTGATGGCGTACTCATATACCGCGCGGTACGCGCCGCCGGATATGTCAAATGTAACATCCTCATTCGTCCAGTCGCCGTCCGCAAGAATGCGGCCGCTCTTTGTCTTTGCCGTAACGGACGGTTTTGACGGTGTTTTTTCAAATATCGTAAACGCTTTCATGCACACATGGCCATCTTTCGCAACCGGTTTTACATCGGCCACCGCGCCGCCCGTGGAGACTTCGGCCGTAATCTGAAACGCCGCGTCAACCGGTATCGGGTTATCTATCTTAAAAACATGATAGCCGTCCGCCGGAAATGCCCCGCTGTCCGCCGTCTGCAGCTCTGCCGACCCCTCGTCGCCGGCCGTCACCGAAAACCGGTAGCTGCATCCCGTCCGCACATAAGTGGCAACCGCCGTCAGATACTGTCTGTCTGCCGGCGCCGGCTTTGGATGATAATCGACCAAAAATGACGGTCCGCCGTCTCCCTGCGTATATTCCTTCAGCGCATCCCCGCTCTCGTATATCTCATCATACAGCTCTTTTCTGGACGCAACGCCACAGACAGCAAATGCATGGGTAAAATAATTTTCATAGGACATCCAGAAATATCCCGTTCTATCCTCTGTCCCCGGTTTTTTTATACTTTTGGGATGTTCTCCCCAGCTGTTTTTTACCAAAAAGGCGCCGGGCGACTTCGGCTTTGCAGGTTCCTTAAAATTGCTGACCGCATAATTATCATCCCATCCAACGATCGCCACGCCATGGTTTTGGATGTCCTGCCCGTCCTTTGTCCGGATAGCCGCCGATGATGCTGTCTCTTTATAATATGCGCCTGTCTCCGGATTTACGTACCGACATGTTTCCCCATATTTAAAATCAACGCTGACGCCTGCCGCGCCGTATTCTTTTACCAGGGATTTGATCTTTTTTAAGTACGCTTCCTTATCCTGCGCCCCGTCTAACGGGCCGGGGCCAAGATCCGCCACGTCTGTGACGTAATAATCCGAACTTTTATTGTCTTCATAAACCGGCCCGTATTTGTCTTTCCCGCTTGTCCAGTATGCCAGCGCCTGCAGATAATTGCCGCCCGCCGTATCCTGATCTTCCGGCATCGCCTCCTCAGAAAAATTTTCCGAAACGCCTTTTGTCTTTTTCAGATAAGATTCCAGTACGGCGTTTGCCATATACGCCCAGCACTTATCAGAAACGCCCTGATTTTCCACCGGCGTCACATACTGTAACTGTGTTACGTCCGATTCATATTGATCTTCCGGCTCCGTACCCGCCGCTTTTACTTCCACGCTCCCTGTCATGCCCGCGCTGCCGCCGACTGCCGGCGCCGGAAGCAGCGCCGCCGATAATAAAACCGCCAGAACTTTCTTATACCCTCTCATAATAACCCCTCCCTGTCGCTTATTTTTAAAATTCCCTGCAAAAAATTCGATATTTTATAATTTATCGGACAAAATCGGGCAAAACATAAGTATCGGCGGAGAAAAGGTTTTTTCTTGATTATTGAAATTGATAATGATATGATAAAAAGCGGACAGGAAAATAATAAAAAAAGGAAGACCTTACCATGGATATGAAAGAAAAAGCCATTCAGATGCACAAAGAATGGAACGGAAAACTGGAAACCGTATCAAAGACGCCGGTAAAGACGCGGGAAGACCTTGCCATCGCCTATACGCCGGGTGTGGCGGAACCATGCAGGCTGATCGCAAAAGACCGGTCGCTCGCCTATACATACACGATAAAATCCAATACGATCGCCGTTGTCTCCGACGGCAGCGCCGTACTGGGTCTTGGAAATATCGGCCCATACGCCGCCATGCCCGTCATGGAGGGCAAATGCGTATTATTTAAGGAATTTGGCAATGTCAACGCCGTTCCGATCTGCCTGGACACCCAGGATACCGAAGAAATCATTCAGGCGGTAAAAAATATCGCGCCCGGGTTCGGCGGCATCAACCTCGAAGATATCTCCGCCCCGCGCTGTTTTGAAATCGAGCGCCGTTTAAATGAGATGCTCGATATCCCCGTATTCCACGACGACCAGCACGGGACCGCCATCGTCGTGCTCGCCGGGATCATCAACAGCCTGAAAGTAACCGGGAAGCAAAAAGAGCGCTGCCGCGTCGTCGTAAACGGCGCAGGCTCGGCAGGCATAGCGATCACAAAGCTGCTGCTCTCGTATGGATTTGCGCATATCGTGATGTGCGACAGGCTCGGCGCCATCCATCCGGATTATCCGGATCTGAACGATATGCAGCGGGAAATGGCGGCTGTGACCAATCCGGAACGGGAAACAGGAACGCTCGCAGACGCCCTGAAAGGCGCGGATATCTTTATCGGCGTCTCCGCGCCGAATATCGTCACGCCGGAAATGGCGGCGTCGATGAACCATGACGCCATTCTCTTTGCCATGGCAAACCCGGAGCCGGAGATCATGCCCGACCTGGCAAAGAAAGCGGGCGCAAGGATCATCGGAACCGGCCGCAGCGATTTTCCGAACCAGGTAAATAATGTCGTCGCTTTCCCCGGCATCTTCAAAGGCGCGCTGGAGGGCCATGCGCGCCAGATTACGGAAGACATGAAGCTTGCCGCCGCAGAAGCGATCGCAGGCCTGGTTCCCGAAGATCAGCTCTGCGATGAATGCATCCTGCCGGAAGCATTTGACCCGCGCGTAGCGGAAGCGGTCAGTGAAGCGGTAAAATCCCGCATTCCGCACTGACGGCGCAGCGGCGGCCCAAACAGGAGCATCAGGAAGGAGGCCATCATTTATGGCGGAACCGCTTACTTTGTATAAACTAATGATATTATCCATGTTAGAGCAGTCCGAAGCCCCGCTGACCAACACGATGCTTTCCGATTTCTTCCTCGGAAAGGAATACACGACTTACTTTACTTTACAGGAGGCGCTGCACGAACTGGATGAAGCGCAGTTTATCCAGCAGGAAACTTCCCACAACAATATCCGCTATTCCATCACTCCCGCAGGCAGAGAATCGCTGGACTATTTTGAGAACAAGATCAACGCGGAGATCCAGGCGGATATCCGGCAGTATATCGCGGACAACCGGATTCCGATCGTCTCGGCGGCTTCCACGATTGCGGATTATTACGTGACGCCGGAACAAAAGTACGCCGTCCACTGCCAGCTCCGGGAAAAGGGAATCCCGCAGCTTGACCTGACGATCAATGTCTTAAACAAAGCGCAGGCGGAAGCGATCTGCGCAAACTGGAAAAAACAGTCCGATGAGATCTATTTTCTTTTAATGGACCATTTAATGCAGTAAAAAACAGGGGCTGCCGCATCAGGAAAATCCTCCTTCCTGCGGCAGCCCCTGCCTGCTACTTTTTACGCCTGACAGAGAATCCGAACTTTCCGATCGGTTTCCCAAGTTCAAAATATTCCCCGTGGGAATATGCCATTAATCCGCAGCGGCTTAACTGCAGCGTCCCCTTTTCGTCCAAAAGCGCTTCGTCTACGGATACGCCCGTCACTTCCGCAAGGAACATATCATGGCTGCCGAGCGCCTTCACTTCCGTTACCCTGCACTCAATATTTACGGGGCTCTCAGCGATCCCCGGACAGGAGACCGTCTGTGAGGCGCATGGCGTAAGCCCCGCTTCCGCAAACTTATCCACATCCCGCCCGGAACGCACCCCGCAGAAATCCGTCGCCTTTGCAAGGCGCTTCGTCGTCAGGTTCACGACAAATTCCCCGCTCTCCCGTATGATCGCATGGGAATACCGTTCTCTGCGTATGGAAACGGACGCCATGACAGGATCCGAACAGACCGTTCCCGCCCATGCGGCTGTCATGATATTCGGCTTTTCTCCCGCCCTCTGGCAGCTCACCATAACTGCCGGAAGCGGATACAGCATATTTCCCGGTTTCCAGAACTGTTTTGCCATGACGCCTCCCCTCCGGCAGCTTATGCGTTGTTCTGCAGCGCGTCCAGCAGCTCCGGTATCAGCTGCTTCTTTCTGGACACAACGCCCTGCAGTTTATAGCCATTGTTTATCTTCTGCTTGAAATATGCCTGCTCGATCGCCGCGTCCGCGCCCTCTCCGGCGCAGATTACCTCGGTCGACTCGGTCAGGATATCCGTCAGCATCATAAATACCATATCGATCTTGCGCTCCTCCAGCGCTTTTTCCAGATATGGCAGCAGCTTTTCCTTTACTTCATCCAGCTCTTCGCGGCTCATCGCGCTGATCTGCCCCACGCCAAAGTGAATGTCCTCCACGTCAAATGTCTTAAAATCCTGGTAACAGATCTCTTCTCTTGTCTTGGATTTAAAATTGCTCCCGGCCCGGAACATCTCCTTTGCGTGTTCTTCCATATCAATGCCCGCGATCTCCGCGAGCTTCGCCGCCGCTTCTTTGTCAATCTCCGTACACGTCGGCGAACGGAACAGCAGCGTATCTGAGATGATCGCCGAGCACAACAGGCCCGCGATCGATTTCGTAATCTTTACGCCGTTTTCCAGATACATCTGATAGATGATCGTCGACGTACAGCCCACCGGCTGGTTGCGGAACAAAACAGGGATAGACGTTTCCAGCGTGCCGATCTTATGATGGTCAATAATTGCAAGGATATCCGCGTTTTCAACGCCATGCACCGCCTGCTGCTTTTCATTATGGTCTACGAGCACGACCTGTTTCTTTTGCATATTCAGCAGGTTCCGCCTTGAGATCATGCCGATATAGTTCCCCGTAAAATCAAGAATCGGGAAATCGCGGTGCCGCACTTTTGACATGACGACTTTTATGTCGTCCACATAATCCTCCGCGCCAAATGTGACCAGGCTCTGCTTCCTCATAAACTGCTTGATCGGCATACTCTGCGTGATCAGGCGCGACACCGTAAATGGATCGTACGGCGTGCTGATGATCACGCACTCTTTCTGCTGCGCCTCCCTGATGATCTCCTGTGAAACCTGCGTCCCGCCGCAGATGACCATGCAGCTCGCGTTGTGCTTCAGCGCGCATTTCTGCATATTTTCCCTGTCGCCGAGAATGACCAGGTCGTCTTTTTCGATGCTCTCTTCCATGACCGGAAGGCTGTTCGCCGCCACGATCACTTTGCCCTTTGTGAAACGGCCGTGCTCATTCCCTACAAGAATCGTGCCGTTTAACGTTTCGATCATATTGCGGTACGGCGTCCGTGCCTCCGCCAGAATATAGGTGTCAAGCGCATCCATATAAGATTTTGCGATATCCCCGTTTACGATCAGCCCGATGAGATGGTTGCGCTCGTCCGTCACCGGCAGCGTGACAATCTTGCCCGTACTCATCAGCTCCCACGCTTTTTTTAACGAGATGCCGCTGCTGACGCCCACCGTCCTGCGAAACGCGATATCTTTCACCTGTGTGCGCACATCATCCACATAGGCAGGCGATTTTACTTTAAATTTACGGAGCACATACTTTGTCTCCCCGTTGAGATTGCCCGCCCGCTTTGGCTCATATTTTATTTTTCCGATATGGTTCTGCAGATCCGCATAGGCAATCGCCGAACAGATCGAATCCGTATCCGGATTTTTATGCCCGATCACCCAAACTGTTTTTTCCTGTTCATAATCCACTGGCTCAACCCCCCATCTGGTCAGAGACTCATAAAGATCAATGAGATAATGCCCGCAAAATCCAGCAGGCCGAATATGATCAGCCAATAAAAATATTTCTTTACCGGCCGGATGCTCTTTTCCCCCACTTCCACTTTTTCAAATAACGGCTTCTGTTCCTCAAATAAATCTTTGATATTGCGGTAGCATTTTACGTCTTCCGTATGTATTTTTTCTGTGAGGTCGTCTTTTAAGCCCGCCACCTGTCCATTGATCGCATCGATCGTTTCCTTTACCGCCACAGACTGCTGCGTGAGCTGCTCCACTTCTTTATGAATCTCCCGGCCCGCGTCCGCCGTCATCTGCTCCATCGCTTTGCGGCTGTCGCTCGTTATCGTCTGCAGTTCGCTCCGGTTATCCTCAGACATACGGTTCATCTGTATGGACATCTTGCCAAACTGCTCCGTCACGAATCCGGTCATCTGGTTGATCTGGCTTGTGACGTCTCCCGTCATCTGCATGATATCATTTTTCGTTTCCGCGCCCATCTGCCCGATCCGGTTCGTGACGTCCGCCGTCATGCGGTCAATGTCTTCCCGCGTATCGCCGCGCACCTGCTCGATCTGGTCTGCGACATTTGTGGTCATCCGGTCAATATCCGCGCGCGTATCCGTACGCAGCTGGCTCATCTGCGCCGTCACGTTTTCCGTCATCTGGTCAATGCCAACGCGGGCGTCATTCCGCATCTGGTCGATCTGGCCGGTAACGTTTGCCGTCATCTGCCCGATGTCACTGCGCGTATCCGTACGTATCTGGTCAATGCGCCCGATCACGTCCGCCGCCATCAGGTCGATATTATTTCCGGTGTCCGTGCGCAGCTGCCCCAGCTGCTCCATAACATTTGTCGCCATCTGGTCGAGATCGGCTTTCGTATCTGCGCGCATCTGATCAATCTGGCCGGACACGTTAACCGTCGTCATGCCCTCAATATCCGTATGCAGCTGATCGATCCGGCCCGTCACGTCCTCTGCCATGCGGCCTAACTGCCCGCCCATATCGGCGTTCATCCGGTCCATGCGGCTGTCCACATCCGCGCGCATCTGTTCCAGCTGGCCGCCCATATCCGCGCGCATCTGATCCAGCCGGCCACCCATATCCGCGCGCACCTGTTCCAGCCGGCCGTCCGTATCGTACCTGTCCGCCCTGGCCGATACGGAGTCCTTTACGCGATTGATGTCGCTGCGCATCAGGCGCATCTGGTCTGTTACGGCGTCTGACAGATTGCCGATCTGATCCGTAATGACCTCGGACATCTGCACGATCTTATCCGTCGTCTGCTCGTTCAGCTCTTCCATCTGCCCCGATGTGCTCTCGGTCAGCTTATCAACCGTCTGCTGCAGACGCGCCACAAGCTGGTCCATCTTCCGCTCCACATTGGCCACCACTTCTTCCGCTTCCGTCTGGCGCGCGCTGATCACCTCGTCCAGCTCATTCGCCTGATCCTGCTTTTCATCTACGAGCGACTGCAATTCCTGCGCCTTTATCTCCCTTGTATCCAGCAATTCCTGCAACTGCCGGGCTTTTTCACGAAATTCATCAATCTGCTTTAATAAAAAATCCTCTTTTTCCAAACTGTCCATCGTCTGCTGCTTTTGCTCCTTTTCATGCTTTATCCTGTTAATTCTAAGAGCAACGTCATTCCTTTTCTGCTCCATGGCTTATCCTCCAAACAGTACTCCCCACCAACGGCTATCCAATCTCTGAAAATATTTTAACATTTACCCGTTCCTTTGTAAACCGCAATTTTACACCGCGCGCCCCGCCATGACAGGCGCGGCCTATTGCAGCCAGCCCGGCTGCCTGCCCGCGGCCACGACGCCCGCAATCTCCATCGCCGTCTCCGACGCCGCCGGGTGCGCCGCCAGGTAAGCGGCGGCCTTTTCTCTCTGCCCGTCCCCGTCCAGGCCGGCGGCAAACCGGTTCAGGCTCTCCATCTGCGCAAGCATTTCCTCAAAGGACATTCCGCCGTCAAGAAAGCTGCGCTCCCCGCGCTGCGCCTCATGCTCGCAGGTCGCGATTATCTGCATACAGAGTTTCAGCCCGCCTCCGATATCCGAAGCCTCCATCAGCACGTCCGGCCGCTTTTCCAGTTCCCGCAGAAGATAACGCTTTGCGCCCGCGATATCTTTTTTTGCAAAATATGCCGCAAGCGCTCTTTTTATCTCCCCTGTCTCATACTTTTCCGCGCTCATGCCGACGCGGCTCTCGTACACATGCAGCCCGTTTTTCGCAATCCAGACCGTCAGCAGAAATTCCGACAGGAACCCGTATACGCGCTTGCGGTAATTGTCATATCCGCCCGTATCAATGCGCCGCTGCACTTCAAACAGAATGTCAAACAGCCACGCGCAGTAACGGTCAAACAATGCTTTGCGGCAGACCATCATATTCCCAAAATACGTCTCTTTTTTATGTACCATCTCATGGAACAGCGGCGCATATGCGGGGTATTTCTCCGCCACCACGCGCTCCGTCTCCACCAGGTCTTTCTCATCATGCGTCGCCGCAAATCCGTCATAATAGGGCATCCGCAGTTCCAGCTTCTTTGTCACAACCATGTCATGCGCCTCCAGCAGCCGCTCAATATCCGCTTTTGTATACAGGTGTCCGTCCTCCGCGATCAGGTATCGTCGGTAATGGCACACGCCGACCACATCCGCGTGATGCAGGTTCTTCCACAGCCAGTACACGCCCGTCAGCTCGCTGAAATACGCATTCTGCGCAGAAATATTGTCCCCGCAGGCGTCTCCCAGAAAGCCGAGCGGTTCGTGGCAGGCGCGCCCGACCTGCAGCGGGACATACATTTTATCCGGCGGCGGAGTAAACGCCTTATGCGTCATTACAAAGATCTGTGTCTCCATAACAGCCCCCTTTTAATAAGATAAGACCTCCGCGCCGTCCTCCGTCACAAGCGTCATAATCTCCCACTGCGCCGAAGGCATTCCGTCCTCCGTATAAACCGTCCAGTCATTTTCCTCATCCACATAGATCGCAACGCCGCCCATATTGACCATCGGCTCTATGGTAAATATCATGCCGGGAACCATCAGCATTTCCTCCCCGCGTCTGCTGTTGTAGCTTACCCAGGGATCTTCATGGAACTGCAGGCCCACGCCATGCCCGCCGATCTCCTGCACGACCGTATAGCCGTTATCAAACGCATGGTCATGGACCGCCTGCCCCATATCTCCCATAAAATGCCATGGCTTTACCTCTTTCAGCCCAAGCTCCACACATTCCTTCGTCACTTCCACCAGTTTCTTTTTTTCCGCGCTGACTTCCCCGATGCAGTACATACGGGAAGAATCGGAAAAATACCCATTTAAAACCGTAGACGCGTCAACATTGATGATATCCCCTTCTTTTAAGACCACGTCCTCCGACGGAATGCCGTGGCACACAACTTCGTTTACCGAAGTGCACACGCTCTTGGGAAATCCCTGATAATTCAGCGGCGCAGGCTTTCCGCCCATTTTTGTCGTAATGTCATACGCCCAGCGGTCAATCTCCGCCGTACTGATCCCCTCGCGGATATGCTCGCCGATATAATCCAATACGGCAATATTGATTTTGGCGCTCTGCCTGATGCCCGCGATCTGGTCTGCATTTTTTATCATATCATGCGTCGGCACAGGGCGCCCTGTATCCGCAACGCGGGCGATCTTTTCATCAAATGCGGCATGGCACTGCTTATATTTGCGCCCGCTGCCGCACCAGCATTTATCATTCCTGCCGAGCTTTACGCTCACATATTTCGTTCCCATCCGTTTTTCTATCCGCATACTCATAATCTTCTATTCCTCTTTTCTTTCCTCATCTCTGCGCCTGCCTGCGGTCTGCGCGCCCGCAGACGTCTCCTCTGTCCGATAGCAGTGCGTATCCCGCCCGCAAAAAAACGGCCGCTACGGAACTTTAATTCCATTCCATAACGGCCGGCCGCTGTAATTGCCGCCATCCTGATCAAATGATTCTCCTGACTGCGATGATCGTCCTGTATGTAGCAGTCTGCGTTGTAATACCCGTCTTAGAACTCTGCGCCCCGACGATCATGCCGCCTCCCATATACAAAGCCACATGCCCGCTGTAACAGATCAGATCCCCCGGCTGCGCTTCGCTGTAACTTACGCCGCGCCCGCAGCTCGCCATTGCCGCAGAACTGTGTGGGAGCGAATAGCCAAAATGCGCATACACGCTCATGACAAAACCGGAACAGTCCGCGCCGTTTGTCAGGCTCGTCCCGCCCCATACATACGGGTTGCCGATAAACTGCGTCGCATACGCGATCACATCGCTGCCGGTCACGCCTGATGAGCTGACTGCCGGTGCGCTGTCCGACGAAGACGAAGAGCTGTCCGCCGTTTCCGGTGCAGGGGAACTGTCCGAAGACGAATTGGCACTGTCCGCCGGGGATGAACTGCCCGCGCTCTGCGGATTGTCCTGCGCCTGCTGCTGCGCCGCCACTGCCGCCGCTGCCTTCGCCGCCGCTGCGGCTGCCTGCCGCGCCTCTTCCTCCGCTTTCTTCCGCGCTGCTTCCTCCGCCGCTTTCCGCGCCGCCTCCGCTTCCGCCGCGGCCTTTTCTTTCTCTTCTTCCTCTTTTATAATCTGATTCTGCTCCTGAATGGTCTCTTTATAGGCCGCCGCCAACTGTTTTGCTTCGCTGAGCTTCGAATCAAAATCATCCATTGTCGCCTCTTTCGACGCAACCATTTTCTTTAACTCTTTTTCCTGTTCCTGATAATTCTGCTGCATTTCCTGCAGCTCGGACTGCTCCGCTTCAAGCTGCTCCTTCAGATCCATGACCTGCTGTTTCGTTTCCTTATACGTTTCCAGCTGTCCGCGGTCATAATCATATACTTCATTGCAGTAATTGATCCTGTTTAACAGATCCGCCATGCTCGTTGCGCCAAGCAGCGCCTCCAAAAGCGATTCGTCTCCATGTTCATACATATAGCGGATGCGTTTTTTCATCCTGTCGTACTGTTCCGCCTCATCCTTCTTTGCCGCTTTCAGATCTTTATCCGCCCGCCGGATCTCCTTCTCCTTTACATCCAGTTCATCGGAAAGGATATCCATATTCATCAGCAGGTTTACCAGCTCGGCGTCAAGCGCGTTGATCTCTTTTTGCAGCGTCTCCTGCCTTTTCGTAATGCTGCTGATATCATTTGTAACAGACGTCAGGTTATCCTGCGCTTTATTTTTGGCGTCCTG
>CANQQG010000018.1 GCA_947625875.1 uncultured Lachnospiraceae bacterium
TACACACCTTATCCTACTCATTTCTGACAAATATCCCTTTCTTGCTTATTACCCATTAAGTTTCCGAGACCACTCAATTGGTATAAACAGACGGATTTTTAACAGCAGGTATCACTCCTGTTTGTGTGATCAGCGTATCAAAAAACGCATCATTGTCGGCAAACATCTCTATAAGAAATCTTGCCGCATCCTCAGAATTTTGAGAATTTTTCAGAACAAACCATGAGCTTCCCCCCACATTTGACGCCGCGGTCTGACTTTCCGCTATCACAGGTATTTGCGCCACACGCCATAGTCCTTTCTGCTCTTTTGCCTGTTTAATATTTGAGATAATCCAGCTTCCGCTTGGCACACAGACCACTTCTCCGTTTTGAAATGCTGAAATAAATTCATTCCAGCCATTTACACCTCTTGCCACATTTGTTTCAATCAGCCTTTTGTATATTGCAAACGCCGATTTAAGCGCCGCATTCTCTGCAATATCCGCCTTACCGCCATCCTGTGTAACATACCATGCGCCGCTGCCCTGCATGATAATCCGCATCACCGGAAAATCAGAAGGATCCAAAGTAAGCATGGCATATCCTGTCTTTTCATAGACATCCATTCCAATCTCTATAAATCTGTCCCATGTCAGATGCTGCATATCTTCCTCACCAAATCCCGCCTGTTCCAACAGGTCGATACGATAAAATAACGCTGCCGCGCCACTGTCAAAAGGAATCCCATACACATTCCCGTTCATTGTGCAAAGTCTGATCTTATAATCTGAAAATTTATTATATTCGGTCATAGTTGCAAAATTTATAAATTCGTCCTCGTACAATAAAAGCATTCCCTGAACATCATAATCCTCCAGCATTATGATATCGGGCAGCTTATCATACGCCTTTGCTGACAGGCTGTTTTTGATGCTGGACAGAATTTCTTCCCTCTCTTTTGTTTCCACGATTATTTCAATCTGACGATTCTGTTTCATATATTCTTCCGCTGCCAGTTTTGCCGCTTTCACATTAAAGGTTTCATCCCATGTCCATATAATTACTTCGTTTTTTTCAGGTTCTGTTTTCTGTGGCAACGGCTCCTTTTTCTTACAGCCTGATAAGCACAACAGTAAACAAATCATTATTAAATGTATTTTTCTTATATAAATATGAAAATCCACTGCGCACCCTCCTCCCTGCGACCAGCTTTTCACTTGTCCATTTTTTTCACCGGCAGACTGATTTTAACACAAGTTCCCCTCTGCTTTCGGCTTTCAATATGTATGCCGTAATCTTCCCCATAAAGCAGCTGCAAACGCTCGTGAACATTGTGTATGCCAATTCCTGAGTAATGTTCCTTTGACAAATCCTGCCCCACAGCCCGGGTTGCCATATCACTGTCCATTCCAACGCCATCATCTACCACCTTTATTTCAAGAATATCATCCCGTTGTTTTATAAAAATTTCAATCGTTCCACACATACCTGACGGGAACGCATGAAAAAACGCATTTTCAATAAATGGCTGAAGCGCCATTTTCGGAAGCAGGCAATTTCCACAATCAGGTGATACATAATACTCCACCTGCACTGCATCACCGTACCTTGTCTGATTAATCGACACATAGTGATGCAGATTCTCAAGTTCCTTGTCTACTGTTATAAACTCATCTGAGTTGCTAATTGTATTTCTCAGCAACTGTATAAACGCATCAATTGTCTTCACCGTTTTTTCCTGATTGTTCTGATAGACAAGCCACTTGATGCTCGCAAGTGTATTATAGATATAGTGCGGATTAATCTGCATCTGAAGCGCCTTAATTTCAGACTGCCTTTGTTCTTTCTGCGTCTGTATCAATTGTTCTATATACTTCTTGATGTCATCAAGCATAAAATTATAAGTCACAGCAAGCTCCTTAATCTCGCCGGTTCCTGACACAGGCATATACTGCGTAAATTCACCATTTCTCACTAAAGACATCTTGTCCACAAGCTGTGATAATGGATTCAAGGTACGCCTCGCAATAATCAGACACAGCGCTAAAGTAATGACGCCAATCAAAACACACAAAAAAATCAAGAGCGGCATATTGTACAGATTGTCAAGCGCCTTGTCATTGTCTATTAATCCATAGATGGAACAGCCCAGATATGGCAGATCCTGTTTCATGATGGTATAGCTTTTGTTACCGATTTTTGTTATCCATCGCCCGACAGACTCCTTTCGCGCTGCATCCCGATACCACTGCGTCTTGAGAACGCGCCCTATTTTCGCCCTGTCGTTGGAACTCATCACGATTCCCTCATCACTGACCATATAAAACATCGAATAATCTGTCACAAAGTAATCGTAGTATTCTCTGATATACGCATCTGTTAACGTAACCAGTACAATCGCATAGATATTCTTATTTTCATGGTAATACAATGCCTTTGAAACCACCACAACATCTACATTTTGTGACGTTGCTGTATATGCCCCTTTTGAGTAGGTATAATGCAGGGAGCCCACGTTATTGATTGCATTTTGAACTGGCTGGCTTTGCAATATATCTCTGTCACTCTGTGAAATGGTTTCTGTCCGAGATAAATAATGCTTTCCATTCATTCCTAAAACCAATATGCTTGGGCGGACAAATTCAGATGCTTTACTTTGTTCGAGATCCTGTTCCATTTGATATATATTCTGAAAATTCTGTATATTATTCAGTTTCCCCTCATCATCAGAATTAAAATAAAGCCTGAATGCCCAGCTCGAATCAATGGCATTTACAATGTCCTGAAGTTGATTATTCAAATCAATCAGACTTTTCTCTATCTCGTCAAACACTCTCTGCTGTGACTTTCCGTATGTTTCTGTAAATGCACTGCGCGACATGGCAAGGACGACTGTACTCACCGTAACGGAGAGAACCCCTATACCCAAAAGAACAATCAGTGTGATATGTCCAAAAAGTCCATTCCAAAAATATCTGGGCTGCCGCAAAACAACAGCCTTTTTTAACATCGCTGCAATTTTTTCCATTCTGACGGCGTCCTTCCTGTAATCTTTTTAAAAACCCTGCAAAAATAACTATGATCGCTATATCCCACCTCACTGCCCACCTCAGAAATCGGCATATTCGTTTCCTCAAGCAGACTGCACGCCTGCCTGATACGGATACGATTCAGATAATCACTGAAACTCTCCTTCATCTCCTGATTAAAATATGCGGACAAATAGTAATAATTCATATTAAATGCTTCGCTTAAATCAGCCAGTTTCAAATCTTCTTTGTAATTTTCTGCAATATAATACAGCAATCGTTCCATACGATCGGCATTCGGCTCTTTTTCCACACCGGCCATCGCCACCAGCTGCCCTAAAATATCTCTTACAGCTTCCATAAACTCAATAGAATATGCCGCCTGATTCAACCGCGTGAAAAATTCATATCGTTTTTCTTCCATATCACTATCCGATAATTCCAGATATTCCATAAAATGATAAATCATATTTTTGATCTGATTTTTTAAACCATACACATCCACCTTCGCCTCAATGCATCTGCTTCCGTAATCCATTAAAAGCTTTGCTGCATTTTCATACTGTTTACAATTAAGCATTTGATTGTAAGCAGCAAAATCAAAGCGTTCTTTCTTCACCTTCTTTGTATCTTTTTCCAAATCTTCTGCCATTAACAGTTTTATATTCGGATAATAAAATGCTTTATCAACATTCTCTGTAATGTCGCGCTGATAAATATCATATAACTGCCGATATGAAACAAAACGTCTGCTGCACACACCAAGCAGGCTGCTGCATATATCCAGCAACTTATCGTTTAACTGCTTTAACTGCATCATCACCTTTACCGAACAGCTTTCGTCATAATTTAACAAAATACACGCGACTTCTTCACGCAACAGCATCTGCAAATAATTAACATTTTTAAATTCCTGCAATTCACGCTCTATTTTCTGGTATAACACTTTTGTAATGCTGACAGCCTGTAAGTTTCTCGCTCTCGCAGTATTCTCCCTTTTGATATTAACCGCATAGAACTGATAGCACCCATATGGAAACCGCTGTGAAAGTCTCTCCACCGGAAGTTCCCTGGCCTGTCCAATCAGATACCGCTCGACACTTCTCCCAAGAATGTTCCCCTTATCCCTTTTGTCCGGACAGCAACCGGGAATGCGTTCAGATGCTTTCTTTAAGGTACTGCGCATACCATCCGGAGTGAGCGTCGGCTTTAATATGTAATCTACCGCCCCATTAATCAGTGTGTTTCTCACATACTCAAACTTGTCATATCCACTCAGGATAATCAATTGTATATTGGGATAATTCTCATGAATCAATTGCGAAAAATCGACGCCATCCAAAACAGGCATAACAATATCACATATGATAATATGCGGACTAAGCTCCTGCGTCAGCTTTAATGCCTCCTGGCCATTTGACGCCTCCCCAACAATCCCATATCCCTCATCTTCCCAGTTTATCATATACTTCAATCCCTGCCGCATGATGTACTCATCGTCAGCTATCAAAACCTTAATCATCTCGATACCCCTATCCGATTTTGACGGATTGTCAAATCAATCATTTGAACGCTTTTTCATTTACAACAATTATGCATTATTATAACATTTATCTTTTTCCGTTACAAATTTTCAAAAAGTATACACACAAAAACCGGGAACCACACTTCAATCTGCGCGATCCCCAGCCCTATACATTCTCCTTTCCAAATTATTCTCTAACCTTTAACTGCGCCCACAATACCATTGGCAAAACTCTTTTGCAGTATCAGGAACAGAATCCCGGTCGGCAGCGAACAGATTAACACGCCCAGCATCAGCACACCGTAGTCAATACTATAACCAACCGACAAATTCGCTATCAGCATCGGCATGGTCTGCGACTTGTCAGACATCATGATAACTTTAGGCCAGAGGTAATTATTCCATGCATTCATAAACGTAACCGTCATCGCTGCTGCATAGGTTGAGCGCATTGTCGGTATAAACATTGTAAAGAAAATTCTAAGTTCGCTCAATCCGTCGATTCTTGCAGCCTCAATAATTTCCATTGGAAATGACCTTGCACTCTGCCGAAACAGCATAATCAAAAACGGTGTTGATATCGTTGGCAGCACATATGCAATCCATGTACTCTGCAAATGCATTCCCGTAAACAGTTCAAATAAAGGGATTAATGTCGCCGCAAACGGAACCATCATAGCCAGAAGCAAAACAGACATCAGCCCATCTTTTACCCTGTCATGATAAATCTCAAAACCATATCCTGCAATAGAGCACACCATCAGCGACAGCAAGCTTAAAATACAGGAATAAAACAGTGAGTTTCCAAACGCCCTTCCCACATCCTGTTGTTCCAGCAGCTTTGTGAGATTATTTGCAAAATTCGTGCCGATTGCTAATTTACCGCCCAGAATATCTGTACTGTTATTTGTTGCCGCCGCAATCATCCAATACAGCGGGAAAACAGAGATAATTGACACGATTGTCAGAAATATGTAGCATCCTGCATTTTTTAACTTCCTCATCGCTTATCACCTACTTTCATCTGAACAAAAGACAGCGCCGCAACCAATATAAATATAACATATGACATAGCTGCCGCATATCCAAACTGCGGATTATACTCAAATGACGCCTTGTATATATAATGCGACATCGTAAGCGTTGAATTGGCGGGTCCGCCATTGGTGAGATTAACGGACTCATCAAATAACTGCAGTGTGCCATTGATCGACATAATCGTTGTCAGAAGTATCGTTGGTCTTAATAAAGGGACTGTAATCTTAAAAAAAGCTTTTAAAGGGCCTGCGCCATCAATCCTCGCCGCCTCATATAAAGACTCATCTATATTCTGCAAACCTGCCAGATAAAATACCATATTGTACCCCGTCCAGCGCCAAATCAGTGCGATAATAATAATGACCTTTGCTGTACTTACCTGCCCCAGCCAATTAATTCTTTCACTAATGAGTCCCATATTCACCAGAACCGTATTGACATATCCATCATATGCAAACAGTGTTTTAAAAATAATGGAATATGAAACCAGCGCTGTACAGCATGGCAAAAAAATCAAAGTGCGGAACAGTCCTTTATACTTTAAATCCTTTTTGTTTAAAAACGCCGCCAGAATGATTGCAAGCGCCAGCATAACCGGAACCTGTATCAACAGATAGAAAAAATTATTGATAATCGCCGTATGAAAGACCTTGTCCTGCAAAAGCCTTGCATAATTGCTCAGCCCTCCCCACACCTGATTATTTCCGGTCCCAGTCTTAAAGGAAAGAATCAGCGCCTGCAGCATCGGATAAAAATTCATGGCAAATATCAGCAGTGTTGCAGGAAGAAGGAAAACCCATCCTGTAAGCCCCTGCTTTTGACTGCTTGTCAATCCCGTATTCCTTTTCCCATTGGATTTCATAGCTTTGTTCCTTTCTATTTTTTATGGCATCGCAGCAAGCGACATGATATTTACTGTCCGATATTGAACTCAACCGTTGCCTGCGCTTCATCGATAACACGATCTAAATCCTCATCTGTGACATTATCCAAATCAGGCACACTGTTTACAATACTCGTAAGCGCTGTTCCCAATGCCTCTTTTTCCTCTTTCCAGTAAATGCCTTTGTTAATCTTTGGAATCTCACTTCCATAAGAAACAATTTTTGAATAAATCGCTTCACCGCCAAAATAAGCAGAAGGCTCGTTATATGCATCACTGTCCGCTGCAGGCAGATAGGTCGCAATGGCTCCTAAATCCTTTAAAATACTGTCATAAAACTCTGTACTGCCCGCCCATGTCGTTTTAAAGAAATCCACTGCCAGGTCAAAATTATCACAGGTAGAAGATACCGCCCATGTGGAACCGCCCTGAGCAGAATAATTCGTAGCCCCATTATAATCATTCAGCTTCGGCATATTTGTTACCGCCCAGTTGCCCTCCTGCTGCGCCTGATCTGTTGTCATGATTGTGGCGCAAATCCATGAACCATTGATTGTCCCTACAACTGTACCATTGTTGATCGAGCCCTGATATCCTGACCAGTCCGTCTGCTCCTGCAAAATCTTTGCGTTAATCAACTTCAAATAAACGCGCATCGCTTCTTTCAATCCCTCATTGTCAGCCAGCGAGACGCCGCCATTTTCATCAAACACAGAAATACCTGCTGATTGCAGAATCATATTCAACAAATCCGGTTCCCCCTGTACATTCGTGAGCATTGGCATCCCCGTCTTTGCAAGCACATCTTCACCAATCGCGATAAATTCATCCCAGGTAATATCTGTCAAATCCTCAACGCTGTAACCGGCCTGTTCCAGATAATCTGTCCGGTAGCACGCGATAACCGTATTGCTGTCATATGGCACCCCATAATTTTTTCCGTCCTTTACAGAGTTTGCAACCTTTGACTCCGCAAAATCCTGAAATGGAATCCCAGAATCTGTGAGGTCTGCAAAGACATCCGGATAATTCTGCAAATACTTTGCAAAAACCTGATCATCCATCAGAAAAATGTCAGGAAGCGCATCCAGTTCACCACTCATTGCATACGTCTGTACCAGCGTCTGGATATCCGAAGATACCGTTTCCTGTACATTAATCGTTACATCCGGGTGATCTGCCGTATAGATTTCAGCAGCTTTTTTCATTGCATCCACATTAAAGGAATCCCAACACCAGACTGTCAGTGACTGCGCATCATCAGAGGACGTATTCTCAGACGTGCCTGCATTGTCACTTTCCGTCCCCTGGGCAGACGTATCTGCAGTTGCCCCATCATCACCAGAGCCTCCACAACCGACAAGCGATACTGCCATTACTGCGGATAAAATCAAACCTATTAAACTTCTTTTCATTACTGATTACCTCCCTTGTTTTAATGCATTTATTTTATCATTTAGTGGGACGGAAACATTAGAAATAAATTGGGAGATATTTTTAATATTTTGAGGAATTGCCTTTTTTACTTGGATTATTTTGCAAAATTTGGATTATTTTGTGATTCATAGATAAATATCCACATGATGTTTGTTATTTTTACATTCAATTTTCCAGACATTGAGATGTTGTGGCATTATGACGCCACAGAAACGACAACGCCGCATCTTTACAGGACAGTATGTCAGACAGCCCTGACGTCATCTGTAAAGATGCGTACGGTTTTACTGTATTTCACCGGTGAACAGAGGAAATGGCGTTGAAAAAAAGTTCCATTCAGAGCCTTTCCGGGCGAACTTTTTCCTGCAACAGTTAATTCCCACTATCTTACAGCCTTAAAAGCCTCCTCCAGATCCTCAATGATATCATCGATATGCTCCGTACCGATCGACAGCCGGATCGTATTCGGACGGATGCCCGCCTGCGCAAGCTCCTCCTCATTCATCTGGGAGTGCGTCGTGCTCGCCGGATGGATCACGAGCGATTTTACGTCCGCCACGTTTGCCAATAAGGAAAACAGCTCCAGATTGTCAATAAAATCTTTCGCTTTCTGCGCGTCGCCCCGAATCTCAAAGGTAAAGATCGAGCCGCCGCCGTTCGGGAAATATTTTTTATACAGCTCCCGCTGTCTTGCGTCCGTTGCGATCGCCGGATGGTGCACCGCCTCTACCTGCGGATGGCCATTCAGATATTCTACGACCTTCAGGGCGTTTTCCACATGGCGTTCTACCCTTAAAGAGAGCGTTTCCAGCCCCTGCAGGAAGAAAAACGCATGGAACGGCGAGAGCGTCGCGCCCATATCGCGCAGCAGGATCGCGCGGATCCGCGTTACAAACGCCGCGGCCCCGACCGCCTTTGTAAAGCTGACGCCATGGTAACTCGGGTTCGGCTCCGTCAGATGCGCAAACTTGCCGGATGCTTCCCAGTCAAACTTTCCGGAATCAACGATCACGCCGCCAATCGTCGTCCCATGCCCGCCAATGAATTTTGTCGCGGAATGCACGACAATATCCGCCCCGTATGCAATCGGACGGACAAGGTACGGCGTCGCAAACGTGTTGTCAACGACCAGCGGGATCTTATGGTCATGCGCGATCTTTGCAATCGCTTCAATGTCCGCCACATCGGAATTCGGATTTCCGAGCGTCTCAATAAAAACCGCCTTTGTATTATCCTGAATGGCAGATGCAAACCCATCTAAATCCGCCGCGTCAACAAACGTCGTCGAAATGCCGTATTGCGGCAGCGTATGCTCCAGCAGATTGTACGTGCCGCCATAAATATTGCCCGCCGCCACAATATGGTCGCCTGCAAGCGCCAGGTTCTGGAACGTATATGTAATCGCGGCCGCGCCGGAAGCAACCGCAAGCGCGGCCACGCCGCCCTCAAGCTTTGCCATCCTCTGTTCAAACACATCTTCCGTCGGGTTCGTCAGCCTCCCGTAGATATTGCCCGCGTCCGAAAGGTTAAACCTTGCCGACGCGTGGTCGCTGTTATGGAACACATAGGACGACGTCTGATAGATCGGAACCGCCCTTGCGTCCGTTACCGGATCGGGCTGTTCCTGCCCGGCATGAAGCTGTAATGTTTCAAATTTCAAATCTCTTTCACCATAAGTTTTCTTTGACACGATCATATCCTCCATATCTTTTCCGTATTATTGGCATTATAATACTCTACTTTTCCTATCGTGTCAATATGATTTACAGAAAAACATACCATTTTCATCTGTTTTTCCAATCAAATCGAATAATCCCCCTCTTTCTGCAGCTTCCAGCTCACCAGATCCGCCAGCGTAATGTTATCAATCACCTGATTCACCGCCTCGTTCATTTTCCGGTACACAAGAATCGTCACACAGTCATCGCTCTTATCACATGCCCCCGCTTCCGTATCCAGACATTCCACAGGGGCAAGGCTCCCTTCCGTCAGGCGCAGGATCATGCCGACCGTATAATCCTCCACCGGGCGCGTCAGCAGGTAGCCGCCCTGCGGCCCGCGCACACTGCGGACATACCCCGCTTTATTTAAGATCGCGACGATCTGCTCCAGATATTTGTCCGATATATCCTGCCTTGCCGCAATCTCTTTAATTCTGACCGGAGTCCCCGTATTATTCAGGGCAAGGTCAAGCATCATGCGGAGCGCATATCTGCCCTTGGTCGAAATCCTCATCTGCACATCCTCCATTTCCGCATATTATCATAGTTTTCCTACTATCTATATATGATACGCTTTCCCGCGGAAAATAGCAAGCGGCTTTTCATCCCGGCCAGCCGGACTGCAGTCAGAACAGGTTTTTCTTTGCAAATATCACCGCCACAAGCACACTGATCACGACCGAGATGACGATCACAATAAAAAATCCCGCGCTCGCGGACGCAAACGGCATCCCCTTTGCATTCACATTCATGCCATAAGCGCTGAATATCATTGTCGGGATCGACATGACGATCGTTATCGTCGCGAGGAATTTCATGACGATATTTAAGTTATTGGAAATAATAGAGGCAAATGTTTCCACCATATTGCTTAAAATGCCGTTGTAAATATTTACCATTTCCAGCGCCTGTTTATTTTCAATAATAACGTCCTCAAGCAGCTCCGTATCTTCCGGATATTTTTTTATCCCATCTGATCTCATCAGCTTTTCCAGAACCACCTCATTGGAACGCAGGGAAGCGGTAAAATACACAAGGCTCTTTTCCAGCTCCATCAATTCAATCAGTTCCTTATTCTGCGTCGATTTATGCAGCTTATCTTCCACTTCCTCGCTCTTGCGGTTAATATTCCGCAGATACTGCAGATAGCATTCCGCATTTTTATACAGGATCTGCAGCACGAAACGCGTTTTCATGCGCGTGTGGAAATGCCGCATTCCCGTATGGATAAACGACTGCAGCACGATCGTATCTTCCATGCAGACCGTAATGACCGCGTCCTTTACCAGAATCACAGACATTGGGATCGTCACGTAATATTCCTTATCATTCCGGATTTCCTTTGCAGGAATGTCCACAATGATCATCGAATAATCTTCCTCCACCTGGATACGCGCGCGTTCTTCTTCGTCCGTTGCGGCGCGGATATCGTTCGGCTCAATGCCGTACGCCGCCGCGACCTCATTCAATTCCTGCTCATCCGGCGCAGTCATCATGATCCAGCAGCCCTCTTCCCGTTTTTCAATCTGGTGCGCCACGCCGTCTTTTGTCTTATACACCCGAACCATAAGCCACCCTCTTTCCTGTTTTTCTCCTGCTTCTATTTTGATTTACATTAGAAAAATTGTCAACCCAAATTCACCCAGCGCCATACAGAGCAGATACAACACCAAAAGATGCGCCGGATAAAACAGATAGAACAGATATTTCAGGTTCCATCCGCGCCTGCCGTTGTAAAACGCGATCGGGATAAACGCAAGCGGCGCAGGCAGTTCCCAAGCAAATGCGATACACCCCGCAAAAAGCTGGTATTTTTCGCGAAACACGTAAAGCGCCAGGATACAGAATACCCCTCTCGCCGCATAATCCGTATGCAAAAAATGCGCCGCATACATTCCCGCCGCAATCACCGCGGCATACAGCGCGACCTTACATACGGCCGCGAGCCGTTCCCGCTTACTGATCCAGTCATATCCCCACATGGTCAGCATTCCAAGCAATAAAGTAAAAAAAACATTCTGGTATGTAAACTCAAGCAGCCTCCCGTTAAAAAGCAGGTCAAACGGTATCTCCGAAAGAAGCGCAAACGCAAACAGGCGCGCCGCGTATTTCCCCCGGCTCCTTGTGTGTTCAAACCCTTCCACCAGCAAGAAACAATAAATCGGGAAGGCAAATCTCCCAATCAGGCGCATGATCCTGTACGCCCGGCTGACCGCATCAAGGGAGCCCCACCAGTACACCAGCTCGCCGCGTCCATAAAAGCCCAGATACCTGCCTAAAATCCCCGCCGCAAAATGATCAATCAACATCGAAATCACAGCAATCATCTTTAACGTGCTGCCGCTGATCCCGCGAACCCGCGTCTGTTCCATTTCCTGCATAAAAGCCCTCCTTTGCCCGCATTTTGCATCATCGCTTCTATTATAATATAAGCCCCGCAAAAGCATAACCTTTCCTTCCGTTATTTTCAATTATACCCCAGAGCATATGCATCTGCCAGATATTTTTCCATTTTCTTTGCGCGGCCTGCGCACAAAAAAAGCGCATGGCAAATATTTTTTCCACACGCTTTTTTTGATTCCAATACACTGCGGCGTCCGCCAAACCGGCAGCCATGCTACGCTACATACCGGTACATAAAAATAAAATGGCAGACGCTTCCGGCCATCACAAACAGATGAAAGATCTCATGTGAGCCGAAATACTTATGGTTTTTATTAAACAGCGGCAATTTCAATGCATAAATTACGCCGCCCGCGGTATAAATAATACCGCCTGCCAAAAGCCACAGAAATGCGCTGTGCGGCAGCGTATTCCACAAGGCGCCGAACACGCCCAGGCAAACCCAGCCCATGGCGATATATATCGCAGAGGAAAACCATTTCGGGCAGGTGATCCACAGCGCTTTTACCAAAATGCCGACCGCTGCGATCGCCCATACAACCGCCAGCAGCGTATAGCCCTGTTTCCCGCCGAGCACGATCAGGCATACCGGCGTATAAGAGCCCGCGATCAGGACAAAGATCATCATATGGTCAATTTTCCGGAAAATACGCAGGATCTTATCCGGAACCACAACCGAATGATACGCCGCGCTCGCCCCATAGAGCAGGATCATGCTGCACATAAAGATCCCCATTGCCACAAAGCACTGCGTTCCCGAACTGACGCCCGCCTTTACAAGCAGCGGAACAGAGGCAAAAACTGCCATCATCATACCGATAAAATGTGTGATCGCGCTTCCCGGTTCACGAATCGTAATTTCCATAATGAGCCTCCTGTTTCTATTGTCTTTATTATGTGTTTTTTGTTGTTTCAATATGTAGTATTGATTACTATGTATAATATTCCCAATATTTCAATTTGTCAATAGGATTCGCAAAAAATATTCGGTTATGCGTTTGATATTTTTTAAGATATTGATTATAATGGCAGTAATCTTTTTGAAATCATATTCGGGAAGTTTAGGAGAGAGGCATGGACGATCTGCTGTTGATGTGCGGAAATCAGGAAGTAATGCATATTAATCTTGATACACAGACCTTTGATGTGATATCGGAGGAACTGCTGCCATTTCGATTTAAAAATGCGCTGCGTGGGAAACCGCATATGGAACATGGCGTAACCAGATATTATGAGACGCAGGTGCGGATATTTGAGGAAACCAACCAGCTTATCTTGCTCAGCTGGCTGGCAGGCAGGACATTATTGCTGTCGAGGAAAAATGCAAAAAAGCTGTATCAGGCGTTCCGGCTGGAGCAGCTTTCCGATGAATTAAGCCGGGCAAAGCTTTCCATTGCCTGCCGCGCGCTTTCTGTTTTGGATAATTATTGGGTAAAGCTGGAATCGGATCCGGTTACCTGGGAAAAGGTAAATCTGCGGCATATATCGCTGAATGAATCCGTCGCACAGATCGCGCTCCATGGCATTTCTCTGTCGCTGGACGGCTCTTTGCAGGATTCCCCGGAATTTTTGACAAACGGCTCTTATGCAAAATGCTGGCGGCGTTATCCGGACGGCAGGCTGTGGCTGCATAAGGCGGGAGAGCATGGTTCTTTTGAATCAAGGGCAGAAGTCGCTGTTTCTGATATTTTAGACCGGTGCAATGTGGCGCACTGCCACTATGAGGCGGCCGAAGACGATGGGCTTTATGTCTGCGCATGCCCGGCGATGACCGATGACGATCGCTCAATTGTGGATGGTTCTAATTATGCTTCTTATCTGTTGCGGTCGGGCAAAGACGTGGAGCGCGAGCTGCAGGCGGTTGATCCGGATTCTTATTACAAAATGCAGATCGTAGATTATCTTATTGCGAATACGGATCGGCATTCACAGAACTGGGGGATGTATTATGACCCGAAAACTACCCGGATTATCGGGATGCACCCTTTGTTCGACCACAATAATGCTTTTGATAAGGACGCCATGCAGGATGAGGATTTTAAATCACATTTTGGCAAAAACAGGTCGCTAAAAGAAAATGCGATGTATGCGATAAAACAGGTGGATTTCCATTTTACAGGACCGATCACGCGAGAGCTTTTTCTTACAGACAGGCAGTATGAATGTTTCATGCGCCGGGCCGGACAGTTAAAGATTTCTGAGAAATGAGAGCAGGAGCGACTGCCGGAATATAGAATGTATCGCAATATTTTCTTTCATATAATTATTGTGTAAATTTGTGTATTTTTTATTGATATATTGTGTATTTTTGTGTATAATATAATTGTAAGGAGAGAAACCATGAACCCAAGGAACACCGCGATCAAAGACTTAAACAGCAATGGCTATCAATTCAAGCGAAGCGGCGGAAATCACGACATCTACTATAACCCCGAAACAAAGTATTCCATCCCTCTGAAACGTGGGAGCTTTGATGAAGACGATCTACGCTACATACGCAAGGAAATCAGGCAGGGAGGGAGATAAAGCCCTCCATCCGCCAGCAAAAGGAGGCTGACTTATGAGATATATCTACACCGCAATATTTGAACCAAATGAAAATGGCACAAAATATTACTGCCGCGTGCCTGATCTCCCGGGATGCATTACTACCGGAGACAGTATTGAGAACGCCATTGAAATGATTACGGATGCCGCAAGCGGATGGCTCGTAGTCGCTGAGGATGAGGAAAATGAGATTCCCGCTGCCACACCCCAATGCAGGCTTAAGATTCCGGAGAATGCCATCTGCTCTGTCATCTGCATTGATACACTCGCCTACCGCGCAGCTACGGACACAAAGGCGGTCCGCAAAAACGTGTCCCTCCCGGCGTGGATGGCCGCCCTTGCAGACAAACGGGGCGTGAACTGCTCGCAGGTTCTCCAGGATGGCCTTATACAGCTGCTTAATGCCAGACATGCACAGCAGTAACTTCTATGAAAACACTCAAACAAGATAGAAAAAGCCCCCTTGGATTCCATGTTCCAGGGGGCTTTATTTTATCCGAACACAATATATATGATACGTTTGCTTATTGCAATACAAACCGATCAACGATCTTTTTCAGATCATCCACGCAATGATAGCATTCCGCCACCATATTATGCGTAGTGCCTGTCTTTTCCACCATATCGCTGGTCTTTTCCGCGATCTCGGAAACGCCTACAGACGACTCCCCGACCGTATCATTGATATTGCCGAGCGCAGCGGCAATCGCCTCAATGGAATGCGCAAGATCTTCCATCGAACCCTGCACATGGTTCATTGAGCCTTTAAAGACGTCCGCATCCTTCTGGTACTGTTCGCTGACCGCTTCAAATCCTTTATATTCCGTAAGTACGGTATTTTCCAGAAACGCCGTCGTCTCCTCCAGACATTCCGCCATATTGGCGACCGCCTGATTTACTTCCTGCACGATCGCGCCGATATCCGTAATCGCCTTTGACGTCTGGTCCGCAAGGCTTCCGATTTCCGTTGCGACAACTGCAAAACCGCGTCCCGCTTCGCCTGCGCGGGCAGCTTCAATCGAGGCATTCAATGCCAGCAGCCCGGTCTGCGAAGAGATATCCATAATCGTCGTCGTCAGCGCATTGATCTTTTCCACCGCTTTTGAACCCTCGATCGCCTCATCCGCCTTTACCTTGACGCTGTTATACATATCCATCGTTTTTGCGCTCGCCGCCACTGTTTTTGCGCGCAGATCCTTCGCGCGTTCCATGATCTCTTCCGAGGTTTTTGCGCCCTCTACGGTCATAGCGGTGATATTTTCCGCCCCGTCCTTGATCACATTGATATTTTCATTGATCGTGACCGTCGTCGCCGCCGTCTGCTCCATGCCCGCCGCCAGTTCCTCACTCGTCGCAGAGTTATCCGAACACATATGGTCGACGACCATCGTGATGTCCTGCAGCCCGTCCACATTTGTCGTGATCTGGGAACTCGCCGTATTGATATCCCCGATCATCTGCCGCAGGTTTCTGCGCATATCATGCACTGCGCGCGCCATTTCGCCCGTTTCATCCTTCCGCTGGCGCAGCTTCACCGCATCCGCATTCGGCCGGAAATCCAGCTCCGCTGTATCCGCAATGATCTTCGTCAGCTTTTTGATCGGCCTGCAGATAAAAATGCTTACAATATATCCAACGATCACGCAGACTGCCAGACTGCTGAAAGACGTCGTGATCATATTGCTGACCATACGTTTTACCGGCTTTAACAGTTCCTCTTCGTCCGCGCTGATGACAACGATCTGGTTCTGCGGCGTAAACGCATAACCTGCATATTTCTTCTCGCCATGGTAATCGTACAAAACCGCATCGCCCTCCGGCTGCCCGCCCGCCTGCAGATCGGCCACCACAGAGCTTATCACTTCATTTTCCACCTTCTGCCCGATTTTGTCCGCCGTCGGATGATAAAGCATCGTGCCGTCGGTATCTACCAGATATGCGTAAGAAGAATCAATGCCGCTCATTTTTACATCTTTTAACACATCCGCACATGCATCCATATTGCCATCCGTCTCCGTCAGGATCTTGCCGACCACATCCGCCTCCGTCTGCGCCAGGCTCAAGATGTATTCATCATAAATGTCTTCCGCCAGATGCTCCGCCTTTGCGCTGGCGCTCGATATGCTCCCGGAAGACGACAGCAGTACGACAAAAATTGTCAGTACGGTAATCTTCATCGAAATTGAACGCAAAAAAGACGTGCCTTTCTTTTTTTCCATAAAAACCCTCTCCTTCAGTCATATATCAGATATTTTAGCACAAATCGCCCGCAAAAGAAATACTTTTCTGTCAGAAAAAATCAATCCCTGTCAGCGTAAGCCCCGCCGCCGGCGCAGTCGGCCCCGCCTTTTTCCTGTCGCGCGCCGCAAGGACGCCCGGCATATCCTCCGGTGACAGCGCGCCCGTACCGACCTGCAGCAGCGTGCCCGCAAGGATCCTTACCATATTATATAAAAAACCGCTGCCCGTCACCCGAATCGTAATGACGTCGCCTGTTTTTTCCACATCCATGCCATAAACCGTCCGCACCGTCGTCTCCGCCTGCGTATGCACAGAACAAAAGCTTTTAAAATCATGCTCCCCGACAAGATACGCCGCCGCCCGGCGCATACGCCCGATATCCAGCCTCCGATAGAAAAAATACGTATCATGCCGCGCTAACGGCAGCGGGAACGTGCGGTTTAAAATCTTATATTCATACGTCTTTTTGCTGCGGCAGCGCCTTGGATGAAAATCCGGCGGCGCCTCACAGGAATCCTGCACGACGATATCCTCCGGCAGCCTCTGGTTCAACGCATAGGATATCTTTTCCGCAGGCATCCGCGCAGACGTGTCAAACACCGCCACATTGCCCAGCGCATGGACGCCCGCGTCGGTACGGCTTGCGCCGATCACCGCAATGGGTTCGCGCAGCAGATCTGTCAGCGCCTGATTCAATACCCCTTCAACCGTAACGCCGTTTTTCTGCGCCTGCCAGCCGTTATAGGCCGTCCCGTCATAGGCCACCGTCAATTTTACTCTTTTCATAAACACTCTGCCAATCCCGTTTTCTTATTATCATAAATCCGTCCGCGCGCCAAAAGCGGACGCAGCCCCGGGGCGCATGACGCGCATGGAAATAACCGCGGCAAGAAACAGCAGCAGGACAAAATAGGATATATAGTCCCGTCTCTCATATTTTAAAGGCTTTAACTTCGTCCTTCCCTCCCCGCCGCGGTAGCAGCGCGCCTCCATCGCCATGGCAAGGTCGTTCGCCCTGCGGAACGCGGAGACAAACAGCGGCACGAGCAGCGGGATGAGCGCCTTTGCCTTTTTTATCAGATTTTTATTGTCAAAATCCGCGCCGCGCGCCATCTGCGCCCGCATGATCTTATCCGCCTCTTCCACTAAAATCGGAATAAACCGCAGCGCGATCGCCATCATCATGGAAACCTCATGCACCGGCACATGGAGCCGCTGCAGCGGCCTTAACGATTTCTCCAGTCCGTCTGTCAGGCGGTTCGGCGTTGTCGTAAGCGTCATGACCGACGTGCCCAAAATTAAATATAACAGGCGAAAAACCATTTTTACCGCCAAAACAAGCCCTTCCTGTGTAATATGCAGGAATTTCCACTGCCAGATTACCGTCGTCCCGTCCGTTAAAAAAAGATTAAACAAAGACGTTATCACAGCCAGCAGGACAATCGGCTTTAAACCCTTTACCATATAGGCAAACGGGACGCGCGATATGCGGATAACGCCTGCCAGGAACAATGTAATCAGCACAAACGCCGGGATTCCGCGAAAAATAAAAACAGCAATTAAAAAAATCATTGTTCCGGACAGCTTTACGCGCGGATCCAGCTTATGGATCAGGGAATCCGCGGGATAATACTGCCCGATCGTGATATCTCTCATCATAAGGCATTCCCTCCGCGTTTCAAAGCCCGCAAAATCTCCGCCTTCGCCTCCGCAACGCCTGTCACGTCCGTCCGAACCGCAAATCCCGCCTCTTTTAATTCATGCATCAGATATGTCACCTGCGGCGCGGCAAGCCCCATCGCCTCCAGCTCCTTATAATAAGCAAACACCTCTTTGGGCGCGCCGTCCAGAACGATTTCGCCCCGGTTCATGACCAGAATGCGGTTTACATACCGCGCCACATCCTCCATGCTGTGAGAAACGAGAATGACTGTCATATGCTGCCGCTCATGCATTTCCGCGATCAGCGCAAACAGCTCCTCCCGCCCCTTCGGGTCCAGCCCCGCCGTCGGCTCGTCTAAGACCAGCGCCTCCGGCTTCATCGCAAGCACACCCGCGATCGCCACGCGCCGCTTCTGCCCGCCGGATAAATCAAACGGGGACTGATAATACAGCTCCTCCGGCATTCCGACGAGCTTTAACGCCTCAAACGCCCGCAATCCGGCTTCATTCTTATTTAAGCCCTGGTTCATCGGCCCGAAACAGACATCGTCAAAGATCGTCGCTTCAAAAAGCTGGTGTTCCGGATATTGAAACACCAGCCCGACTTTGCTGCGCAGCCGCTTCCGGTCATATCCGTCGTCATAAATATCCTCGCCATTATAATAAACCGTCCCGGAAGTCGGTTTTAACAGCCCGTTCAGATGCTGGATAAGCGTGGATTTCCCGGAGCCTGTATGCCCGATAACCGCAGTAAATTCACCGTCATTAAATTTTAAATTAATATTTTTCAGCGCATGTGATTCATAAGCCGTTCCCGCGCCGTAAACATAACCCACTTTATCTAATATTATCGACATGCCGTCTGACTCCGTTGCCATCCTTCCTGTTTTCCGATCCGGTCTGCTTCTTCAGGCGCCTGTGGCCCCGGATATCCGCAACAGCGCCTGCGCCAGCTCTTCCCTCGTCAAAATGCCCTCCGGCAGAGCCAGCCCCTCTTTGCGCAATTCATGCGCTAACAGCGTGACCTGCGGGACGTCCAGCCGGTGCGCTTTTAACTCTTCCACGCGGGAAAAAACCGCGCGGGGCGTTCCCTCCATCAGTATTTTTCCCTGATCCATCACATAAATCCGGTCTGCCATGACGGCTTCTTCCATATAATGCGTGATCAGAATGACCGTAACGCCTTTTTCTTTGTTCAATTCCCGCACCGTTTTTAAGACTTCCGCGCGCCCGCCCGGATCGAGCATCGCAGTCGGCTCGTCCAGCACAATACATTTGGGCTGCATGGCGAGCACGCCCGCGATCGCCACGCGCTGCTTCTGCCCGCCGGAAAGCTTATTCGGCGAATGCTTCTGGTATTGCAGCATACCACACGCCCGCAGGCTGTCTGTGACGCGCGTCCAGATATCCGCCGTCGGCACGCCCAGATTTTCCGGCCCGAACGCCACATCCTCTTCCACAACGCCCGCCACGATCTGGTTATCCGGATTCTGGAACACCATGCCCGCGCTCCCGCGTATCTCCCACACATTCGCACGGTCGGCTGCGTCCTTCCCGTCCACCCACAGAGAACCTTCCGTCGGCGTCAAAATCGCATTCAAATGCCGGGCAAGCGTGGATTTTCCGGAACCGTTATGTCCCAGGATAACGATAAATTCCCCTTCCCTGACGTCCAGATCCACCTGATCCAACGCTGTCTGGATTGCATCCACGTTCCCTTCCTCATCGCGCCGGATATATTCAAACACGAGCTTTGCCGCCCGAATCATGCTCTTTCCCATACTGCCGCCCCTGTTTTCACGCATCCCAGCTTAATCTGTGCAGTTCGCCCTGCAGCTTCATATCCGGAAACCGGTTCTGCCGCAGCGCTTCATACAAAACAATCGCCACCGCATTTGACAGATTCAGCGAACGCGTCTCCCCCAGCATCGGGATGCGCACACAGTCCGCCTCATGCGCCTTTAAAATTTCCTCCGGGATGCCGCCGCTTTCTTTTCCAAACATCAGGCAGCAGCCCGGCTCATACGAGACGTCGCTGTAAATCTGCCGCGCCTTTGTCGTCACATAATAAATATGCGCCTGCGGGTTTTTCTCCAGAAAATCCGCGTAATTAACGTAGGTCGCCATGTCCACGTCTTTCCAGTAATCCATCCCCGCGCGCTTAACGTACTTTTCATTCAACCGGAACCCAAGCGGCTCGATCAAATGGAGCTTTGCCCCGGCCGCCACGCAGGTGCGCCCGATATTGCCCGTATTGGCAGGGATTTCCGGCTCATACAATACGATATGAAATCCTGACATAACTTTATCCTTTACTGTTTCAGCAGCCGCCCGTTATTGCTCTCTCATCCGCAGCCTCGTGACAAAATGGTCGACCCGCTCCAGCGCAAGCCGCAGCGCGTCCAGCGAATATGCATACGAGATCCGTATAAACCCTTCCCCGCATGCCCCAAACGCCGTCCCCGGCACGACCGCCACCTTTTCTTCCCGCAAAAGCTCCGTCGCAAATTCTTCTGACGTCATGCCAAATTCTTTGATGCATGGGAACACGTAAAACGCGCCGAACGGTTCAAAACAGGAAAGCCCCATTTTCTCAAACATATGTAACAAATAGCGCCGCCTGCCGTCATATTCATTGCGCATCCGCTCCACGTCCGCATCGCCGTTTTTCAGCGCCTCAACCGCCGCATACTGGCTGTTTGTCGGCGCGCACATGATCGCATACTGATGAATCTTTAACATCTGCTCTAAAATAACGCGCGGGCCGCACGCATACCCGAGCCGCCATCCGGTCATGGCATGAGACTTTGAAAACCCGTTGATCACGACCGTCCGCTCTTTCATGCCCGGCAGCGATGCGATCGACACATGCTGCTTCCCTTCCAGATAGGTAAGCTCTGCATAGATCTCGTCACTCAGCACAAACAGGTCGTGTTTGATCACGACCTCCGCGACCGCCTCCAGATCTTCCCGCTCCATGACGGCGCCGGTCGGATTATTCGGAAACGGCAGCACCAAAAGCTTTGTCTTTGGCGTGATCGCCGCCTCCAGCTCCTCTCTGGTCAGGCGAAATTCATTTTCCGCCTTTAATTCTATGATAACAGGCGTTCCATTCGCCAGCACACAGCAAGGCTCATAGGAAACATAGCTCGGCTGCGGGATTAAAACTTCATCTCCCGGATCAAGCATGGCGCGCATGGCAATATCAATCGCTTCGCTGCCGCCGACTGTAATCAGCGTTTCATGCTGATAATCATATTCCAGCCCGAACCTGCGCTTTAAATATTCCGCAATCTGAATCCGCAGCTCCTTCAGGCCGGAATTCGACGTATAAAACGTCCTGCCCTTTTCCAGCGTATAAATGCCCTCGTCGCGGATATGCCAGGGCGTATCAAAATCAGGTTCGCCGACGCCCAGAGAGATCGCGTCCTTCATCTCGCTTACGATGTCAAAAAATTTACGGATGCCGGAAAACGGAACCGTCTCTATCGTTTGTGATAATGGATTCCTCATGGCGTCATCAGCATCCTTTCATCTGTCGACCTGACCGTCATAACCGTTCCATGGTCCTTATATTTTTTCAGGATAAAATTCGTCTTTGTGCTTAAAACCGTATCCAGCGTCGAGAGCTTATCCGTCACGAACTGCGACACCTCGCGCAGCGTCTTCCCCTCCAGCGTCACCATCAGGTCAAATCCGCCGGAGATCAGAAATACCGAATTTACTTCCGGATAATTATAAATCCGCTCCGCCACCTTATCAAAGCCCATATCCCGCTGCGGCGTAACGCGCACCTCGATCATCGCCGTCACTTTCTCCACACTTGTTTTATCCCAGTCGATCAGCGTATGGTATCCACAGATAATATGCTCTTCCTCCATGGATTTTAATTCCTGCGCTACGGACGCCTCATCCACGCCCAGGATCACAGCCAGCTCTTTCAGATCAATGCGGCTGTTTTTTTCAATAAAAGTCAAAATTTTCTCACGCATATCCGCAATCCTTTCTATTATGAATCAGCCGAAAACCCGATACAATTCATCTGATTTCGGCGGCTCCAAAAATCTGCGTTCTTCTCCGATATACAAAATACGGTCGTTGCCCGCGGTCGCTTTCCCGACAACGACCGCATGGATGCCCGCTTTTTCCAGCTCCCTTACGATCGTATTTCCGTCCCGCGCCGCCATCAGCATACTGCCGCTTGAGATCAGCTCATACGGATTCACATCAAAAAACTCGCAGATCTCCACCGTTTCCTGCCGGATCGGAATCTTTTTCAGGTCGATCTCCAGTCCGACGCCCGATGCTTCCGCCATTTCCCAGAGCGCGCCGAAGACGCCGCCCTCCGTCACGTCATGCATGGCTCCAACGCCGAACGCAACGGCGATTTCCGCCTCCGGAAGCACAGAAAGCATTTTGTCAAAATCCATCGCCGTTTTAAGAAATCCCTTATCAAAACGCTCTGACAATTCCGCTTCTTTTTCCTTCGCAAGAATCGACGTCCCTTCTATCCCAATCCATTTTGTAATGATGATATCCATGCCCGGGCGCGCGCCCGCCGTCGATACCAGCTTTCCTTTTTTTGCCTTACCGACGCCAACAACAGAAACAAGCGGCTGATTCACCGCTTTCGTCACTTCCGTATGCCCGCCCATCACCTGCACGTTTACTTTTTCACACGCCGCTTCCACCTGTTCCATCATAAGCCGCAGCTTCTGCTCACTGACGCATTCCGGCAGAAGCGCCGTCAGCATAATGCCGACAGGCTCCGCCCCCGCGCTTGCAAGGTCGTTTACCGTAATCTGTACGGCAAGCTCCCCGATATCCTTTGTCGCTCCCGTAATCGGATCGGTGGACATGACCAGTATCTCGTCGTCCGCCAGCGCGACCGCCGCGCAGTCTTCCCCTACCGAAGCGCCGAGCAGCACCTCTTCCCTGCGGTTATGAATCTGGTTTAAAACGGAGCGTTTTAACACTGCCTCCGGCAATTTCCCGATTTTCATATATCCTGCCCTGTCACGTCAAAACAGCGCCGCCTGTTTTAAACGCCTGCTCCTTTTCTAAGACTAAGTTTAATCCGAACCCGCGGCCTCTTTCTCCGCCGTTTTATTTTTCTCCGTTTTCTGCTCCTCCGCGGCCTTTTTGTCCGAATTCTCTTTCTCCTGCGTTTTCTTATCCGCAGCCTTTTGATCCGCAGCCTTTTGATCTGAACTGTCTTTGTCTGAGGCCTTTTTATCGGAAGCCTTCTTGCCGTCGTCTTTCTCCTGGCTTTCTCCGGAGTCCGGCTCCTGTTCCCCTTCTTCGCCTTCCGGTTCTTCCGCCTCCGGTTCCGGTTCTGGCTCCTGCGGTTTTGCCGCCACTGCCGCCGCGTTTGCCGCAGCCGCATAGATCGTATTCTCATTCTGCGTCGCGATCGCATTCTGAATGATCGCGCGCGCCTCTGCGCTCGCTGTGCGCGTCCCGACGACCATGATCCGCGGCGACGCATTATAGGTGCTGTTATTGAAAATCTCGCGGCTTACTTCCTTCCCGCCAACTGTCACGACTTTCCAGAGCCTTGCGACCTTTCCCGCATGGGACGACTGCTGCACAGATACATAGCCGACATCATACGCCGCAGAAGCCTGAATCTGCGTCGGCGGAGTCGTCTCACTGACGATCTCGCTCTCAAAAGAAACCTCGCGGTCCGCATCTCTCGTCTCCTGCCCGTAGACCGTAAAGGTGATCGTGCCGCCGCCCGTAATGCCCTCGATATAGACCGGCGCGTCTGTGCTGTTTACAAATTTCAGATCTTTATACGTGCCCGCGATCGCCGCGTCCATCGACGGCTGCACATAGTTGACGATCATCGAATGCGCGTAGCGCTCTTTGATTTCCAGCTCCGCGCGGATCACAGCGTTATAAAGCGTCGTGGACACCTGGCAGATGCCGCCGCCGTAAGTCTCAACAACCGCGCCGTTTTCATACGAGCCCGCTTTTGCATAACCGTTTTCCTCGTCAAACGGCGACACTGTTTCATAAACCGAAAATTCCTCGCCCGGATAAAGCAGCGTGCCATTGATCTTGCTGCAGCCTGTCGTAACATTCTGCGCCCGGCTCGCGTTAGAACTGCTGAAGTCCGTTGTAAACGTGCCGAGCACGTCTTTTACTTTCGACAGCTCCGCCGCCGATCCGCGCGGCTGCACGACCTCCGCCGTCAATGCGATCGTCGCCTCTTTTGCGTCCCATTCGCTGTTGATGTAATCCGCCACCTTCTTTGCGGACTCCGGCACATTCACTGCGATGCCCTCTTTGCCTTCCGTCACGACAAACGCGCCGTCCCTGCGTTCCAGCCCGCCGTCCTGCGCCTCCTGATCCATTTTGCCGGCATTTTCTTTCAGATACTTTTCAACCTGTTCCTCATCCGCGTGAAAACTGAGCGCGAGCTTTTTCGGCTCATGCTCCAAATCTTTTTTGTCCTTATAGCGGGAGATCAGGCTGCCTGTCTTGCCAATCTCCATCGCCTCGGCGACAACCTGCGGATTATCCCACTCCACGCCGAGATCCCGCGCCGCGGCTTTCACGCTCTTATCATTCACCGTCAGCGTGACCGGCGTATCTTCCACCTCGTCCACATACGCCTGAACCGCCCGGACTGCTTCTTCCTCGCTCATGCCGCCGACTGCCGCATCGCCGATAAATATATTATCCAGGATCCGATCCTGCTGATTTTCTCCCGCATATGCCCGATTCCGCGCATAACCTGCGGCGCCCGCAATGATGATCCCGGCCGCAAGCGCTCCGCTGACCACATATTTCCTGACCTTTTTAAACTTCACACTCATCGAATCCCTTCTTCAAATATAATCTTTAAAACTCCCAATGCTTACCATTCTATCCAAATCCCGGCTGTTTTTCAAGATGAATAATCACAAATATATTTGACAGAAACGGCTGTTTTCTGTATATTAGTAACAGTTCAGCCAATGCAAAACGGCGCCGTTAATACATAAACGCGGACATCAGCAGCGTAACGACCATCGCCGCGACAAGCAGGAGACAGACGACCGCCGCCGCCCTGCGTTTTTTCTGGGACGTATGAACGGTTGTTTTACTTTTTTTATTATTTGACTTCGATCGGATATTTGACATAAAAACCTCTCTTTCCAGCTGGTTTTCAGCTATTGCATTACAGATATTACGGTTACTTGCCTCAATGAAAGGAACGAATTGCCATGCGACTTTTTCTGCCATTTTTTCTCCTGCTCCTCGGCTGTTTTGCCATCTTGCGGAACCGCTCCCAGCGTTCCATCCAGGAACAGCAGGAGGCGTTCTGGGCAAAAGAAACAAAGGCGAACCAGACAAGGAAACAGGACGTCAGCGGCCTGGATTATATCCAAATCCCGCTCGACGCCTTTCCCATCGGGCGATTTAACGACGCAGAGCTTTTACAGGAAGAAGAAAAACTCTTAAATCTGAGCAAAAAGCAGATCCTGAATTTATCCGGCATATCAAATACGGATTTAAAGCTCGCTTACGGGGCCGCCAACCTGCCGTTTCTGTCCGAGTGCGACGCAAACTATACGCAGCTGGCGCGCGCCATACTGTCCTACGGGAAACAGCTTGCGGAACAAAACCATATACAGGAAGCCGTCACTGTACTCGAATTTGGCATTTCCTGCAAAACCGACGTCAGCGCAAACTACACGCTGCTGGCAGATTTATACAGCCAGCTCGGGCAGACGGCGAAAATCGAAGAGCTGCGGCAGATCGTTTTACCTATGGATTCTCTGATGAAAAACGCGATTCTGAATCATCTGGAGTCTTTGGCATCCGGCCATACTGCGCAATGATCCGGTCAATCTTTCTGGAAGCCTCGCTTTTCGTCAGCGTTTCCCAGGGCACTTGCAGCGTCAGGCCATGATACGATGCCAGCCGCATCAGATGCTCCTTTTGCTTCCGGGTCGCGGGAGACTGTTTTTTCGCCTTATAAATCAGGGGATACGGCCGAAAAACTTCCGGTTGCCCCGCCTCGTACTCTTTTTCCAGAATCTCATACAGCTCCCGCGCGGCGCGCGCATCGTCCAGCGCCCGGTGCATATGGCCCTGCTTAATGCCAAACTTTGCGCACAGCGCTTCCAGCGTCTTTTTTTCTTCCGCGGGCAGCAGCTTCCTTGCAATCTTTAACGTATCCACGCCGCTGCGCTCAAACGGATACCGCCGGTTCTTCGCTTCCTGCTTTAAAAAGCTGTAATCAAAAATCACATTATGCCCAAGCAGAACCGACTCCCCGCAGAACTCCATAAATTCGCCAAAAACCGCATCCATGCGCCTGCCATGCGCCGCCATCTCGTCCGTAATATGCGTAAGCTCCGCCACCTGCGGCGGCAGCGGCATATGCGGATTGATCAGCGCGCTGTACTCCGCCTCGACTTCTTTTTTCCTGACTCTGACCGCCCCGATCTCAAGGATGCGGTCACATTTTGCATTCAGCCCCGTCATTTCCAGATCGACGGCGACATAATCTTCCAATATCAAATCTTCTTATCCCCTGCCTTACGTAAATCCTGCAAAAAATCCCCGCTGCAGCGGCTGACCTTTGCCGCATTTGAGAGCCTGTCGCGCTCCTCATAATCAAACTGTACGAAACAGCGTTCCGTTTTTTGCGGGTAGCCTGCGCATTGTCTCCCTGCGGCATACGGACAGAAATCATAATGGAACGGCTCTATATGCGACAGCCTGCCGTTTTTGCAATACGTCCGCGTGAGCGTTTTCCATTCCCGCGGATCCGGCGCCCATGCGGGCCTGCTCTTTAGATTTTCACGCAAATACAGATCAAAAGTAAGCGATTCCCGATACAGCGGAATATGCCCTGCATCCGCTCTTTCGGCAAATTCCAGCAAAATCTCGGCGCGGCGCAGCCTCGTATGCTTCAATGCCAGATAACCCCGCTCCTCATAAAACCTGCCGAGCGCCAGAAACATTGCAAACGCGCTCCGGAACGCATTTTCCAGGACCGCCGCCGTCGCCGGGAACTGTCCGCTGTTATAGTAGACTTCCAGCATTTCCTCCACAAGCCTGACCTGCAGCAGCTCGCCATAAGAAATCCAGCGCGTATATAACACTTCATAAGGCGGCTTTTCATGGAAAACCAGCCCGTACGCCTCCGTCTGCCCGTACATATAAGAGCCTTTCAGGACTTTTAAAAAACCAAGCTGCAGCTGCTCCGGCCGCAGAGCGTATATTTCATCAAAGGATTTCTGAAACGTCCGGTAATCCTCATATGGCAGCCCCGCGATCAGATCCAGATGCTGGTGGATATTGCCGCCCCTTTTTATATCGCTTACGGCCTCCTTTACCCGCTCCAGGCGCATGGCGCGCCGGATCTCCCGAATGGTCGGCGGGTACGTGGACTGCACGCCGATCTCCAGCTGCACAAGCCCCGGCCGCATAGAGGCAAGCAGCTCCAGTTCCTCTTTATCCAGCAGATCGGCCGCGATCTCAAAATGAAAATTCGTAACGCCCTTATCATGCGCCATGATAAAACGCCAGATCTCCATGGCGTGTTCTTTTTTGCAGTTAAATGTGCGGTCTACAAATTTCACCTGCGGGACGTTATGCGCGATAAAAAAGGACAGTTCCTTTTTTACAAGCGCAAGATCCCGAAAACGCAGCGTTTTATCCACCGACGACAGACAATAGCTGCACGAAAACGGGCAGCCGCGCGAGGATTCATAATAAATTATGCGGTTTTCAAACGCTTCCATATCCTCATAGCAAAACGGGATCCCGCTTAAATCAACCGCATCCTGCGGCGGCGCAATAAAAACCTCCCCGTCCGGCATACGACGGTACGCAATGCCGCGCACGTTATCCGGAAATCCGCCGCCCGCCTGCTCCACATACCATTTGCAAAGCTCCAGAAAAGTCTGCTCGCCCTCCCCGACCATGACGCCCGCAACCCAGGGGCGCGATTTTAAAAACGATCCCGTTTCAAAAGAGACCTCCGGGCCGCCCAGCCAGATCGGGACGTCCGGGCGGAGCTTGTGAAATTCCCGCGCGACCTCTTCCACGCAGGAGATGTTCCAGATATAGCAGGAAAAGCACAGCACGTCCGGGCTGCGCAGGTAAATATCGCGCAGAATATCGTCCGCGCGGTGGTTGATCGTATATTCCGCAAGCTCAATATGGCGGGCATACGCTTTTGCATATGCCCGCAGACTGTAAACCGCCAGATTGGAATGGATATATTTGGCATTGACTGCCACTAACAGGATTTTCACTGCTTCACTTCCAGTTTATGCCCCCAGATCTCCTCCGAAAGCGGTTCCGGGGCGTCGCTTCCCTCCCGCCAGCGGACAAGCTCTTTGGTGGATTCCCTGCGGCAGATCCACATCCGGTCATAAATGCCGCTTTCCATCAGATCTTCTTCCGACAGATTCCACGCCTTCTGCCCCTTCAGCGTCAGCGCATGGATCGTCGCATAGGAAGGCTTTCCGTCCAGTCGGCCTTCACAGCCAAAATCAGGTTCGTCCGCGCTCAGTATATAGGCCACCGGCACAAGGCGCTCCCCTTTTACGCGCAGCCCGTTCTGCAGGCAATACTGAATATCGAGCATATCCAACATCCCATTTTTTAAAGCCATATGATCCCCTCCACTGTTTATCCAGACAACCGCCCGGTTTCGGCCGGGCATTACTCATCAAACTGCACCGTCACAAAAAATCCTTTCGGCGTTTCTTTAATCTCCGCAACCCTGCCCTCCGTTACATGCAGGCGCTCCCGAAAACTGTAATTTCCCGACATCGCAAAAGAGTTTCCAAGCGTATAGTAGTATGAATTGGGAAGCCTGCCCTCGGTCACCGGAAGGACGTCGCCTTCCTTCAGCAGCCCGGTACGCTCCATCTTAAACTCCATCTCCCGCATGTTAATCATCCACCTCATGCGCTTCCACATCGATCGGAGCCAGCTTTTCCGCCGCCTCCTTTACGCTCTGTACGGTAAAAAACACAATGCAGGCGGAGGATATGCCGTCATAAACCAGCGCAACGCCGATCATCATGACCGCGACCGACAAAACACCGAAGGAGTCGCAGATGCAGACAATGCCGAACGCGCAGTTTAAAAGCGCGAGCAGAAATAAAATACCCCATTTCGAGCTTTGGTTGCGCCTTGCTTCCGCCGCCATCTGGAAATCCTTTAAGCTGTGAACCAGCAGCACCACGCCGATGACGATCGGCACCAGCTGCGCGATCGCGCCCGGGCGCACGAAGATCCAGACGCCGAGCAGCAAAAAGATCAGGCCGCCCGTCACCGTCAGCATTCCTTTTTTATCCACAAAATAGCTGAACAGGTTTGCCGCCCCCATGATGATGAGCAGCACGCCGATAATGCGGCAGATCAGCCCCGTAACCTCCAGCGGCCACACGATCAGGACAACCCCCATTGCGACCGTAAGCAGCGCGGTCAGATAAACCTCAAACCGTATGCGTTTAAAAAAATCCCTCATAAAATCACCTCTTCTTTTTTATTTCACGCAGATATCTGCATATTCCGCATTTACCGCATTTTTTAAATCCGCAGGCGCAAGGCATATCGTCGTGCCGATCCGCCCGCCGCTGACATAGATCTTATCCAGCGTTTCCGCCGTCCTGTGGATAACGGTCGGGAACTGCTTTTTCATGCCAAGCGGGCTGCACCCGCCCCGCACATAGCCTGTGACGGCCGTAATGTCCTTTACGTGTATCATCTCTACGGATTTTTCCGATACGGCGCGCGCCGCCGCCTTTAAGTCCACCTCCAGCGCGATCGGTATGACAAACACATAATACTGGCGGCTCTTCCCCTGCATGACGAGCGTTTTATATGATTTTTCCTCCGGCGCGCCGCTCAGCTGCGCACAGTGGATGCCGTCTATAAATTCGCCGCATTCATAATTACAGACCTCATATGCGATTTTTTTGCGGTCTAAAATGCGCATCGCATTGGTCTTGGCTTCCTTTCCCATTTTGCTTCCTCGCAATCCATTATGACATCATATGGTTCCCGCGCATCCCCGGCCTGAAAATAATGTTGCAGTCTCCCACCGTCTATGATATGATTCCTTTACGGAGTAACCGTATTACAAGGTGGTGAGCCTCCCATACTTGAAAAAAGAGGGGAGGTGGTGCATATGAGTACATACGAAGTATTAAGCCTGTTATTTTTAGGCGGTTCGTTTCTTATTGCGCTGCTTGCCTACATCGATAGGAATAACAAGCGAAAATAAATATAAGCCTACCTTGTTACTTAGCCGGTACAGGTAGGCTTATCAGTCAGTATCAGGCTAACCACTTGTGGGCGGTTACTCCCTCTTATGTTCTTAATATAGCATAACAGGCAGTACGTTTCAAGTGTTTTTTCTGGTTACTTTAAAGGATTCCGTAATCCACAGAATGTCCCGGTTTTCCCGCCACGCTGCTTGCCTGCATCAACAGGAACAACAAGCGAAAATAAATACAGGCTCCTTCTTCTCTGCCGCACAGCTCCTTTTGTGACATTTAGCCAAAAAAATTGTATCGCTCCGCGGAAATATTTGTGCATCAATGCCTGTTTACATATTCAACTATGCGTGTTATCTTATTTGTATCGGTTCTGTGTGCCATCATTCATATTCTATATTTCAGGAGGACAAAATCTATGGCACGCAAATCTTTTTACTCTGTATTATCTGTAATCATCGCTGTTTTTCTTCTGGCAGCTCCGGCAAGCCGCATGTCTGCCTATGCAAAAACTCCCGCTGTGATTCCATTTATCATACTTACGGATTATACAAAAACATTATCTGTCAATGAGGAATTTTACCTCATCGCAGTCACTTCAACCGGAAAAATGCCTGCGTTTAAAAGCAGCAAATCATCCATCGCCTCGGTCAACACGTACGGGCTTGTGACCGCAAAAAAATCCGGAACCTGCAAGATTACGGCAAAGATCAAAAACGCCGAGGCATCCTGCAAGGTGACGGTGAAGAAGACAGGCGTCACGCTCTCGGCCACAAAAATCACGCTTTACCGGAACGGCACACAGCAATTACGCGCCACTGTGACGAGCGGCAGCGCGCCGACCTGGAAATCGAGCAGGAGCAGCGTTGCAACCGTCGATGAGAACGGCCTTGTCACCGCCGTAAAGCATGGGACGGCAAAGATCACCTGCAAAGCGGACGGCGTTTCCAAAACCTGCGCCGTAACGGTAAAACAGCCGACCGTAAAGATCACGCCATCTACCTTAAAGTTCAGCGTCGGGGAGTCGCGCACGCTGAAAGCGAGCGTTTCCTCCGGCAATGCGCCCGTCTGGAGCACGAGCAATTTAAACATCGTTGACGTTGACGAAAACGGGACGATCACCGCAAGGCAAAAAGGGCGGGCATATATCTATGCCCGCGAAGACGGCGTAAAAGCAAGCTGTATCGTGACCGTTACCGAACCGTAACAGCCGATGCCGGCACACAGAACCGTTTTTTCACTATATCACCCAGTCCCAGATCCATTCTTCTTCCCCCTCAGCCTTTGGCGGATCCGCCTGGAACGCCATTTCGGGCGCTTTTAACGTCACTTTTGTATAGGCGGGGACGGATTCTGTGATAAACGTATTGCCGCCGATGATCGAATGCGCCCCGATAACCGTATCGCCGCCCAAAATCGTCGCGCCCGAATAGATCGTCACGTCATGCTCAATCGTCGGATGCCGCTTTACATCCGCCAGAAGCTGCCCTTTCCTGGTCGAGAGCGCGCCGAGCGTCACGCCCTGATATAATTTTACATTGTTGCCGATTTTTGTCGTCTCGCCAATGACGACGCCCGTACCATGGTCGATGAAAAAGTATTCCCCGATCTCAGCGCCCGGATTGATATCGATCCCTGTACGGCTGTGCGCGTATTCGGTCATAATGCGCGGAATGAACGGAACATTCCGGACATACAGCTCATGCGCCATACGGTAAACAAAAATTGCGAACACACCCGGATAGGAAGCAATGACCTCCTGCCGGCTTTTCGCCGCGGGGTCGCCGTCAAAGCCCGCCTGCACATCTTTTAACAGCATACTCTGGAGTTCCGGAAGCCTGCCGATAAAATACCGCGCCGTCTCCGCCGCTTCTGCGGAAATCTCCTCCCTTGCCCTGCCCTCATTGGTATACAGCAGGGCGGTTTCCACGAGCGCGCGCAGTTCGCTGCGGATACTGTTTAACGTATCTCCCACAAAATAGCGCGCATCGAGGTATTCAAAGTTTTTTTCTTCAAAATACCCCGGAAACATCAGCGCGCGCAGCCGCTTGATCAGGATAATGCTGCTGCTCCTTGAGGGAAGCCGCCTGTTTTCCCTGGCGACGAACACCTCGTCCGATATATAATTTTTTGTGATCTCCTCCACCACATGGTCAAACTGATTTTTATTTTCGTCCGACATGGCCATCCTCCCGTATCTGTCTGTCTCTTTTCCTCTATTCTATGAACAATGGCGTCATGATACGATATAAATGTCATCAAAAACCCGACAAAGCCCCTGCCCGCCGCAGCGGAAAGCCACTTCAAACCGCGCGTTCCCCTCCGGCGTCCCCGCGCCCGCAAGCGGATAACGCACCGTATAGAACCCTTCCCCGTCTTCCGTCCCCGCTTCGGCCGCAGCGGCAGGCGCGCCGTTGAAATACACCTCCGGCTCCGTCCCGGATCCTTTTTTATGATAAACCGCGCAGAGCATATCCGCATCGCTTTCTTTTTCCATCTCATATGACAGCCAGCCGCCTTTTTTGATCAGCCTGCAACGGCGTCCCGCATACATGGACATCTCCGTTTCCTCCCCGCGGACTTTATGCGCCAGCTCGTACTGGTCGTTGCCCACCGGAATGATATCGCCCGCTTGCTCCTGCAGGGCCTGCTTCTTTTTCCGGCTCTCCAACGCCACGCGCAAAGCGGCGGAGTCTTTTTCATATAGCGTAAAATAAATCCCGTAGCGTTCCGTATGCTGTTTAAAATGCGGCGCAAACACCAGCGTGTCGTCCTCGTCCGTCCCGCGCAGCGCAAACTCCGCCGCGCCGTCCTTTTTCACAAGATGTTTTTTTATGTCCGCTTTCCACTGCGCCGGAGCCTCCTGCAATACAAGATAGTCCTTTACGTCAAAATCCTTCTTCGGCACTGTCACGTCCACGCCCGTCACAGTCGTTTCCATCTGCTTCGTTCCCATTTTCGCGCTCAGCACGACCGGGCCATAGGTAAATGCGACCGCGTTTTCATTATCCTGCAGGGCATGGCATGCCACTTCCATACCAAAGCGCACCTGTATCCGCATGGACGGCTGCAGCGCGCCAAGCGCCAGATACCCGTTTTCTTCCCGCGCAAATGCGCCCTTATCAGGCGCCTGCCCATTTACAGAAATCTGCGGCCGGCCCGCGCACCAGTGCGGAATGCGGATATACAGCTCCGCCTGTGCGGACGGATTTCCATCTATAGCGATTTCCATCCGGTCGGACTGCGGGAAATCCGCCGTCACCGACAGTTTTGCCCCACACGTCTTCCAGTCCAGTTCCGAGCTGACATAACGGTTGATATATAATGCACTGCCCTTTTCATAATAAATGCCCTCGCAGAGCTTGGTAAAATTTTCCATCCCCGTACCGGTACAGCACCAGAACTTATCAAACGGCGTACTGTACACCTTGAAATACCCTGTCGCCATCGGCTGGAAATAGGTCGTCATGCCGCTTTCCGGATTCTGCGAAGACAAAATCGCGTTCAGCCACGTCCGCTCATAGAAGTCCGCGTATTTCTTCTTTCCCGTTACGCGGAACAGGCGGTCGGATAATTTTAGCATATTATAGGTATTGCACGTTTCACAGTTGCAGGCCGTCCGCTCAAAATCCAGCGCGTCCGGCTTCCCGAAATGCTCCCATTCACTGTTGCCTCCCGTTATATATGTATGGTGTTCCGTCACGATATCCCAGAAATTTTCCGCAACCGCAAGGTAATCCTCCATGCCGTCCAGTGTGCAGTAACGGTTTAACGCCCCCAACACCTTCGGGATCGTCGTATTGGCATGGAGCCCGTCCAGAATATCCCTCCGGCTGCGGAGCGCGTCAAACAGCGGCTCCTCGTCAAAACAGTGCGCCGCTTCGGCATACCGCAGATCGCCTGTAATGCGGTACAGATCATACAGGCAGTCGTTCATGCCGCCGTACTCTACGGACAGCACTGCCTGCTGCGTTTCCGCAGACCAGCCGCCGGTACGGGCGCACACCCAGTCGCCCAGCTTTTTTGCGACGTCCAGCGCCGTCGCGTCCGCCGCAAGCTCATACGCCAGCAGCAGCCCCTCAAAAATCTTGTGCATCGTATACCACGGCACCCATGCAGGCTGCTTCTTCTCCACGCGGTCAAACAGATCGGACGCCGACGCGAACAGATAGCCGTCCGCCCGCTGGCACTCTTTTAATTCCCGGCAGATATACGCGATCCGCTCACGAAACTCCTCGTCGCCGCCATAAGCATACGCCTGCGCGAGCGCGCTCAGGTAATGTCCGAGCGTATGTCCCTGGATCTCCGTTTCCTCCCATCCGGCATAACGCTTTGCCTTCCCCGCAAGCCCCGCCGTTTCACGAAAACCGCACAACAGGCGGTCCGGCTCCAGCTTTTTTAAATATGCGCATTCCCTGCGGTATGCATTTTTGCAGTATGCGTCTGTAATCGTCACACAGCCATATGCAACCGGCTGATACTGTCCTTTTCCAGTCATCTGGTTATTCCCCCGTTCTCCCTTTATTTTTTCTCTCACTTTTCCGCTGTAATTTCTTTGATAAACCCTTTTTTGCGCCATCTTTCTTTCGTACGGACAGACGGCTCCGTTTTTCCGCCACAAAAACATAATACCCGTCAATTCTATGGATTTCAACGCCGCCAAATGTGGCGATCAATTTGTTTTTATACCAGTCAAGCCTCTTTGTGACCATGACCAGCCTGCCGCCCAACGCCAGTTTTTTAAATCCGGATTCGATAAAACGCTTTGGTACGGAGAAATCCACATGGTACGGCGGATTTGACAATATAAGCGCAAACTCGCCCTCCCCCACATTGCTGTAACCGTCGCTCAGCCTGACGTCGATATCCGGCACGCCGTTTTGGACGGCATTCCTTTTTGCGCAATCTACCGCCCGCTCGGAAATATCGCACATTACCACGTTTTCCCCGCCGATCAGTTTTGCGGCAAGTATCCCTGCCACGCCATATCCGCATCCGAGATCCAATACCCGGCCTTCGGGAGGGAAATCCACAACGGACAGCATCGCCATCGTGCCGCGGTCAACTGCGCCGGGTGAAAAGAGTCCGGCGTCTGTTTCAAATATTAAATCAACATTTTTTATCGTCGCTGAAATCATGCCTGTCTCCGCTTCTTCCCAATTATCGGTTTTCTTTTACCCATACGAGCATCTCGCCATGCGCACGGTTCCCCCAGAAAGCATACGGCACAAACGTCAGCTTCTGCGGCTGATACGCCGTTTCCTTTTGCGCATACAGCTCGTCTTCCCGCCAGCCGTCCGTTACCATCCGCCCGCCGTCCGCATAAATGACCGTCGCGCCGCCAAACAGCCGCTCTTCATAGCTTGTCCGCAGCGGTTTATCCGTATCCAGATACAGCGCGGGAAGATTGCTCCCATTATCCGTTTCTTCGAGGCAGTATACCACCGGCCCGCGCACAACCGCCGCTTTTCCGATATCCTCCCGCACATTCGGGTTCGCGCGCATGACTCTCGGCTCTAACGGAATGTCAAGCGTGACAGCCGCCGCGCCCGCCCCGATTGGCAGAACCATATATCCATCCACCGGCTGTTCCGTAATCCGCCTGCCGTCCACAGTCACCGCTGTGTCCGGCGCAAAGCCCGGTATGCGCACCGCCAGCTTTGCCCGCGCGCTCCGGCTGTTTACCTTTATCCGCACCCTGCCATTGTCCGGATACTCCGTCGCAAGCTGCACTTCCACGCTGCCGTCCGCAAGCTGCGCCGTCGTCCGCCCCGCGATATACAGGTTTACCCAGACGGTATCCTCGTCATAAAAATAGACATACTCGCCAAGCGAGGCAAGCGTCCTTGCGATATTCGGCGGGCAGCAGGCAACGCCGAACCACTTCTGGCGCACCGGTTTTACATGGTCAAGCGACGTATGCGGGATACAGTTCTGCGGCCAGACCTCCAGCGGGTTCACGTAAAAGAAGCTTTTGCCGTCCATGGCGACGCCAGCCAAAACCGTATTGTATAATGCAGATTCAACAACGTCCATATATGCCGCATTTTTCGTAATCTGCGCCATGCGCCGTCCAAACAGGGCCAGTCCGATCGAAGCGCAGGTTTCCGAATAATTCCGGTTGTTCGGCAGGTCGTAATCGGTCGTAAACCGTTCCAGCAGCCCGGAGCTTCCAATGCCGCCCGTAATATACATCCGCTTTGTCGTAATGTTTTTCCACAATGTTATACATGCATTTAACAATTCCTCATCGTCATAGGCCGCCGCCACGTCCGCCATCGCGCAATACATATAAACAGCGCGCACCGCATGGCCCTCCGCCGTCTTTTGTTCACGCACCGGAAGATGCGACTGGGAATAGACCGTCTGGTAATCGGTAAATTCCGGAAATATGCGCCGGAACTTCGGCTGCTTTTCTTCCCACAAAAAATAGTTTTCCCCAACGCCCCGGCGGTCAAGGAAACGTTTCGCCTGTTCGAGATAACCGCGTTCCCCGGTCACTTCATATAATTTTACCAGCCCGATCTCCACTTCCTGATGCCCCGGATAGGCGCGGTTATTTTTTTCATCCGAGAACACATCGCAGATCAGGTCGGCAAAGCGGCGCATCACATCCAGAAATTTACGCTTGCCCGTCGCCCGGTAATAAGCGACCGCCGCTTCCATCAAATGCCCCGCTGTATACAGCTCATGCCCTTCCTGCAGGTTTGTCCAGCGAAGCTGCGGCTCTTTGACCGTAAAATACGTGTTTATATAGCCGTCCGGCTGCTGCGCCTCCGCGATAATGTCAATCACGCCGTCCGCGCGCTCCTCAAGCCCCTTATCCTCCTGTGCGGCAAGCGTAAAGCCCACCGCTTCGAGCCACTTTGCCACGTCCGTATCCTGAAAGACCGCGCCGTAAAACTCCCCCTGTTCCCTGCCTGCGGCAATCTTGTAGTTCATCAGGCTATGGCTTTTTTCCACGCCCTCCAGATTGTCATTGATCGCATCCCACTGGTACGGGATAATCACATCCTTTACCAGATGCGTATACCTGTCCCAGAATGCGTCATGGATTTGCGTCTGTTTTAAATCCGCCAGTTTTGCTTTCTTCATGGGCTTCTCCCTCCGTATCCCGTCTGCTAATCGCTGCGTTTATTTTTATTATAGCCTAAAATATGGTTTGTGTTAATAACTTTATAAAATAATTAATAAAATATATTATCCTGACAAAAAAACGAATTTTTCACAAAAATATTGATATAATACTCAAAATCATGTATTATGTATCAGGGAGGCGTCATGCTATGTTAGTACAGTTCACAATCAAAAATGTCCTGTCCTTTAAAAATGAAACCACACTGGATATGACGGCAATTAACGCATATAAAGAACACCCATGCAATTTAATCAGCTATGGAACAAAAGAAAATTTTCTCAAAGTCGCCGCAATTTATGGAGCAAACGCCAGCGGAAAGTCCAACCTTTATCTGGCCATGACTTGTTTTCAGGGAATCATCATGGAATCCTTAAACAATGTCACACATCAGACCAGAAAAGCAATCCAAAAGTATTATGTCCCATTTTCTTTTGAAGCTGAGGAAGAAAATTCAGAATTTCAGATCATCGAAATATCAGGTGATTATGAATATAAATATGGATTTGAGTATAATGCGGAATGCATTGTGACAGAATGGCTCTATCGAAAAAATATACACACAAACAGAACCGCAACTATTTTCGAGCGAACAACAGACTCTGTCCAATTCGGCGCGTCTGTAAGAAAAGAATGCGATGTCTACAAAGAACAAATTCCAGGCGAAACCTTAGCGCTTTCTTTCTTTAACAGATTGAAGCTTAAAACCGATATATTCAGGAATGTATTTTCCAGTATCATGACCATATTGGCAGTTCCGGCGGATTTTTGCAACGATACTGAAATATTGAACGATTATTTACCTCAGATCATTGATCGTGAAAAAAAGAATTTGCTCGATTTTTTAACAGCCATTGATACGGGCATAAAAAATATCAGCTATGATGACAGTGAGACAGAAATCCTGTTCTTTACATTTCATATGGGCAGAGACGGCAATTTGTATCGGTTAAATTTATTTTCAGAATCGGAAGGCACCATTAAAAGCATCTTACTATTTATTTATGCCAGAATGGCAATTTTAAATGACGCTTCTATTTTTGTTGATGAATTAAATATAAAACTGCATCCGCTGCTGTTAAAATTTATCATTGATCTTTTTTATGAAAAAGATTCTATGGCACAACTAATCTATACAACACACGACACAACCCTGATGGATAAAAAATTTTTCAGGAGAGATCAGATTTGGTTTGTCCAGAAAGACGAGTTTGGATACTCTGAATTATCCGCGCTATCTGATTTTAAAGTCAGATCAGATGCATCATTTGAAAAAGACTATTTAGCGGGAGTATATGGCGGAATCCCATTGCTCAGAGAATTTAGTGTGAAAGAAGGAAGATAAATGGGTTCCGATGATTTATTTAAAAAACGAAGAGCTGCCAGAAAAGAGCGAAAATATGAATACAAAACCCCAAAAGCAAATTCTTTTTTAATCGTTACGGAAGGCGAAAGGACCGAGCCGCTTTACTTTAAGGGAATACAAAAACTCCTTAAAGAACAAATCGGCGGAACGATCGACGTCATTGAAGCGCCGGTAATTGATATCTATGGCGAAGGGCGCGGAACAGGCCAGTTAATAGAAATCACAGAACGCATTATCAAAGAAGCCAAAATCATGTACCAAAATGTCTGGGTAGTATTTGACAAAGATGCTTTTCAGGATTTTGACCAGGCAATCAAAGATGGGGAAAATAAAGGTTATAAAATTGCATGGAGCAACCAATCTTTTGAATACTGGCTATATTTACATTTTAATTACAGCGACTCGGCGCTCCACAGAAATGCCTGGAGCGAAAAGTTAAACGCTCTGTTTCATCAATATCAGCTTGGAGATGGAACTTATCGCAAAAACTACGAAGAAATATACAACATGGTAAATTCTTTTGACGGCGTTAACACCGCAATAAAAAACGCCAGACGCAGAATGGCGTCATTTCAGAAAGAAACAGACAAACCGTCAAGATTTAATCCGGGGACAACCGTACACGAATTGGTAACAGTTCTAAAATCATATCTGGAATCATAACAAAAAGCGGGTGATGGGAATCGAACCCACGTATCCAGCTTGGAAGGCTGGTGTTCTACCATTGAACTACACCCGCTTAAAGACAACATAAAATTATCCGGCTGCTTTCGCAACCATTACTATCATAATACGCCAACACAAATTTGTCAATCATTTTACGGCAGTTTTTTCCTTCAAAAGTCTTCACCTTACCGCCAATGTCCGGATCAGAACCTCATACCGTTTCGTCTTACGGTCAATATCCTCCTGCGTCACGCCATAATAACGGTAAACCTTCCGATACAGCCGCTCGTATCTCCGTCCCTGCCATTCCTTTTTCGTATCCCATGCAGCGCCGCCTCCGATATAACCGTATCTGCCCTCCGTTGAAATATGCATCTGCAGGCCGCCTTCCGCTTTTTCATATTTATGGAACGCAATGTCAAACTTCTCTTTCGGAACATCCTTTGCCGCTTCCCGCCGAAGCTCCGTCTGCCTCATAAACTCCCGCAGCTTCTCTGTCTCGCTCCCCGGCAGCTGATCAAACTCCGGCGGCTGCGCCAAATCCCCCAGCAATTCCGGCGCATACATTATCATAAAACTCGCGCGCATATCCTCATATTCTGTACGGTATTGCTCTGTTTCCTGAGAAACTTCCGAAAAGCCAAGGACATCACAGATATATCCGCCCACTTCCGCCATGCTGTGCGCGGACGCCCTTACGCTCCTTTCCGCGATTTTCCGCCTGATATGATACCGGATTTTATACATTTTCTGCTTCAACGCCGGTTTGGCGCTTCTGTCATTTTTCAGGACAAAGACAGAGGTCGGGCCGTCCGCGCCCCCGATAACGCTGGTCTCCACCGGTTTTTTTGAGCCATGTTTCCTTCCCATTGCCGCTTCCCCCTTAATTATGATCTGATCTTTTACCCGAAAAACAGCTCTGTAAAGATCGCTCATCCTTTATCTATTTTACATGGCAAAAAACAAAAACGCAACCACGCCGCCATTGCTATTTTTACTCATACCATTTATAATGAAGCGAAAGGAGGCGCTTCTATGTTTTACACGACCAGATACAATTCCCCGATCGGCCTGCTGACGATTGCCGCAGATGAAACCCACATCATCGGTTTATGGATCGAGGGTCAGAAATATTTCGCCGCCGGGCTTCCGGAAAATTATGCGGATACGAAAAAAACGCCTGCGCTCATACAGGCGGAAGACTGGCTTTCCCGTTATTTCGCAAAAGAAATGCCATCGCCTGCGGAGCTTCCGCTCGCCCCTGCGGGGAGCGCATTCCAACAGGCCGTATGGCGCAGGCTCTGTGCCATCCCTTACGGGGAAGTGACAACGTACAAGGCCGTTGCAACAGACATTGCACAGGAGCTTGGACGCGCATCCATGTCCGCGCAGGCAGTGGGCGGCGCAGTCGGGCGCAATCCCATTTCCATCATCATCCCATGCCACCGCGTCATCGGTTCGGACGGAAGCCTGACCGGATATGCGGGCGGGCTGTCGGTTAAGCGAATGCTTTTGGAGTTGGAAGGTTCGGGCACAGGCGGCAAAACGCCGGCGCCACAAGAAAAATAAAAGCAATCGGAGAATATGTTCCGCCGGAGCAAAGGCGCCTGCGGCGGGAATGATTTACATAATCCCATATTTCATAAAAATACGGTTCAAATCCTCCCTGCTGATCTTTCCTGCAAGATTAGTATGCCTTTACACTCGCCTCAACCGCCTCAAAGAAAATATCAAAATGCAGCCAGTCTCCTGCATCGTAATATTCCCTCAATTCGGCAAAATCACGCTGCAGGCCCTGCGGCAAATTCTCCCTTAAATCAATTGTCTCATCAATAAACATCTATCTGCACCTTCTTTTCATCCGTAATATCTGACTGCCTTTCTGCGGCCATCTTTCTTCCGGCTGTCCCTCCGTACATCCTCTGATTCTGGTCATACGGATTAAAATCAATCATCTGCATGATTGCCACCTCACATTCTAACCCCATCAAGGCTTACATTTCCCGCTTTTCATTATAACCATTTCCCCATAGAAGCACAATAAAAGATTTTCAGTCACCACCACCATACTTCAAGTGGGGGTGAAAAAACGCCCAATAGGACTATATTACTTGCGTGCCTGAAAGGCGGGTGTTACAAGCATTGTTACCGGCAACCGCTAAAAAACGGCTCCCTCACTGTCCTCTCTTCCTGGCTCTTCTGATTGCTCCTGAATATATTTCTTAATGGCGTCCTCTGTTCTATTGCCTATTGTAGCAACATAATGTCCTCTCGCCCAAAATGCCTTATTCCAAATCCACAGAGAAAATCGACGGCGCGGTCGCCACCATCATGGCGCTCGACCGGGCGATTCGCTGCGGCAACGATACTTCCGTTTCGGTTTATGACAGCCGGGGCATTTTGTTTATCTAACTGAGAGAATATTTTCCCTTAAATACGGAATACTATTAAGGGAATTTTCTCGTAGACTGTTGACTTTCCCTTAATTTGTGATATGATTTAAGGGAAACATGCGGAGGTGAAGAGAATGAGAGCGTTTAACTACTCAGCAATCAAAGAACAAAAG
>CANQQG010000019.1 GCA_947625875.1 uncultured Lachnospiraceae bacterium
CGTATCCGGCCGGTCAATGACATACTCGCGTCTTTCATCATCAAAATAACCAAACTTCATAATGGTTCTCCTTTAAATTTTATGGTTTTTCTGTTTTTTCGAGCGTGATCTCGTCAATGCAGATCCGATGCTGCTCTGTGATCTGCTTTTTAACCAAGCGTAACCACAATCTCATGCACAGAATCCGGCATGGACGGTATCTGAGCCCTGCTTAACCATGCCGCTGTTTCCGTATGCTCCAGCGCCGCCCCGTCGCAGGAAGCCGCTTTCACCGCATACGCGCCATAGTCCAGTTTCTGCGGGTTTTGGTACACAACCCGGAAATCCTTTTCTGCAAATCTGAGCGAAAGCTCCGCATTTCCCGCTTCGTCAAACTGCTCTTTTACAAGCTTTGGCTGGATATACAGGTCGCCTGTCTTCCCGTGCACGCCGAATACTTCCGTAACGACCGTCAGCATATACCAGCTCGCCGCGCCCGTCAGATAATGATACAACCCCCTTCCTTCGCTGTTGAAATATTCCGGTATCCCCGGATAAATCCTGCTCACTTTAAAATTAAGCGCCGCGTCGCAGAGCGTCTGTAACGCTTTATAACCTTCCTTTACAAATCCCCGCTGGTATAATGCGTTCGCATACATGACCGTCATATGGGAAAATACCGCCCCGTTTTCTTTCTCGCCGTATGCAAAGCCAAACATCCTGCCGAGGTTAAACTTTTCTTCGTGGAAATTCGTGTTCAGGCGGTAGCCGCCGATCTCCTTCTCATACAGATACCGGTCCGCGCTCTTGCAGATCTGCGCCGTCTGCTCCTCGCCCGCCGTTTTGCTCATGACCGCAAAGACCTGTCCGGTCAGCATCATGCGCACGTCCTGCCCGAAGAAGCCTTCCACCGCGTTCCCGTCATTATCATAATAGCTGTTAAACCAGCCGCTGCCGTCCCCGTCTGAGATCCATTCCGTCCTGCGAATATGCGCCTTCATCCATTCCGCCTTATGCTGCAGGTTCTCCGCAAGCTCGTGTACGGAAACGCGGGCTTTCTTTCCGCTGATATTGTGCCGGCACACAAGCAGGTAATCCTGCAGCGCCGCCCTTTTCGCGTCGATATTGTCGTACATCCGCGCGTCGTCCTTTAAAAGCGTGTGCATCTCCTCCAGCAGCTCGACCTCTTTCCAGCCATATTTTTCTTCCAGAATCAAAAGCAGTTCCGCAAGCTGCGTCAGGTTCCCCGCATAAGCGCAGGTAAACGCAACGCTTTCCCCGTTTTCCGGCGCCATGTCCAGCGCATCGTTCCAATCCGCGCCGCGCAGGCGGATGTGGTTATGCGCGCCGACTTCATAAAACGCGCACAAATGCTGTAATAACAGATGCTCTAAGATCGTGCCCTCATAAACTTTTCCACTCACGCTCTTTTGCTGCAGCCCATAAGCGCTCTCCCATCTCGTGTCCAGATTCGTGCCGCGCTCAATCTGCTCATCCTTGAAATAAGGCGCCGTCTCTTTTAAGATCTCAATATCGCCCGTCTGGTCGATATATAGCTTTGTCGTCATAAACGGCCATACGCCATGATCCATCCAGACGCGGGCAATGCCGTTGCGGTCCGCGACAAATTCCCCCAGCCGGTCGCCAATGATCGTCGCGTTCGTGCCGTCAATCCGCACACCGCCATAGTTTGCCAGAATCATGCGCCGCACATCGTTCGGATCCATGATCAGCAGGGAAAGGCAGTCCTGCCAGAGGTCGCGCCAGCCCCTGCCGCCCCTGCCGTAATCATGGTGCGGCAGGAAGGAACAGCCGTAGATCCGCCGCAGCATCGGCTGGAAGCTCACCCACTGCATAAAATTGTCAAAATCGGCATTGCCGGTATCATATCCGACATTTACCTTATCGTGCCAGTATGCCTGCGCCTCCGCAAGCGCGTCCGCCACTTTCCCCTCATCGGCGTATGCCGCGACGATATCCCGGATCTCCTCTTCTTTTTCCGTAACGCCCAGAAAAACCGTATAAGATACCCGCTCTCCCGGCGCGAGCGCCACGTCTGCAAAACGGATGCCGCCGAGCGCCTCTTTCCCTTCTATGGAAATGCCCGCCGGAACGCCGCTGCCGCCTTCGATCACTTTCCGCGGGCGGATAAAGCTGCCGCCTTCCCCGATATAATCTTCCGCGCATGGGTAAAATCCCAGCGGCTTTTCCCCTTTGCCCGTCACGCCGCAGACAAAATACGTCAGGTTGTTTTTCTTATGCCCGCGCTCGTCAAAAGAGAGCGTCGGCTTTACATATACGCCGTAATCCGCCGTCCGGATCCGGTGCAGCAGGGACGTTACGTGCCTGTGGTCCCTGATATTGTCCGCGCTGCGCCCAAAGATCGGGATCGCCGCGATCGGCGCCACCGTCTGCGTCTTTGCGCTCTTATTGCACAGTTCCACCTGCATGATCTCCACATTATGCGCCATCGGCGCAAAGGACGTCACCTTCGCTTCCAGCTGGTATTTCGCGGATTTCCGCGTAACCGTCTGCCACATAAAGCCCGCCGTCAGGCTGCTCTCGTCCTGCTCCTGTGTAAATTTACGGCTTTCCTCCTCGGCGGACGCGCCCGTCACCGACCATGCGCCCGTACCGTCCACCCGGCACCAGAAATTGCGCGTGGAACGGTTGTTATGCAGATTTTCCGAGCTGACCGGCTCCATGATAAATGCATTCTGGTTCAGCTTGCTGTCCCCGCCCAGATTTGGCGTCAGCGCGCTTTTTATGCCGCCTTCCCCCGCCACCGGGAAATACAGATAGCTGTAATTTTCCGGCCGTTCCATCGTAAATGTGCCGTCTTTTCCTGTAAAGCTGATATTTTCCATAATCTCGTCTCTCCTTTTTATTTCCTGAATCATACTTAATCTCTGATCTGAAAAGCGCCAATCTGCGCCGCGAGCTCCTGCGCCGAAGCCGTCAGCTCCTCAGATTCCGTCGCAACGGTCCCGCTGTTTGCCATCAGGTGATTCGCCTGCTCCACCAGTTCATCGGAGGAAGCGAGGATTTCCTCCGAGCTTGCCGCCTGTTCTTCGGAGATCGCCGCGACGTCCCCGGCCACGTCTTCGACCTGTTCCACCTTGTGGATCATGTTCTGCACCAGATCGCCGACAGAGAGGATATTATCAAATATAATGTCAAACGTCTGCACCGCATTGTCGATCAGCTTGCTGCTGTTGTTAATGCTCTCCACGCTTTCATTCGCCTGGTTGACGACGTCCCCGATCGAAGATTTGATTTCCAGCACGAGGTTGTCAATATGCTGGACGGACTCAACGCTCGTCTGCGCCAGCTTGCCGATCTCCGTCGCCACAACTGCAAAGCCGCGCCCGGCTTCCCCTGCGCGCGCCGCTTCGATCGAAGCGTTCAGGGACAGCAGGTTCGTCTCCTCCGCAATGCCGCCGATCACCCTTGTGATATTTGTGATCTCCTCCGAAGCCGTTCCTACTTTGTCAATCGCAAGCTGCAGCGTATGCACTGACTGGTTGATCTCCTGCATCGCGCCGCTGACGTCCTGCATGACCGCCTTGCCTTTTTCGGACACCTCTACCGTTTCCTTCATCTTGCCGCTGACCACATCGCCGTCGCCCCTTGTCTCCGCTACGACCAGCGAAAGCGTCGTTGCGCTCTTCGCAATGCCGTTGACCGAGATCGAAAGCTGCTCTACCGTCGTGTTCAGCTCCTTCATGGAATCATTCTGGCGTCTGGACGCGTCAAACATCTGGTTGGAGATATCGCGGCTGCTGTCCGCCTGGTTGTGCAGCGTATTGGACACGCCGTTGATCGAAGCGATCATCCCGCACATTGTCTCGATAAACTTCTCCACGCGCCTGCTCATCACGCCGATCTCATCATTGCTCTTTGTCGTGCTGTGTATCGTAAAGTCGCCGTCCGTCATTGTCTCAATAATGCCTGTCAGCTGTTTTACCGGCCGGATCACGATATGGACGACACGCTCGATCAATACCAGCAGAATCAGAATCGAGACGACGCCAAACAACACCATCAGATTCCGCAAATTATCCAGATCCTGATAGATCAGCCTGGTCGGGATGTAGGACACGAGCATCCATTCCGTCCCGTCCACGTCCCCAAATACCGTCATCCTGCCGTCGATCTCCGTAAGGCCCAGATCATCCGCCGCTATTTTTTCCCCGACTTTATTCATAAACCCATCGCTGATATCGCTCAGTTTCTGCGAAATAAGCTCCGTATCACGCGCAGCTAAGATCGAATTGTCCTCTTTATTTACCAGAAACGCTTCCGCGCCTTCCATTTTTACAAAGCTGTTTACGTATACGCTGACCTTATCCAGCGAGAGATCCGCCGAAAGCACACGAATATCGCCGGAGTCCGTCCGCAGTGTGCCGCACGCGCTGATGACCTGCCGCCCGTCCGCCCTTGTATACGCATTGGTAAAGCCCATGTTTACCCTGCCAAGCCCCGCCTGGAACCACTCGGACGCAAGCACGTCCGCCGCTTCCGCCTCCGGATCTTTTGTGTCTTCCGCCCCCGGCGCGTCCGCCGTCATGACAATGGAGATATTGCCAATCCGCACACCCGCCGTCGAGCCGGCCAGCCCCATGTTAAATTCCAGCCTGCCGTTCGCGTCGTCTTCACCCGTCATTGTAAAATCATAGCTGTACGTCTGTTTTTCCGGCGTAAGCTCTACGACCGTATCCTCCAGATAGCGGACATAATCATGGTCCGGCCCTGAGATGCCGACTTTCATGCTCCGGTTTTCCTCCGCATATGCGTCAAAGCTCACGCGGTATTCCGCGCCGTTTTTCATCGGCACATTTGCCTGCACGAGCTGGAGCGAATAGTCGACCGTCCCTTCATTTGCGATATCTACGGCGATCTCGCCATCCCTTACCTCTACGGAGCCTTCGCCGCCCTCTGCGGTAAAAAACTCCCAGTCCGCGCCGTCCGAAAAATTCTCCTCCGCCGACAGATCTCCGTTATTCACATAATTGCCGTCCGCATTCGGATCGCGCAATACGATCGGCTGCAGCGCCGACGCCTCATGGAGCGTGCCGTCCCCGTCCGCCACATACAGCCCGTCCGGATAATTATTGTCAAACCCGTAATAAGCGTCCAGATACGCCTGTAACTGCTCATCATCAAGGTTCATTTTTTCCAGCGCCTGTTTCTCGACCTGAAACGATGTCAGGTTTTGGTTCAGCCACGCTTCAATATCCGAAGCCTGGCTCTTTACGGAAGTCTCCAGAAGCCCCTCCGCGTCTGATTTAATCACTTTTTTGGACACGTGATAGGACAACCCCGCAAGCACGATCACGATAATGCCCACGATCGGCAGTATCACGCCTAAAAGCTTTGTCTTTATGGAAACAAATCCGCGTTCTTTCTTTTTCCCTTTCATCTTCATCTGATACCCCTCCAAATTCCGCCGTTTACTGGTACTGCGCCACATTCGACGCATCTACTTTTTCAAACGGTATCAGGATATATTTCCCGTCGTCGGTAGCCCCTTCTATGCTCCTGATCGAATCTCCGGCCGCCAGTTTGCCAGCCGCTTCCACCGCGGCCTCCATCTGGGCGTCCATCGGCTGGAATGCCGTAAAGTCCATGCGCCCCGCCGCGATCGCCTCGCAGCCGCCCGCGGAAGCGTCCACGCCCAGAAACAAGATGGACGACGTGTCTATGCCCGCCTCTTCAAACGCCGTCACGCTCCCGATCGCCATATCGTCATTGTTCGCCGCCACGCAGTCCACCGGCCTGCCGGTCTTTAAGAAAATATTGGTAAATTCCTTCGCCGTATCCGAACTCCAGCCGGCAAAATCCTCAAATACATAGTTGATCTGTTTGCCGCTCGCCTTTAACGTCTGCTTTAAGCCGTTCGTCCGCCCGACCGTACCGGACGCGCCCTTTGGCCCTTTTAAGATCATAACGTTGATCTCCTGCTTATCCGCAAATTTGTCCAGGATATATTCCGCCTGGTACTGCCCCGCCATGTATTCATCCGAAGCCACATAGATATACTTATCCTTTTCCAGCTGGTCGTCGTCCGGCGCATTATTTAAAAACACGATCGGCGTATCGCCCGCCGCCGCTTTGATCTCGGTCACGATATCCGCAGAGACCGGCCCGCATAAAAGCACGTCATTTTTTTCCGCCGCGCTTTTGACCTGGGCGTCCTGCGTTTCGACCGACTGCTCCGCATAGCCGACGTCAAACCCATATCCATGCTCCTGCGCCTGCATACCGAGTTTTTCCGCCCATCCTTCGTAGTAATCCCCACTCTCAATCGCAGCATAATACACAGAAATACCCTTGCCTGACATTATATTCCCGCCGCATCCCGTTACCATACATACGGCAAAAAGGCCCGCCAAAAATATACAATATGTTTTTTTCCTTTTCATACGTTCCATTCCCTCTTCCCCGCTATTTTACTGGATTTCCGTTGCCTGTCACCGAACCCGGTAACTGAAATTATAGACGGAAATTTCACCCAATTATACAAATTCAGTTGCAAAAATATAAAATTCATGTCATAATTTTCAACAGACAATGATCATATCTGTCTTCAAAGAAATGAGGTATCGCCATGAACACAGCAAGAGAATTTCACGTAAGAGAAATTGAAGATAACGAAATCAACGAAGAACACCAGCCAATGGAGATCGAATACGCCTTTTACAAGGCGGTGCGCGCGGGGGATCTGGACGCTGTCCGCGAAAACTGCCGGCAGAACTGTTTTACCGATATGCAGGGCAAAGGCACGCTCTCCCATAATTCGCTCCAGAACCTGAAATACCACTTTATCGTCGCAACCGCGCTGATCACCCGACAGTGCATCGAAGGCGGCATGGAACAGGAGCTTGCCTACCGGCTGAGTGATTTTTACATATTAAAAGTCGATTCCTGCCTGACAGCAGAATCCATCAACGCGCTGCACCACGACATGGCGCTGGATTATACGCAGCGAATGTCACTGCTGCAAAAAAACAACATTGTTTCAAAATCGATCATACAATGTACGGAATATGTGTACAACCACATCCATGACCGCATCACGATCAACGACCTGGCAAACCACACAGGACTGTCCGTCAGTTATTTATCAAGGCTTTTCAAAAAAGAACTCGGTATGCCGGTGAGCGAATACATCCGCGAAAAGAAAGTAGAAAAAGCGGAAAACCTGTTAAAATACTCAGATTACAGCCTGATCGAAATCGCAAACTATCTTGCATTTTCCTCCCAGAGCCATTTCATACAGGTATTTACCAAACAGACGGGCATGACGCCGAAGAAATACCGCGATCTGTATTTCCACACGACATGGTGACTGATCATGCAAATATCGCGCGGCCGGACGCAAAAGGCGGCGGAAAAAAGCAAAGAGGAGGGAAAATGCAATCCATTTTCCGCTCCTCTTCTTATACTGCCATGCGTCTTACAGATGCTCCTCCACCTTTGCCAGCAGCTCTTCTTTCTTAAACGGCTTCTGCACGATATCCTTTGCGCCCGCCTGCGCGCTGTGCGCCCGCACCTCGTCGTCCACCTCCGCGGTGAGGAAAATGACCGGCACATCGCCCATGCCGCCGATCTGCCGTATCTTTTCCAGCGTCTCATAGCCGTCCATCTGCGGCATCAGGATATCCAGCAGAATCATATCCGCCGTATGGTCCTGCAGATAGCGGATCGCCGCCTCGCCGGACTCCGCAAGCACGATCTCATAGCCGCCCGCAAGCGCCTTTTTTGCGATTTTCAGATTCATTTTATTGTCGTCTACGACCAGAATTTTTTTCATAAAAATTTTCCTTCCTTTCCGTTAATTCAACTTCCCAAGCAGCGTCTCCACCTTGCCCAGGATATCCCGGTAAGCCTCCATGCAGCCCGCGTGATGCTCCTTTAAGTACGCGGCGTCCCCTGCCTTTGCAGCCATTTCCAGTTCCCTCGCCTGCTCGGATAAGTCCGTCGCCCCGATCGATTTGGACGTGCTCTTTAAAGCGTGTACCTGGATATGGTAATTTTCCCAGTCCTCCGCCGCTATGTAACCGTCCAGCTCCGCGTCCATCGGCTCGCTGCTGTAATCAGAGAGCATATCCAGATAAAACTCCCTGCTGTCCGCGCAGTAGGAAAGCCCCAGCGCGAGGTCAAGCTCCGGCGCCGTCTCAGAGATCAGGCGAAGCTCCTCTTCCGTAAAGCTGTCCTCCTCTTCCTCATCATCCGCCAAAGGCGCTTCCTCCGGCGCCGTTTCCTCCTTCCGCTTCTTATGCTCTTTTTCCCTATAAGAAACTTTCTCCGGCGGCAGATACTTCGCCATCTGGTCTTCGAGCTCCTCAATGACGATCGGTTTTGAGATATAATCCGCGAACCCTTCCGCAAGATACTCTTCCCTTGCGCCCACGATCGCATTCGCCGTCATGATGATGACAAACGTTTCCGGCGGGAGCAGCTTCCGCGCCCGCAGCTGACGGAACGTCTCGATCCCGTCCATGCCCGGCATCATGTGGTCCATAAAAATAATATCATAGTGGTTCTTCTCCGCCTGCTCCAGACACGCCCTGCCGCTTGCCGCCGTATCCGGCTTCACGCCGTTGCGCTTTAACAGGTTCACAGCGACCTGGATATTCATATAGTTGTCGTCCACGATCAGCACTTTTGCGTCCGGCGCATAGATAAACTTGCGGTTGCGGTCCTCTTCCATGCTCTGCTGGCGGCGTTCGTTGTAATCGCCGATCGGCTCATCTCTCACAATTTTCTGCTCTATGTCAAAGCTGAACGTCGAGCCTTTGCCATATACGCTGTCTACTTTCAGCTCGCTGCCCATCATCAAGAGCAGGCTGTTCACGATCGAAATCCCAAGGCCGGTTCCCTCAATGTTGCGGTTTTTCTCCTCGTCAAGCCGCTGGAACGAGCTGAATAATTTTCCCATATCCTCCTTTCGGATGCCGATGCCCGTATCAACGACATCCACATGCAGCCGGAGCGTCTCCCCGTCCGCCTGCCGCTCTCCCTTCATGCGGAAAAGCACCGAACCCTGCTTCGTATATTTCACCGCATTGGTCAGCAGATTCGTGATGATCTGGCGGATGCGCACATCGTCTCCGTAAAGCATACATGGGATCGTCGGATCGATCTCCAGCTTCAGTTCCAGATCTTTGTTCTTCGCGCGCTCCGCGATCATGTTTACCAGATCGTTGACCAGCGAGCTTGGATCGTATTCCACCGGTATGATCTCCATTTTCCCATCCTCGATCTTGGAAAAATCAAGGATATCGTTAATGAGCGTCAGAAGCGTGACGCCCGCCCGCTGGATATTCTCCGAATATTCCTGAATGTCCTCCACTTCATTTTCACGCAGGATCATCTCATTCATGCCAAGCACCGCGTTGATCGGCGTCCGGATCTCATGGCTCATCTGCGCGAGGAAATTTGACTTCGCCTGTTCCGCGCGCCTTGCGGATTCCGCGGCCTTTTTCAGGCTGTCGTTCGCCTCCTTCTGCCACTGCATCATGCGGTACATCAGAATGCTGACCGCCGCAATACAGGCGCCGAACAGCGCCAGGAACAAAATGTCATATTTCACCATATCGCCAAAAATGCTCCATGCATCCTTCACGACGATGATATTAAAATTAGAGAAATTTTCCTCCATGGAAATGCAGGCTTTATACGCGCCGTCGTAATCCTTAATCACGACCATTCCGGACGAATGATACGGCTTTTTATAAACCAGATCCTCCACATTGACATTTTTATCCTCATCAAACTGATACTCCGGATTCGGGTGGTTGATGATCAGCCCGTCCTTGTCGATCAAAAACGCATAGCCGTTGCCGGAATAGCCCGCGCCCAGAATGTCCGTCAGGACGTCCAGATAAAAATCAATGGCGAACACGCCGTAAAACTCGCCGCTGTCAGATTCCACAACCTTTGAAAATGTCACGCAGTATTCCCCGGTACGCGCGTCATAATACGGCTCCGTAATGTTAAAATCCTCCGCTTCCAGCGCGCCCGTATACCAGACACGCTCCTCCTCTTTATAATCAGGCTCCGGCACCCAGCCGTTATTCATGACCATCGGATGCCCGTGCTTAAAATCCGGATTCGCGATATACGTCGCGGAAATGCCCGGATAATGCTTCGTGATGTCGTCTAAAAATTTTACCATCCCGTCATAATCGTCCAGCAACTCCGGCTTTGCGATCACCACATTCGTAAACATATCGAGAATGCTCTTCTGCTCTAAGATCCAGTCCCCGACCTCATAGCTGTAACCGCGCACCTCTTCTTTCATTTTCATGTTGCTGCCGTTGAACAATACGCTCGTACTGAAAAAAACCGTTACGACCATCGTTACGATCAAAATCAGCAGAATGCCGACCTGGAACCTCTTTTGCACCTTTGTCGTAAACTGGATCTGCTTCTGCACCTTTTTCACCTCCGCATCCGCCGGCTTATCCGCTGCGCGCCTGCCGGAATATGCATACAGATTGGCCAGCATCCCCGAGAGCGTGCTGCCCGCTTTTTGTATCCGATCCATATTCTCCTGCAGGTCTTCCCCCTTGCTCAGCGTCTCAAAACGGCTGCACTCCAAAATCTGATCCAGCGGCGCCCGCATCCTGTCGATCACGCCCGCGAGAAATTTTTCCCGGTCGTCATACGCTTTCTCCGCCTGCGCGCGCTCCCGGCAGCCCAAAATATAAAACAGCATGATAATGCCCGTCAAAAGCACAGTTACAACAAAATTCCGCAAAAGCTGCACATAACTGGCGCGGTAGAGCTGCGAATTCCGGATGCTGAGCATCATATACCAGTTATTTTCCGTCTGCCTGCAGAAAAACGTGCTCTGCATACCCCCTACGGTCTCCTGGACCAGCGCGTCCTCGCCGCCCGCCGCCACCGCCTTTGCAAAAACGCCCTGATATTCCGGCAGCGCCTCAAACAGCTTTTTCCCGACCACGCTGATGTCCGTATAGCCAATGATCGTCCCCTCGCCGTCTACAATGATCGCGTCGTCATATTCCCCGCTCTTCATCTCCTCAATAAAAGAGCTGATCACATCGACGCTGTAATCCATCCCGATAATTGAGCTCCCGTCCGGGAGCTTCCGCGCAAACGTAAAACACAGGCCGTCCGTAAACGCATCCCTGTACACCGGGGAAATATAGATCTCCCCCGTATCCATCGACAAAAGCCCCCGGTACCACGACCGATCCTGCAGCACATAATCGTCCGGCGTATCCATGCCTGATATATAAGTCTCCCCGTCGATCACGCAGAAGATATTCAGGCACCGCCTTTCAGAAAGCTCATATTCCAATGCCTTCTGCTCCTTTAAAAACTGCCGGATCTCCGTCTCCGGCGCGTCCTCGGCGATCATTTCCTCCAAGACGGCGCTGCTCCTTGAAACCGCATTGGACGCGCTTGTGAGCATCTCCTGGAGGCCGACGGCGATGTTGCCCATGCGCATGCCCGCAATCTCTTTGATCTGCCCGGATATCATGCCGTTCATAAGCCACACGTTAAACGCCATCATCGCGACCAGGACGACCGCCACGACCGCAATAATGATATTATGCAGCTTTTTGTTGTACATGAAAAATGACTTCTGCATTTTTCTCACCATTTTCCACCTCCTCCCCCGAAATTTCCGGCCTGCGCGTCAGCCGATCAGCGCGTGGACTTTTTTCAGAAGCACCGCCTCATCGACCGGCTTTACCGCATAATCCTTCGCTCCCATTTTCACTGCTTTCAGCACATCGTCCTTGCTGTTATTCGATGTCAGGAAAATAACCGGGATATCCTTCAGTCCATTTCTTGTGCGGATCATCTTCATGACCTCAAACCCGTTCAAAACCGGCATATCAATATCCAGTATGATCAGATCCGCGCCCTTCTGCTCCAGAAATTCAATCGCGCGCATCCCTTTCGAGAACGCATTAAACTCATAACTTCCCCCAAGCATCGCGCTGAGCATTTTTAAAACAATGCCGCTGTCGTCCACTGCAACAATCCGTTTCTTTCCACTCATATCGGCTCACTCCTTTCCTGCCCGAAGCAGTTCCATTGCCTTATCCTCGTCAAACTCGTCCTCGATCGCATCGACCGCGTCTTTCACCAGCTTATGCTGCGCGCTCCCGAGCGGCATATCCAGCCATTCGTTCATCCGCGCCAGCGCCTCGTCCGTTTGAAATTTTTCAATCAAAAGCGCGGCTTCTTCTAATTCCTGCGGCGATAACACTGCGATATCCCCCTCCGGCTCCGCGTAATCGTCCGCCGCGCCCTCTCCGTATTGGCCATAAAACTCCCCAAAACCGTCCAGCGTAAAATCCCACAGCCGCGCCAGCGCCTCCCAGTTTTCCTCCACATAGGCAAGGTTTCCGGCTTTGCTCTCCTTTTCATGCTCATACGCCATATCCGCCAGCTTTTCCGCGCCGAGCGTCCGCGCGTTCCCTTTCAGCCCATGCACCAAAACGGCGTATTCTTTCGCGTTTTGCTCCGCGATATACTGGAGCATAAGCTCCCGCTTTTCCTTATCTTTTAAGAACATCTCGACCAGCTCCAGATACACGTCCATATCGTCCATCGCATACGCCATGCCCTTTTCCACCGATATGCCGTATTCCAGATAAGGCACATAAACGCCCGGTTCCCCGTTGTCCGCTGCCCCATCCGCCTGCCCGCCGCTTTTTTCCTTTATCAGCTCCTTCGGCAGATACGTCCGGATCATCTGTTCCAATAAGGCGCTTTCCACCGGTTTTGCCAGAAAATCCGTAAACCCCTCGCTCAGATAAAATTCCCGCGCGCCCGGCGCTGCGTTTGCCGTCAGCGCAATGACCGGCGTGCCCTTTGGAAAGCCTTCCGTCTCCTCCAGCTGATGGAACGTCTTTAGCCCGTCCGGATCCGGCATCATATGGTCCATAAATACCATATGGAACGGCGCGCCGCCCGTCCTTGCGGTTTCCTCTATGATCTCCATGCACTGGCCGCCCGAATTTGCCGTCGTGATCTGCAGCCCCGTATGCTTGAGCAGCGCCTTAAATACCGTAAGGTTCATCGCATTGTCGTCGACGACAAGCAGCCGCCCTTCGGGCGCCTCAAAGCCGCTTTCCTCCGGCGCCTGCGTTTCCCGCTTCAGCAGCGGCGCGATATCGCCCAGCGGCGCGCCGTCGACGATCTTTTGCGGAATGCGCACCGTAAACAACGTTCCCTTACCGGGCGCGCTCTCGATCTCCGCGCTGCCGCCCATAAGCCTTAGCAGTCCCGCCGTAACCTGCATTCCAAACCCCATATAATCCGTATCCATCGTCTCCGTCCGCGCCGGGGCGAACAGCGCAAGCAGCCACGCCAGCTTTTCTTCATCTATGCCAAGCCCCGTATCCGCCACAGCAAAGACCAGCTGCCCATCCGCAAAAGAAATCTTCATCTGAATGCCGCCGCGCGGCGTATTCAATACCGCGTTCATAAGCAGGTTCAGCGCGATCTGTTTCATCCGCTCCGCATCGCCCGCCAGCTCCCCCGGTATCTCCCCTTCTGTGGAAAACGTGATATCCAGCCCCTTTTCCTGCGCCTGCGGATAAATCGTTTCCCAAAGCTCCGCGATCAGCTGGCCGGATGCATACGGCTCCTGCCGGATCCGCAGCTCACGCTTCGATTCCAGATAAGACAGATCCAAAATATCATCTACGACATGCAAAAGAATCTGTCCGGAGCTTTGGATGTTATTCGCGTAAGAGCGGATCTGCGGATCCTTACACTCCCTTAAAATCATCTCGCTCATGCCGAGCATCGCATTCAGCGGCGTGCGGATCTCGTGCGACATCTTTGCAAAATACAGCTGCCCCTTTTCATATAATTTTTCCATACTCATACCTTCACCATAATTTCCACTGCCTGCCTGCAGTTTTGAATCTCCGCCTTCCTGTGCGCTCCCCCGTATTCGCCGTCAAGCGTCCATGGCACATCTTTTTCCATATAAAACGTGATCTTATCGGTCTTAAACGAATAAATCAGATCCGAATTGTCCACCCTTGCAAGCAGGGCCGCAATGATCTCGTTTAATTCCAGCGGGTTTTTCGGCCGCCTGATCAGCGTCACTTCAAATACGCCGTCGTCCAACTGCACATTTTTCCCCGCGATCTGCTTAAACCCGCCGACCGATACGGAATTTGAGACCATGCCGTAGATAAATTCGCCTTCTAATTCCTGCCCCTCATATTCCACACGCATCCGGTACGCCTCAATGTCCTTCAGGCTCTTTGCGCCTTCCAAAAGATACGCCGCATGGCCGAGCAGGTTTTTCAGCTCCTGGTTGGTCTGGTATGACACCTCCGTAAAAATGCCAAACGCCGCCACATAAATAAAGCTGTCGTCGTTAAACCGCCCCACGTCACACGCAAACGGCCGCCCCGCCACCGCGATCTCCGCCGCCTTCTGCATGCCTTTCGGGATCTGCAGGGAATTTGCAAAGTCATTCGTGCTCCCCGACGGTATGTAGCCGATCGGCCGCCGCTCCGCTTTTGGAACGCGCATCATGCCGGTCACGACCTCGTCCAGCGTGCCGTCGCCGCCGCTGCATACGACCATGTCATACTGCGTACAAAGCGTCTCCGTCAGCTCAATGGCCTCTCCGCGCGCCTGCGTCGGATGCGCCGTAACGGAAAACCCCATCTTTACCATCATATCAAGGATATCCGCCAGTTTCCCCTTGATCGCCCCCTTGCCGGAGTGCGCGTTATAAATAAATAATAATTTCTTTTCACTGATCATCATAATTCCTTTTTCTCGTATCCAAGCCGCACCGCCATCTCTTCCAGCCTGCGCAGCCTGTGGTTGACGCCGGATTTGCCGACCGGCGGGCTGCAGAGCGTCCCCAGCTCTTTTATGGTGGCTTCCGGATATTCGATCCGCAGCGCGGCGATCTCCTGTAACTGTTCCGCCAGTTCGCCAACCACGCCTTTCTCCTGTAAAAAACGGATCGCTTCCTGCTGCCGGAACGCCGCGCTCACCGTCTTATTGATATTCGCCGTCTCACAATTTACGCGGCGGTTGATGTCATTGCGCATTTCCTTTATAATGCGGACATTTTCCAGATCCATCAGCGCCGTATGCGCGCCCATAACATTCAGCGCGTCTACGATCTGCGAACCTTCTTTTAAATAAACGACCGCGTGGTTTTTCCGCTGCACGATCCTTGCCTCCAGATCAAAGCTGCCCCAAAGCTCCTGTATCTGCCCCGCCTTCTCATCATTTTCGCAGACGATCTCGAAATGATAGGACTTGCGCGGGTCGCTCATCGAGCCGGCGGTCAGAAACGCGCCGCGCAAAAACGCGCGTTTACAGCAGTTTTTCCGCAGCAGCAATCCGTCCGCCAATGTCATCTGTTCCCGGATATGCCCGTCCCTGCCGATAATTTTTAACTGCAGGAACAATTTTTCCACATCTGCGGCGTCCGTCACCGCCACCTGATACGAAGCTTTGTTTTGGTGCGTCTGCCGGACGGAAGCCGTAATATCGGCCGCGAGCTTCAGCAGCGTGATATATTTCTGCGCCACATCCGCGTTTTCCGTCACAAAGACGACGCCTATGCCGTTTTCTGTTTTATGTATCCTTCCCGCCCCGCTGACCATCGCCGCGAGTTCGGCAATGCGGCAATGCGCCGTACGGTCTGTCAGCGCCAGCAGTTCCCGTTTTACTTCACCTGAAAATGACATACCATCCCTACTTCCGCAGCGCGTCCTTCCCGATATCGCGGTGCTCGATTTTGAGCCCGTAATCGGTATTGTTTGACAGCCTGCGGTACAGCTCGTTCGCAAGCGTCACAGAACGGTGTTTGCCGCCCGTACAGCCGATGCTGATGACAAGCTGGTTTTTCCCCTCCACGATATAATTCGGAATCAGGAATTTTACCATATCTTCCAGCTTGTTTAAAAATTCATGCGCCTCCGGAAACTGCAGCACATAGTCCTGGATCTCCTTATCGTTGCCGTTTTTCGAGCGCAGGCCCTCCACATAATAAGGGTTTGGCAGGAAACGCACGTCAAAGACAAGGTCGGAATCCGCCGGAATGCCGTATTTAAAGCCAAAGGACAGCACCGTCACGAACAGGTTTTTATACGTTAGCCTGTTTACAAATATTTTTTCCAGCTCCGCCTTTAATTCCCGCGTGAGCAGGCGGCTCGTGTCGATGATATAATCCGCGTTTTCCTTTAAAAAACCCAGCTTCTCACGCTCCCTTATGATGCCTTTATCCACGCGCTCCCCGTTGGCAAGCGGATGGCTGCGCCTTGTCTCTTTATAACGCTTTACCAAAACCGCGTCCTCGGACTCTAAAAATAAAATCTCACACTTCCTGCCCTCGTCCTTCATCCGTTCCAGGACGCCCTGCAGCTCATCGAGGTTCTGCCCGCTGCGGATATCAATGCCGACCGCCACTTTCTGCAGCTCCGCGTCCGCCGAATCCGACAGCTCGATAAACCGCTCAACGAGCGGAATCGGCAGATTATCCACACAATAGTAGCCCATATCCTCCATCATTTTTAACGCCGTACTTTTCCCTGCGCCTGATACCCCCGTCAAAATCACAAAACGCATATCCGCCTGCCCCCTTTCCGGCTAAAACTCTCCGACAAAACGCACCTCCGGCTCCAGCATGACGCCGGACTGCGCCTTTACTTTTTCCTGCACCTGCATAATCAGGCTGCGGATGTCCGCCGCCGTCGCGCCGCCTTTATTTATGACAAACCCGCAGTGTTTTTCCGACACCTGTGCGCCGCCGACCGCAAATCCCGCCAGCCCCGCGTCCATGACCAGCTTCCCCGCAAAATACCCTTCGGGACGCTTGAACGTGCTGCCCGCGCTCGGATATTCCAGCGGCTGCTTTTCCTGACGGCGTTTTTTAAACTCCTCCATCTGCGCCCGGATCTCCTCTTTCGGCATTTCATGTCCGGCGAGCCCAAAGGCCGCCTCCAGTACAATATAGCCTTTTTCGCTGACGCAGCTGTGCCGGTAAGATAAATCCAGTTCCTCCCGCGTCAGCGTAAGCAGCTCCCCCGCCTCTGTAAGCACGTCTGCCGAAACAATAACATCTCTGATCTCACCGCCATAGGCTCCCGCGTTCATAACGACCGCGCCGCCGACCGAACCGGGGATCCCGGCGGCAAACTCCATGCCGCCAAACCCCGCCTGATACGCCGCCTGCGCCGCCTGCGACAATAACGCGCCTGCGCCCGCAAAAATCATGCCGTCATCGGTAATCCGCACCGCGCCCGCCGCCTTTCCCATAGCGAGCGCCACGCCGCGGATTCCCCGGTCGCCGACCAGCAGGTTGCTCCCGTTTCCGACGACCGTATACGACATCCGCTCCGCTTTGCATAATTCGGCAATATCCCGCACCTGGTTTATCTGCGGCGTCAGATAATAATCCGCAGGCCCGCCAACGCGGAAAGTCGTATGGCGGCTCATCGGTTCCTCTTCCAGTATCTGGCTCTCCGCCAGAATCTCCCTGAGTTTTCGGTAAAATCCCGCATGATCTCTCTTCATATTTTCTATGCTTCCTGCAAAAATACTTTATAACCCCTGTACGCTTCGTACAGATCCACTTTACTTATGATTTCCCATGGCGCATGCATATTTAACACCGCGACGCCGCTGTCGATGACTTCCATGCCATAATTGGCCAGTATATAGGCGATCGTCCCGCCGCCGCCCTGGTCTACTTTCCCAAGCTCCGATGTCTGGAACGCCACGTCATTGCGGTCTAAAATCTCCCGCAGATGCGCCATATATTCCGCATTTGCGTCATTCGAGCCGGATTTCCCGCGCGAACCGGTATATTTGTTGAACACCAGCCCGTTCCCGAAATACGCCGCGTTTTTCTTTTCCGATACCGACGCATAATTCGGATCAAACGCCGCGCTCACGTCCGAAGAAAGCATTTTGGAATTTGCCAACGCGCGCCTGACGTTCAGTTCGCTGTACTGTCCCGCCGCATTCAGAACCTCAGCAGTCATATTTTCAAAAAACTTTGACTGCATCCCCGTCGCGCCCATGCTGCCGATCTCCTCTTTATCCACGAGCAGGCATACGCCAGTGCGCCGCGGCGCGTCTTCCATTTCCATGTCGAGCATCGCCATAAAGGACGGGTACGCGCACACGCGGTCGTCGTGGCCATACCCCATGATCATGCTGCGGTCAAGCCCGTAATCCCGCGCCTCGCCGGCCGGCACGACCTCGATCTCCGCAGAGAGGAAATCCGCTTCCTCTACCTGATACTCCCTTGCAAGGATACTCAGGATATTTGCCTTTACGCGGTCTTTGATATTCTCGCCGTTTTCGTCTTTCTTTTCCGAAGCCGGGATGCTGCCGATCAAGATATCCAGGTTCTCCCCGTCAATTACTTTGGAAGCTTTCTTTTCCATCTGCTCGCCCGCCAGATGAATCAGCAGATCGCTCACGCCAAAGACCGGATCGCCCGGCTTATCGCCGATATTTACCGGAATGACCGTCCCGTCCTTTTTTGCAAAAACGCCATGCAGCGCCAGCGGGAGCGTCACCCACTGGTACTTTTTCACGCCGCCGTAATAGTGCGTATCCAGCAGCGCCAGCTCCTGATCCTCATACAGCGGATTCTGCTTTAAGTCCAGACGCGGCGAATCGATGTGCGCGCCCAGAATGTTCATGCCGTCTGCGATCGGCTCTTTGCCGATGATATACATCGCCATCGCTTTTCCCATATTGGTCACGTATACCTTATCGCCCGCCTTTAACGCGCCGCCGTTTTTTATCATCTCCCTTAAATCCGAAAATCCGGCATTCTGCGCCATTTTTTCAAATTTTGCCACGCATTCGCGCTCTGTCTTGCAGCCGGAGATAAACTCCCGATACCCTTCCGCGAACGCCAACAGCCGTTCTCTCTTATCTTCCGGATATTTTTCCCATGCATTTTTTCTTTCCATAGTTCCTGATTTTCCACTCCTTATATAATATTAAAATGCTTAATTGCCCCTGTTCAGGTTTTCCTGCACGCGGCGGTAAAGCTCCTGCGCCGCGTTGTAACCCATCTTCTTCTGCCTGTGGTTGACCGCCGCCGCCTCGCAGATGACCGCAAGGTTGCGCCCCGGCCGGATCGGCAGCGAATGGCACACGACTTTTGTGCCGAGAAACTCCGTATATTCTTCCTCCAGCCCCAGACGGTCATATTCGTTATCTTTCTTCCAGTCCTCTAATTTTATCACAAGATCGATGCTCTGCTTTTCCTTCACGCACTCCGCGCCGTACAACGCCTTTACATCAATGATCCCGATGCCGCGCAATTCGATAAAATAGCGCGTGATATCCGGCGACGTGCCGATCAGCGTCCGCTCATTGATCCTGCGGATCTCCACCACGTCGTCCGTCACGAGCCGGTGCCCGCGGCGGATCAGCTCCAGCGCGGCTTCGCTTTTTCCAATGCCGCTCTCGCCCATGATCAGCAGGCCCTCCCCGTATACATCCACCAATACCCCATGGATGGATATGCAGGGAGCCAGCTCTTCATTCAGGACGCGTATGATCTCCGCCGTAATCGCGGACGTCGCGCGCTCCGTACTCAATACCGCCACATTGTTGCGCACCGCGATCTCCATAAATTCATCGTCCGGTATAAACCCTCTGCAGAATATAATGCATGGCACGTCATACGAGAGGAACTCCTCGTAAGATTTCCTGCGGACCTCCGGATCCAACTGCTGCAGGTACGCATATTCCACCATTCCGACAATCTGCACACGCTCCTGCGTAAAATGTTCAAAATAACCGCAGAACTGCAGCGCCGGACGGTTAATGTCCGAAACCGTAATCTCCCGCACGTTCAGATCGATCTGTGTCGTCAGATTTTTCATCTGAAACAGCTCTGCCAGCCGCTGTACTGTAACAACCCTCATATCGTTCTCCCTTTCTTATCTGATGTCTTATAACCAGTATACACGATAAAGAAAGGCTCGGCAACTATTCTTTCCCATCCGGCGCCGCACATTTTCCCGACGTCCTCAGATAGTATCTGCCGATCCGACCGATTCATGCGGACAATGTAAGCTGCGCCTGTCCTGACTTTGCGGCGGCGGATTCCATATTTTTATTATACTGCATCTATCGCTTGCCTGCCAGGGTTTTATGCGGTTTCTTCCACGCATTATTGAATACTGTCTCCGGCATACGCCCATAGAAAGCGATTGAAATTTTAACGCACAACGTGTATATTATCGCCAGAACATAATATATTGTGATATTGGAAATGGGATTGGCAACGCGGCGAAAAGCCATAAAAAAGCGCCCCTGACAGGGCGCTAAGCGTCCGGAGCGCTTCAATTTTCAAATAAAAAATTGCTGTTCATACGGGATCAGGCAATGATCAGGGACATCAGATAAAACGGCGTCGCGACCGGCTCCTGCGCCTCTGTGATCTCAATTTCCACGCGGTGCGCCTGATACATGCCATGGTGGAGAATTGGCTGCAGATACAGGCAATCGCCCCAGTCCTCGTCAAAATTGCCGTCTAAAACCTGCGCCTGCTGCGCATTTCCATCCAGCGTCACTTTTGCCACCGGGGAAGGTTTCCGGATTGTCTTCCGGTACTGCACCGCAATGCAGGATGCCGTCACCTCAAAACAGATTTTATCGCCGACGGCTTTCCCGGTCCAGCCGTTTTTGAAATGGTCGAGACGCCCGCATTTTTCCCGCGCGTCCACGCGGAAACCGGACAGCTTCGGGCTGCTGTTTGCAATCGTAAGCCGCAGGGCGTGTTCATAGGCATTTGCCGTCAAAGGCGGCAGCAGCGCATATTCCGGGCGCTGCCCGCAAGGGTTTTCCTCCTGTCGGCCATTTTCCAGATCCTGTTTACAGCGGGCAAGCAGCTTAATGATCTCCTGCGCCACAAGGCGGTGCCCTTCATCATTCGGGTGCAGGTTATCGCTCGTTAAATTTTCCTTTTTATAAACGCCATCGCAGATTTCTTTATAGACCGTATCCCGGATGCTCACATGCGGAACGCCATAATACCCGGCTACGGCATTATGGTAATCCTGCGCGTTCACGCCCGTATCATAAAACACATTGTTCAACACCAAAACCGCCGACTGTGACGGCGCGGACAATATCCGCCGCAGCAGCCCCTCGTAAGTTTCCTGGAAAAATGCCCCTTCCTGCGCTTCATCATTGACGCTGAAATCCACGACGACAAAATCCGGCGCATACATCAGCAGATGCTCCTGCACTCTCGATACGCCAAAATGGGACGTCGTCCCGCCGATCCCGCCATTTACATAATGAAACTCCGCCTGCGGGAAATTTTCCTCCCACCATGCAAACACGCGCCGCGCATAGGTATATGCTTCCTGCGTCGCAAGGCTGCCCTGTGTGATCGAGCCGCCAAAAAATCCGAGCGTCAGCTCCCCGCCCGCCGCCGCGCGCCTCATGCACTGTTTGATTTTTTCCATACTGATCTGCATATCGCCGCCTCCTTATGATTCTTCCCATACGTCAAATGGCAGAGCCTGAATATAATCCGCCAGCTCGTCCGCCATTTCTTCCGCTTCGGTGATCCGTATATGCCCCGACGTCCCGCATCCGTTCCTTGTAAATAAAAAGTGGCGGATCCGCTCGTCGCCAAGGCTGCCGCAAACTTCATCAATCGCCGCGTCCCAGTTTTTATCATGCTCCAAAATCGTGGTCATCAAAAGGATCACTGCACGCGGATATTTTTCCCGAATCTGCCCCACAAACTGTTTGTACGTTTCCTTCCAGCGGCGCGCTCGCGCCCCCTGCGGATCCTCTTTCATGTAATCCTGCGGGTGGTTGTCATTCTGCCCGATCGCCACAAGCACAAGATGCGGCGTGTAACGGGAGAAATCCCAATTTTCCACCCTGCCAAGCTGCGGATGGTAATGCAGCTTATCCCACATATCCTCCATGCCCGGATAATCCGGCGGAGCCACCCAGCCTGTCCCGCGCAGCAGCGGAATGCCGCCCTGTGCGATGTCGTGAAGCTGCGCATGGAGCTTTCGCGCCAGGATCCACGCATAAGAATACCAGCTGTTGGAATATTCGCCGTTATGTACCGGATCTTCTTTTCCAACGTAATCCAGCGCTTCCGATACCTCGCCCGCGGAAACGGAATCGCCGTACACTTCTATTTTCCGCTCCGGCACAGGCAGTGGCTTTACCAAATAACCGCCCTCTGATAACTCCAGCGATTCCAGTTTCATCTCATGGGCGCAGTCCATGCGCTTAAAAAATAAAACCTTATGGCGGCGTTCCCGCTCTTCGTCCACAAGCACAAGCTCTGTTTTCCCTTCTTCCTGTAACTTCCATGTCTTTTGCACGCCGTCTACAATCGCGCCCACGTAATTGTCCCAGCAGACATGGCGGTTGGAGACTGTCAATTTCGCCTTACTGCCAAAAAAACAAAACTGCATGGACGTGGCGGGAAAAATAAATTCCGGCTTCCCCGCATCCGCCCAGTCAATCCTGCCGCAATATTGAATCTGCGGATCATTCAATTGAACTAACATCCCTTCGTTCCTTTCGTGATATTTATTTTCTCTTAATTGCCTGATATTATTTTAGCTAATTTTAATTTATTTTTCAAGTGTTTTTAGCCAATATTATTTATTTTTTTTGTAAATTTTTTTTCACTGACACAGAAAACAGCGCTTTACATAATACAATTATCGTTTATTGTCTTGCTTATCCTATAAAATATAAGTATACTATTAATGGTCTATTGTGCCTGCATGATAACTGCCGTAAGAAACCTATAACAAAAAACCATTCATTATTTCAACGGAGGAAAAATATGATAGACATTGAAAACATTAAACGTCTAAAGAACATTAGCGTAGAAGACGATTATCTGTTTCCTACAATCGCAGATACCATGAATGCCTGTTTTGGAAAATCATGGAAGGGCTGCCAAAAATCTTTTATTGTATTAAATGACGGGAGCGAACAGGTCGCATGGTTCCCCAAAATTGCAAAATGGCGGAATAATCAATTCGTTCCATATGATTCTAAACAAGGATGGCTCAACATCGTCAGTGACGACGGCACACAAATTATTGAAGAACACCCAAATGATCCCCGCCCCCTGATTCTCCCTGACCGCGATAAACTGCCCCGATATGTATTTGGCCGATATGAAGATAATCCTTACCGAAACGGAAGAATCCACACTGGAGAAAAAAGCGGTCTTCGTTTTCTTGGTTTATTTCAAATAGATTTAACACATTCCGAACGGGGACACCATGAATACCGGCAGATTGCTGACAAGGTAAGTTTACTCCATTATTATAAAGCATTTTTTTAAGGAACATATTTTGTTGCGGCAACACAAAAGAACGCTGCAGGAATCACAAACCCAATTCCTGCAGCGTGTATACATTTTTTTCATGCCCCTGCGATAAGTCCGAGCAGCTGCCGCACGTTTTTCTTTCCGAAAAACGCCTTCCCGTCGTCCATTACCATACATGGCACGCTCATCACCTGATATTTTTCTTTCAATTCCTGAAAATGGTTCAGGTCATAAACTTCCGCCGTCACCTGCGGATTTTCCGCCGCGATTTTCTGTGCGGAGATTACAAGCTCCGGGCACATCGTACAGGTAAGCGACACCATGATCTTCATATGAACCGGATGACTGATCGCATGGATCCTTTCCTTTAACTCCGGCTCTAATTCCTGGCACGGCCCCGCGGCGTTATACAGCCCCATCACAAACGAAGTAAATTCGTGCCCGCCCGGAACGCCATGAAACGCAAGCCCCGTCCACGTTCCGTCCTCTCTGCAGACTCTTACGCATGGCGCGTCTTCTGCCTCTTCTTCCGCGATTTCCAAAGACAGCTGTTCCGTCAGCCCGGCAAGCTGTTCCATAAATCTTTTCAGTTCCTCTGAAACCACGCGCGCGTCCATATACACCTTTAACACGAGTTTGTGTTCCATTTTTGAGAAAACTGTCTGCAGCTGCTTTAACATCTCGCCGTCAAATAACTTCCCGCTGTCTTTTTCTTCCTGTGGCTTTCTCGGCACATCATCTGTATGGGGTTCTTTCCGCACCGGCTTTTGCCCTGTTTTTTTCTGCATGGCGGCCGCGTACCGCTCTAACTCCGTTGCGGCAAGCGCGCCGTCGCCCACCGCCGTCACGACCTGGCGGAGATTTTTCACACACACATCGCCCGCCGCATACAGTCCGTCCACAGACGTTTTCTGCGCGCCGTCCGTTATTACATAACCGTTTTCATTTAAGACGCCAAAATCCTTTACAAGCGACGTCGCAGGCTCGTATCCCGCAAACACAAACACGCCGAAATAATCGCCTTCATTCACCTGATACTCGGTCGTTTCGCCTGTTTTCAGATTTTTATAACGGATATAGCGCAGCGCTGTATCGCCGGAAACTTCCTCTACCTCCGTATCTGTAATGACGGTTATTTTTTCATGTTTTTTTGCTTCATCCGCAACCGCCTTTGCGCACGTAAAATCTTCTTCCCGCACAAGAATGGTAACATGCGATGCGTATTTTGTCAGGAACACGCTTTCTTCCGCCGCCGCGAATCCGCCGCCAACGACAAACACCTCTCTGCCCGTAAAAAATTCGCCGTCACAGGTCGCGCAATACGCAACGCCATGTCCCTTAAATTCTTCTTCTCCCGCAAAACCGACCATCCGCGGATGCGCGCCTGTCGCGAGCAGAACCCCAAAACAGGAGAGCGTCCCTCTGCCGGTCACAACTTTTTTTACATCTCCATCCGGAAGAATCTCTTCCGCTTCCGCCAGCAAAAACTCCGCGCCGAAACGCTCCGCCTGCCTGCGCATATTTTCCGTAAGTTCTTTCCCGTCTGTTTTAAAAACCCCCGGATAATTTACCACTTCCGATGTGATCGTGATCTGTCCGCCAAACGTCTCTTTTTCCAGCACAACGACCCGGTAACAGGCGCGCGCCAGATACAGCGCGGCCGTCAGCCCCGCAGGGCCGCCTCCGATCACAACCACGTCATAAAGGTTTTTATTTTCACCGGGGCTTTCGATCCGCCCGCCCATCGCTTACAACATCCCGACAAGGTCAAGGCTCGGCTTCAGCGTTTCCGCCCCGGGCTGCCATTTCGCGGGGCAGACCTCATCTCCATGTTCACGCACAAACTGACACGCCTGCAGTTTCCGGAACAATTCTTCCGCATTCCGTCCGACATTCCCCGCAGACACTTCATAGGAAACGATTTTCCCTTCCGGATTGACGATAAAGCTGCCGCGCTCCGCCATTCCGTCCGACTCAATCAGAACGTCAAAATCTTTTGCAAGCGCATGCGTCGGATCCGCGAGCATGATATACTTGATTTTTTTAATCCGTTCCGATGCATCGTGCCATGCCTTATGCACAAAATGCGTGTCGCAGGAAACGGAATAAACTTCGCAGCCCGCTTTTTTAAAATCCTCATATTTTTCCGCGAGGTCTTCCAGTTCCGTCGGGCACACAAATGTAAAATCCGCCGGATAAAAGAAAAACACGCTCCATTTTCCCATGACGTCCTCTTTGCTGACACTCTTAAACGCGCCGTCAACAAACGCCTGCGCCGAAAAATCACCGACTTCCTTTCCAATCAATGACATAATATTTCCTCCTGTCTGTTATTTTAATCATATCCCATGATGTCAGGTTGCCCGGATTTTTCTTAAATATTCTTATATTTATAGCTGCGGATCATTTAAACTCTTTTGGCAATCATCAAAGGGACTCGCCCAAACGCACCACTTTCGGACAGCTTTTTATGATTTCCTCATCATGGGACACCATAATGACCGTCTTCTCTTCCTGATGGAACCGCCTTAAAATATCCCACACTTCACGATACATATTGATCTGATAAACTATCATTTCCGGATAAATGCCATAACAGCGCCTACATAACTCCTTAAACAACTCCATAATTTTGCCTATAGACTCTGAAATAAAAATCATACACATTTCCAAACCATTCACCAGAACCAGACTACAATCCATCATTCCAGCGTGTAATAGGAATGAATTTCTCTCTATAGTCTAGAAAATACTTCGGAACAAGAATCAATAAACTCAACAAAATCTTTCAACTGACCTTGAATTGTTGTCTGAAGACCCGTTAAAATCCCTGCCACGACAGTGCCTGCCTTTTCAGATTGTTCCTTGCTTTTTAATCCATCCCTTAATGCACTTTCCAAATGTTGAAATGACATAGGAAGAATAGAAGCAATTACTTTTTCCCACAAACTAACCAATGTGTCAAAATCAGAGTTGTTTTTAAATTGTAAATTCCAACTGTTGTTAATTTTTTTGCCGATAATTCCCTCCATACATTTTCCAACTGTATAAAGAAATAACATTTTTGATCCACGTTTGGACAAAAAACTATATTGCATATCCTCAATCTCTGTGCGTTCAGAATCTTTCTGCTGTAATTGCAATTTATAAAAATCGATTGCACGCGCTAATGAATATGTAAATATAATATGTTCAGCAGTTAAATTCTCTTTAAAAATGCTACCATATAGTGAATCATTATTCCACAAATCCGTTTTAGAGTTGTAGGCTGTAACGCAATCTACATGAAATGCCAGCAATGACTGTGCAACTACATATGGATCCAGCACTTCTTTACTCCGAGACGGTCGTATATTGCCACGACATCCTCCACTATAAAATAGTTTGTCATATTTTTCAAATTCTTTTCTAAGCTTATTTTGTATAAGATCATTACTCCTTAAATCGGAAGGTAGAATTTCATTTTGCTTATTATTATTGCTAATGATTGCATCAACAATAGAAAAATCACTACACACAATGAACCGGATAGGAACCCATGCATTATCTACTGTTTCTGCATTGCTAATTGCTCCCGTTGTCTGAGCTCCATTAATAATTGTGAGGCCGGAAACTAATAACTTTCCATCATTTTCTGAAGCATCATAATTATATACTAATGCTGTAATTCCGTTATTATACGCCCAAAAATTATCTGGTTGTTCTCCAATAGTCTCAATAATTCCCAGATTAATCTTATTTTTCTTTTTCCCTGCACCCAAATAGTTTCTTGGATTGCCAGAAAACAAATCCTCTTTATATGTATTATATATTTCCTTTAACCAGCTTGCTGATACAGCCGTGACATACGCTTTCCATTTTTCTCCTTGAATTTCAAACCCCTTATTAACAGTTTTAACATTAAAGGAATCTGTAATTTTTATTTGTTTATTAGAAGTATTATACCATTTTTCTATTGTCTCATTACCAACTTCCAATGCAATAATTTCTATCTCATTTTTCGGAAAAAGTGTTTGCACCACCGCCTTAGCATTTTTTTGCATTGCCCCCAATTCCTCTTTAACTTTAGGATTATTACATTCATTTAGATTATGAACATACCAAAAATAGATAATGCTTACAGAACCGTCTTCTATAGATCTTTGAAGATCTTTTACTTGTTCTCGAATTCTTTCAGCAACATCCTCTGCATTTTGGGCAAAAACCCATGCCGAAGCGGTATTTAAATCACTCGCTTTATTTCCAGGAGCGAGATCTGTATCTTGAGGATTTTGCTTCATATAGCTTTGTGCAACTACAGCTATGCCTATTTCGGGCGCTACATATATTAAATCACATTTTTTATCATCTCCTCCGTCGGTAAGGGCATCACTTGCGACAGAAGCAATATCTGATATATTAAACCTAAGTTGCAATGCATATAATAACAAAGAATTGTTTTTATACTTGTTAATTAAGTCTGTTCTCGCCTGATAATCGGCAATATAATTCATTTTTCTCTCCTTGTTCTCTAACACTATTATTAACTGTTGTCAAACGCCAACAATCATCTCTGCTAAAAATTGCTTTTTAGTCTGCTATAACTACGATAAACAATAAAAATTCGGTTAAGTATCGACTCATATAATCGACACTATTCCATCCATAAACGCGGAAGGATAAGAAAGCTGCATAATATTTTTTCTGAAAACCACAATATATGCAAATAGTTTGCCCATGCCAAATTTATCATGAACAAGCGATATCCCATCTGAACCAAAACTTATTTCATCCGGAATTCCCTTTAAATATGGTATTTCAATAACCTTATCCGCAGATTCCTGAAAACAAGCTTTTATTCCTATTATCTGACCTTCGCCAAATGCCGGACTATATACCGTAGATCCCGCTGATATAATCGGCATTTCAATTTTATTCTTGGGCGCATTCGGAAATAACATATTTTCAGAGTTTTCATTTACAACAGCAGAAATATAATCTTTCCACGCTGGAGCCTCTAAAATATCACGCCTTGTTTCACATATAGCAATCAATTCTTTTACTTTATCTGGCTTCGCCTGATTTGCTTCAAACATTGCGACAAAATATTGTCTGAATTGCTCCAATGAAAAAGGAACAATATTCAATCTTTGCTTCACATCATCCCCAGTGTACCAAACACCATGTCGAAATGTCTCCGCCGTATTTGTATCAATCTTAATTGCGATAAACATTCCATATACTGGCTTATCATATTTCAGTACTGCATCCGAAACATGACGTCTGACAGGCTCGCCCTCCATAGCCTCTTGTCTTGAAGATGTGGACATCGTTACTTCTGTTAAAATTATAAAATCCTCAAATTCACAATACAAATCTCCTTTCCCGCCACCTGCCGTTGACACTGGCAAAAAATCTGAATCAAGTCTGAAACCACGAACTTCATATGGCTTATTGATCAAATGATCAATGGCAAGCGCCGCCCTCCATAATGTCCATTCTAAATATACCGGCATCTCATCCTTAGGAACCTCAATGGCATTATCCTCATCATAAATAATCTTTCCCCCACCTTTTATAAGAAGCTCCATATAATCCGCAATTTCTTTCCACTGATTGCGTTGTTCATCTGCATACTTAATTTCATCCGTTTGCATCAGAAGTTTTTCTAACCGCTGCCTGCCAATGTTAATGTCTGCCGGAGTATTTAACGATAAATCTGATATATCAAAGACGATATGCCTGTCTTTCATTTGCTTCTTTATGTCGTCTAACAAAGCGCTCGCAACATCCATATCATCTGTTGGTAAAGGCGCACCCATGCAAAGTTTTTTATAAGCGCTCATAATTCGTTCATCACTTGCCGTACTTTTCGCAAGTTTTTCTGCAAGAATATGTTTCGTAGGCACAATCATAATTCCGCGCCCTTTGCGTTGAAATATTCCAGATATACGAAGATAGCGCATATTCATATCACAATAATCAAGAAAATTATCATTTTTCTTATCATAATTTTCTCCACGCTTTGCGATTTCCTGTTTATCAAAAGAACGTTTTGCCGAGGCTTTTGCTCGTCGATCTCTCAAATTAAGGATATTTTCAACAACCATATCCAAATCATAATCAGGATTCGTTGTATGTCCCCATAAAGCAAACTCTATTCTGCTCAATTCTGTGCTGCCTGTTCGTTTTTCCAATTCCAACATAACTGCCAATAACCACCTTAATGGAGAAAAATAATGGGCGCCATCTGGAGTCGGAAACTGTTCAACACTCATGGAACGCAAAAAGCATTCCTGAACAGCCGGATATGTATCTGCCTGCAAAAAAATCTTTCCAAAAGGAGTCAATCCATCTAAAACTCCAAGTTCTTCCTGCTTTCCCTCACTTTTCTTAACTTGCGGATAAATAAAGCCATTTCTAGCAAACATCAGCCGCCATTTTCTGGCATGACTTCCTGATGCATCCTTGCCTCTTTCATTTTGAATAATGCCCTTTTGGTTTAGAAGATTCATAAATCCAATTTCATTTTCTTTTCCACGCAGATTTCCAACATAAGATGAATTTGCAAATATGGCTAATCCTTCTTGAATCCGATTCGGATTCCGCAATCCGGTATTTCCCACAAGCCAAATATCGACTCTATCTTCCACGTAAGCATCCCCCTATTAATATGCCACAAATAAATATTCCTGTACTTTATTTCGACTGGTCTTTGCCTCTTTCTGATTGCCAAAAGAATATTGATAATCAATGGGCATAACCTCTACATATTCTTTATGCTTTGCCAACAAAGCCACCATCTCGTCTTTCGTCGGCTGACTGTTAGATGAATAGGATACAATCAAAATACTATCCTTAAATTTCTTAAACAACAAATCAAACGCATCCGCAGCGCCTTTTCTCGTAGAAAAAGGCGTTGGATATGACTTGAATTTTTTTGTCTGTGTATGCTGCTGAATCTCAACTCCTTGCCAATTACGTGCAAGGCCTTCTACAAAATGATATCTTCTCACATACTCATTATCTGAAAGCGGCGAATAATAAGGCGGATCTATATACACTAAATCCGGCTTTTCAATTCGCAAGTCCATAGCGTTTCCCAGTTTTGCATGATTCTTCTTACCATTATCAAAAACTGCTTTGTTAATGGAATCTACGGCTTCTAAAAACTGCTGCTGCAAAGACTTCTGTAAATCTTTTCGTCCATCATTATAGCGCTGTCCTGTATATGTGAATATTCCTCTTGGGCGCTTTTTTATACATGCACGAATCAATGCAGTCATCGCGATCGCTTGCTTATATGGATCCCTTATCGCCGCAATATTCATACGCAATATATCAATTAAATCATTTTCTTCATCCGTATAATATAAATCTTTAAATGTTGTTGCCACAAAATGGTCAGATCCATTCTTCTCAAGTAATAGTTCCCTTGCTTCGCTTTGAGGCAAAGTGATATGATTATTTTCAATCATTGCTTTGGCAGAAACCTCCGACATGAACATATAATCATTGCTCACTACAGCCTTACCCTGCGCCTTAAACATATAGCCAACAATACCGGAACCTGAAAACAAATCCACCACTGAATCAAATTCAAATTGTGAAGACGCTTCCCAAATCTGAGATAATAATTTACTCTTTGAACCCATATACCGTGTAGGGGGATATTTTTCAACTTGTTCTGATAACGGCTTAGGAACAACTTTAAATAACGTTTTCTTTTTCGGAGGGATTGTTACAATTACATCTTCCCCTTTCCGCTTTGCCCCATTACACGAAATATATCGCTTTGTTGGAATCACATCTATCCTAAAATCTTTGTATAATTCATGCACAAGTGGATGATTTGAATTTGTTAAAATCACATGACAACCAACTTCCTGCAAGCGAACTACTTCTTTTGCAAGATCTACATGATCTTCTTCATAAAACTGTTCCTTTGTATATCGTTTAAAGTCTCCATATATAGAAATTGGGAGATATGGAGGATCAAGAAATACAAAATCTCCCGTTTTAGCATATTTTTTTAATATCTCCAGATAATCTCCACAAACAATTTCTGCTTTTTTCAATGTGTCAGCAGCCACATACAGTGCATCCTCGTCACAAAAATTGGGGGATTTATAATTCCCATATGGTACATTAAATTGTCCTTTTTTATTCACACGATACAGTCCGTTAAAACACGTTTTATTCAAATAAATTGTTCTGGCCGCAGCCTCTGCTTCGGATAGTTCCTGCCAGTCAAGCGCCCTGACTTCATAAAACATTTCCTTTGTATTTTGATACTGATGTAAATATTCAATGACCTCAGATGTATGGTCTGCAACTTGTCGATATACATTTATTAATTCCGGATTACTGTCTGCAATCACGGAATCATCCGGATTTAAAGCAAAAAATAACGCTCCGCCGCCAATAAATGGTTCGATATACCGCCCATATGATACAGGTATCTTTTTTACTAATTCTTTCAATAATTGCGTTTTCCCACCAGCCCATTTGAGGATAGGTTTTGCAAGAATATTGTTTTTCTCTTTTTCCAGTATCGGTTCCATAACCGTTTCCACCTCTCAGTTCTGCTCAATCTTTGATATTTCCATAATATCACCTATGTCACAATTCAACGCTATACATATCTTCAGCAAAATCTCTGTAGTAATATTCTCATTTTTCCCCAGCTTTGCCATAGATGCATGACTAATACCAGCTGCTAAGCACAAATCTTTTTTTCGCATTTTTCGATCTTGTAAAAGCTTCCATAATTTATTATAACTTATTAACACACCTATTTCCCCTCTAGTCTTGTATTTAATTCTAAGCATGCCAGTCGAACATTTGATTGTATATACTTTAGTATACGGTAAAATATCTCAAAGTGCAACAGAAAAAATCAGCGAACGCTGATTTTTTCCAAAACAAAAATATATTCGTGCGCCAGCATCAGAAAATTCACCTGTTTTCTTTTCCAATAATTCTCAGAACGACAATTATGCTGTTCCTTAATAACAATCTCCTTCAATCGAAATCCGGCGCTGATAAACAACTGCAATGTATCCATCCCTAACGGTTTAACATAAGAGCATTCTCTGACATCACCCATCATATATGCACATATCTTTCCTTTCTTGAGGACACGAAATGCTTCTTTAGCCACATCTTTCATAGCTAACAAAAATTCATGATATCTTAAATGTGATATATCTTCTTCTATAGAACTACTGTATCGAACTATATCTGCATACGGTGGATGGGTACAGATCATATCTATACTTTCATCTTTTATAAATGATAAATTTCTAGCATTCCCAAGTTTGGTAAAAATTTTAGAACAACTGTGAATTTCAAAGTTTAGATTATAATTTGACAATTTGATGGAACTCGGATTAATATCAATACCTATTGCATTTCTGTTTAACAGTTTGGCCTCTATCAAAGTAGTTCCGCTTCCTAAGAATTGATCTAATATCCAATCCTTCTCATTCGTGTATCTCAATATAAGATTCCTGGGAATATATGGCGACCAATTCCCCCGATACTTACCAGAATGTGTTGCCCACTTCCCTCTATTCGGGAATGACCAGACAGTTGTTTCTTCTAATTTGAAATTTTTAGGTTCGTATTCTATAAAATCATCTCCTTCTAAGACAAGTAATATAATTATACCTCAAATTATGCAATAAAAATATTAAAATAATATTAAATTCATAAATGTTTTTTGAAGTGCCTACAAATTTTCTATCTTGTTAAGGCTTCCTACAATAAAAACACAATTTAAATTTTCAATTATAGCAATTATAAAAAAACGGGACAAGATCACTGCCTCATTATTATATAAACAATATAGCTTCATTGTGATCCTGTGCAAGTGCTTTTCCATATCCGTTCGGTAAATCTCCAGAAATCCGCCAGTGTCATTGCGGGATCAGAGGACTGCTGATGCCCAACATCTCAGCTACCTCTGCCACACTGTAATAAAATTTTTCGTTCATTTTGCTTTCTCCTTGTTTATATCATTTGATTTTAATGCGTATCTGTTTTCCTTGAATCTTTTTTTTTCACCATTTTTATCAGGCCCTCAACCGTCTTGCCCATCCTCTCACTGCAAACGGCAGACACAAAACCCCAATCAGAACCGGGACAATCAGCAGCAAATACGGCGACCACACATACGTTCCAAAAATACAGAACGTATTGGTACGGAAAATGTCAGCGCCGCTTCCCACCAATGGAATTAAGTCCAATGCCTTCTGTGCGCCATACGGCAGATACTCAGCAATCATCATCGATCCATATACAACTGCCAAACTAAACAATAAAGCCAGCACATTGCTCCTTGTTTTAGCAGATATGAACATGATAACTCCTGCAAATCCGATTGCCCCTAAAAAAACAAATGCGTATTCGTAAATTTCCGCCTGCAGCATATTCACAGGCGCAATGGCAATCAGCTTTATTGTCTGAATCGGCATATCCCATCCGGCAGTTCCCAGGAAGAAAATCTGTGATACAATACTCCCCATCATAATTATTACAAAAAATTCTGTAGTAAATGATAAACCAGTACATATTTTTGCAAGGGCAATCTTCTTCCATCCATTTCTTGTTGTTAAAACCAATGAACTCGTATTATCATGCCACTCTCCGGCAAATATTGATGACAAAGCAATTGCAAGGAACAGCGCCATTACAGTCCCCATATCTGCGATCATGCTGCCGAGAAGATTCGACCATCCTTCTGTCCATTCATATCGGAACGGCTTTTTTACCTCCGCATTTATCCGCAAAAGATAGTCCTTTTCTGCCCCAGTCTGACCATTGTTCTCTAAAAAATCCTCAAGGGCGCTCTGCCTTCTCTCATAAAAACCTGTCAGATTCTTCGGATTGACATAATCCATCATTGTTTCATAACGATCCGTTTCCAGAAGTTCCGGATACAAAGTTCCTAACCAGCCGTTGATTACATGGCAGTCCGTTTTTTCCCATTCACCGTCAATGTCGGCTGCCTTAATCCCCTGATAATCCCTTACTAATTCCTGTAAGCTTTCATCTGTCAGCTCCCCGCCAAATTCCAATGAATATTCCTGTCTGTCCCTTATCATTCCATACCCGTCAAAGTTATTCCCAAAAGAGCTTGTGACGTCATCGGAACTTCCAAAACCAAACCACTGAAACGAGAGGATGCTTCCGAAAATTACAATATAAACAAAACAGAGCAAAACACTGATCCTGACGCTCATTTTGCGCCATAACTTTTTATGCTCTGATAAAAATAATTCCATCATGATTCCACTCCTTCCTTTGCCGGAAAATAGTACAGATATAAATCTTCCAACGTAGGTTCACACAGAACCGCCCGCTCGCCGGGCTTATCGTCTGAAATAATCCGAAGCGCCACCCGCCCGTCCTCATGCCTTAAATTCGCAACGGTTGATTTTGCCTGCCATTTTTTTGCTTCCTCTGAAGACGCCTCCAGTTCCCATACTTTCCCTTCCGCTTTCCGAACCAGCTCCGGCACAGCGCCCTGCAATACAAATTTTCCCTGTTTCATAAGCAGGACTTCATCCGCGATTGCCTCAACATCAGAAACAATATGCGTTGACAAAATAACAATTTTATCTCCGGCATAATCGGAAAGCAGGTTGCGGAACCGCACTCTTTCTTTCGGATCCAGCCCCGCTGTCGGCTCATCCAGTATCAGAACTTCCGGATGATTCAACAATGCCTGCGCAATTCCAACTCTCTGCTTCATGCCGCCGGAAAAAGTCTTTAGTTTCTTATTCGCTACATGGCTTAATCCTACCTTCTCCAATAATTTTCCCGCCCGTTTCCTGGCGATTTTCTTTGGTATCCCTTTCAGGGCAGAGATATACATTAAAAACTCCATTGCCGTATAATTAGGGTAATACCCAAAATCCTGCGGAAGATAACCCAATATGTTTCTGTAATCTTCTCCCATAGAAATCACATCTTTCCCATCCAGAAGCGCCGCTCCGGAAGTCGCTTCCAAAATAGCGCACATCATCCGCATCAGCGTTGTCTTTCCCGCGCCATTCGCCCCCAAAAGGCCATATACGCCCGGACTCAGGGTTGCACTGACACAATCTACTGCTATTTTGCTGCCATAATGCTTTGTCAATCTGTCAAGAGATAATTCCATACATTTTTCCTTCCTTTCTCACTGTTATAATAAAATAAATTTCTTTTATGAAAAACGCTGCAAAAAATAAAAAAGCAACGATCCATATACCAAAAGCAGATGTGTCATACAGCCATGGAAAAGTTTTTGCCAGTATGCCCCAGCAAACGCAGGAGCCAAGCGATATCGTCACACAGATCTGCATATTTTCTTTTCTGCGCAATCGAAGCTGGCGCAGCATACTGACCATACACACCAGATAGGGAACCATGCAGTATAAAATAATCCGCCCGATTTCCCGGTAAGAATTTTGAAGATATGCCTCAAAAAAGACAAAAAACGTCATACAGATCAGATCCGCGGCTCCGACCAGAATCAGCTTTGCCAGCACGATCTGCGAACCGGAAGCCCTTGTGGCCGCTTCTATCTCACACATTCCATAATATTGGCATTTGAATATGGCCGGCATAACAGCCAGCACAAACAGCGGCATAAACGCAGGAATATAACCCGGATTGCCTGCTGATTGGTAAATTGCCACGCATACGATAAATAACGCGGCCGCCTGCAATCCAAATATTGGCACTCCTTCAAAGCGGAAAATATCCGATAAATACTGCGCAAACCCTATCCGCGGCTCTTCCTGCGATCGTTTTGCTGATTTTTGTTCCCGCATAATTTCAGCGCATAATCTTACGGTTTCTTCCAACTTGGCGTCGCTAAGTTTCCCATGTTCCGTCTCCCGCTGTAAATACTGCCTCAAATGCTTTTTTAATTCTCTACCGCTCATTTTCTTTTCTCCTTTCTCATGATTTTCAAAGCGTTTCTGACCCTGCTCTGCGCCGTTCTCATGTTGCATCCCGTCACTTTTGCGATTTCCCCAAACGAAAGCTCCGCCCCAAACCGCAAAACAACCGCTTCTCTTTGTTCCGGCGATAAAAGATTCAAAAGATCTTCTATCTCTGATTGAGCCTCTAACCGATGCAGCTCATCACAATCATCTCTGATTTCCTCTTCATTTTCCAAAAAACATTCTTTCATTTTCCGGCTTTCATCAATGCATAAATGACTGGCGATTGTATATAAATATGCCTTAAATTTCCTTTTTCCTTTATATCCCGACAGGTTCTGAAACAGCTTCAAAAAAGTTTCCTGCGTTAAATCTTCCGCTTTCTCCAGATTGAAACACTGTCTTTTACAATAACGTAAAACAGGCGTATAATAGCGTTTTATCAGTTCTTCAGCCGCTTTTTCATCGCCAAACATGATCCGCTCCACTAACGCGTCATCCGTCACACGCTATCAGCTCCTTCCCTGCAATGTCCACAGGCGTCATCCGCTCTCTATTATAATAACGAATCAAATTCCCCAAATGATCAAAACTCTTTTATTTTTTTGTGTAAAACTCATTTTATCGAGTTATATTTGATTTTATTGGCAGCTGTTTTCAAATAAAAAAACAGCAGTAAAACCAGAATGTCCTACCGCCTGTTATGCCACTGTATGAGTGACGGTTATTTCGTTTTTCAATCACATTCCGTACCTGCGCAAATAACTCCTTCTATTATCATTTCTTTTTATTCATTCCCTGTCACCTCATTTCTCATTGTGCAAAATTTAGATACTTCCCATTTTCAGTTCTTCAACAATTTCAACTTTCTCCACACTACGCATTGAAAACAGCATTGCCGTCACCACTATAATGATAACCATTATGGCAGCGATTCCGTATACACCCCACTTGATATAAAACATAAACGGCGTCATTCCTTTTGCGATCAACGAATACATGATATAGTGGATCATCAGGCTCACTGGTATTGCAGACAGGAGCGACTTTACACCGTACAAGGCGGATTCTAAAAGCAGCATTTTCTTCAAACCGGCAGCCGTCATGCCGACAGAACGCAGCGCCGCGAACTCCTTTCTGCGCACATGGATGGTATTTGCGATCGTATTACAGACATTCAATCCAATAATCATTGTCATTAAGACCGTAAAAATGCAGACCATCATTTTGAGGAGCGTATAGATCTGCCGGGAATTTTCCGTTGCCTTTGCCACATCAAATACCTGAAAAAATCCCATATCCGCCAGACATTCCGCGACCTGTTCGTGCTGTGGGGCGTCAATCGCAAGTTCCATATAAGTATCGCCGTCCAGCAGCCAGTCAAAATAAGTGATTGGAACGATCAGGACTGCCCTGTCCCGGACAAATTGTGACGAAAGATTCGCGTTATTGCCATTCACAACATCCCAAACGATCACCGTTTTTCGGTTATCACTGTATTCCAGTTCGATCTCACATCCTCTTTCAAGCAAAAAAGGAGAACCGATCACAACACGACCGGGGGAGGCGCCGTAATTTCCGGTTGCGCTGTTGAGCAGTATGCCATGATCTGATCCGGCGTCATACGCCGCATGATCAATGTTGTTTTCTTCGCAGAGAGCGTCTAAATGTTCTTCATCCATACCCACAACGTATAATTCCGCAAGATTGCCATTGATAAAATACCCCGCCATGTCAGGATTGATGGATGCTTCCTCAAATGTGGCGGTCATATACCGGGATATCCGGTATGAGATATCCGCCGACAAGCCCTCATCAGAGATTGCTTTTACGGCCCCCGATAGATCCTTATAGGGAATCACAGCCTCGACATCCGTATAGCTCGAGCCATCTTCTTTCATGTCCATAGATGTCTGGAAAAGCATAAAATCCGAAAAACTGTACAGGGACAGCCCGAGGACAACCGCCAAAAAAATGGACATTGTGACAGCATGAAACCGTTTTGGATTACGGTGAATATTTTTGGAAGCCAACGCGCCATATATTCCGAAAAAGACAGACATTCCTTTTCCACGAGGAAGCTTTTTCCGCTTGATCTGATACACATTTGACTGCTTCAATGTGTCGATCACTGTAACTTTTGAGGCAATTCTTCCCGGAGCCTGGCAGGCAAAGAGCAGGGAAACAATCCCCGAAACGCCTCCCAGAAGAAGAACCATCCAATGTATATGCATATTCAGTTCAAGCGCGCCAAAAGTAAAAACGGTTTCAAAAGAAATCCGTATCATTGCCAGAACAGCAGCGGTCAATCCCACGCCAAATAGCAAGCCAAGTGGAATCCCTGCCACGCCAAGAAGAAAAGCTTCTATGGTCACGCTGGCTTTTTTCTGTCTGCCGGTAGCGCCGATACTTGCAAGCATACCAAGCTGTTTGACGCGTTCCTGCAAAGAGATGGAAAGGACATTGCTGATCATTGCCGCGCAGGCAGCCATCAGCAAGAAAATAACCGCGCTGACAGCCGCAAGGATCTTTACGGCGCCTTTGCCACCCGTAACGCCATGATATAAAAGCAGCTCCGAATGAAATGCCAACGCCCGGCCTCCAACCGCTTTTGCATTTTCCTCCGCTTCAGCGTATACAGACCTGGATATATGACCGCATTTAACAAATGCTGATAAAGCGCTTCCGTCGTTGCCAATTCCACTATAAGCATTGAACGCACCGGCTATTTTTGATTCGTTCATTTCTGACACGATACCGACAATGGTATATGTCTTCTCCGCATTTCGGTGAAAGCTTTCCCGTTCCCCGAGAAAATTTACCAATCCATACAATTCTGTATCGATCTCATCCCACACCCGCATACCGAGGGAAAGCCGTATGGTATCGCCAACGGAAAATGCCAGTCCGTTATCTTCGATAAAATCCTGCGTCAGAATAATCTCATTTTCATTTATCGGGAATCGTCCCTTCAACAAATATTGTTCCAGAGAAAAGTTTTCGACAAATGCGTCATCGATCTCCGCAACGGCAAGCAGTGTCCGGTTAGAAGGTTCGCCGTAAAAACTGCTTCCGGCAAAACGAAACAGCGAAACATCTTCGACATTTTTCTCCCGCATGAGTTTTTCCGCCTGCTGCTGTGATGTGAGTTCCATACGATACGCATAATCGCCGCCATACATCTTTTCTTTCTCCTGCAAAAACCGAAGCATCGACCAGCCGCCGCACAAAACAGCCGTCATCATGCCCACCGAAAGGATCATGACGCAGACGGTAAGAAGGGTGCGTTTCCTGTTTTGTTTCAAGGTTTTTAATGTAAGTGCGAACATCATCTCCATCAGCGAATCACCTCATCCCGAATAAGCGCGCCGTCCTGAATTTCCAAAATCCGATCCGCCTGCAATGCGATCTCCCGGTCATGGGTGATCAGAATGATGGTCTGCTTGTAGGTTTTATTGGACGTTTCCAAAAGCTGCATGATCTCCTGTGTGTTTTTCGTATCCAGGTTGCCGGTCGGTTCATCCGCCAAAAGAATGGCAGGCGCGTTCATAAGCGCGCGACCAATCGCCACGCGCTGTTGCTGCCCTCCGGAAAGCTGGCCCGGCAAATGCTTTCTGCGCTTTGCCAGCCCCAGTGCCTGCAGCAATCCCGCCAAACGCTTTTTGTTTATCTTTCGTCCATCCAGCCGGACGGGCAGTGTCATATTTTCCTCTACATTCAAAACCGGAATCAGGTTATAGAATTGATAGATCAGCCCCACCTGCCGTCTGCGGAACACCGCAAGCTGGTCTTCCGTCCGCTCATATACGCTTTGCCCGTCTACGAACACTTCACCGGACGTCGGGCGGTCAATCCCGCCAAGGATATGCAGCAAAGTGGATTTACCCGAACCCGATGCGCCGATGATGGCGACAAATTCTCCCTTTTGTACGGAAAACGAAATATCCGTCAGGGCATTTACGGCAGTGTCGCCGGTATCGTATGTCTTGCAGACATTTTCAACCCTTAAAATTTCCATCGTTTGATCCTCCGTAAGTAATTTCGTATCATAGATTCGGGACAGCTTTCGCCGACATCTTCTTATCCCATCTGGCATAGATGATAACAGTTCAAAGTGACGCTGGCATTACTATTTCATTACAAAAATGTCACTTTACAAAAAAGGAACCGCGTCAGGCGATCCCTTTATAAAAGCAAATCGTAAATTTTGCCCCCTCCGGTATTTGGTTTTCAACGGCAATCGTCCCATTCTGCTGCGCAAGGATCGTTTTCGCTAACGATAGACCAATCCCAACGCCATTTTTACCGGAATTTTTCCCGCGGTAAAAACGCTCGAACAAATGCGGAATATCTTCGCTCGGAATCCCGCTTCCATTATCCATAATATATAGTTTCACGTACATCGCATTTTCTTCCGCGCCGATCGTGATCTGCCCGCCGGGCGGTGTGCTTTCTATACAATTTTTTATAACATTCGACAGTGCTTCCGCAAGCCACTTGATATCCCCGCATAACCGAATTTCTGACAAATCAGAAATACGCATGGTAATATTTTTAATATCGAGCGTTACGTCAAAGGCTGCGGTTGCCTGCTGAACCAATTCTCCCACAGAGAAAGTTTTATTCTCAAACTCGATCGTCCCGGCATCCAGACGCGACAATTTCAATAAGACGGCGATCAGCCATTCCATGCGTGACAACAGACTCAACTGTTCCTGTAACAGAACAGACCGTTGTTCCTCGTCAGTGCCTTCCTGCGCGAGGGCAGCGTTTAATATTTCAAGGGAAGTTAATGGCGTCTTTAATTGGTGGGAAATATCTGCCAGAGAATCCGCCAGATAATTTTTATCTTTTCGCAACTGTTCGGACTGTTCCAAAAGACGCAGCGTCATCTTTGAAATCTCATTTCCCAGGACCGCCAGCTCGCCCTCGATATAATCATCAAAACGGATGTTTTCTTCCCCATGTAACAGTCTGTCAATGTCCTGGCTTAAAGAAGAAATTTTCTCATAGCGCCGGCAGGTGAAAACCAATGAGACGCCGCTGACCATGCAGCCGGTCAAAAAAGGGAGCCAGCAAAACGCTCTGCAAAAGAAAAAGCCTGAAATACCGCTTATGACCGTAATGACGCCGCATAGTCTTATCTGTGATCGGACATCCTTATTTCGCAGAAAATCCATACTATTCACCCGCCTTATATCCAAGCCCGCGAACCGTCAGAAGGATCTCCGGCTCCTGCGGATTCGTTTCTATTTTATCCCGCAGTCTTTTGATATAAACCGTTAATGTATTGTCATTGATAAATTCGCCTGTGGCGTCCCAGATCATTTCAAGGAGTTTTTTTCTCGAAAAAACGACTCCCGGATTCTGTAAAAATACCAGCAGCAGACGGTATTCCAGCGCCGAGAGGAATATCTCTGTATTATCTTTGCGAACAACCGCTTTTTTTACGTCGATCGTAATATCTTTACAGGCAAGATATTCGTTCTTTCCATTCGCCCTGCGCAGAACCGCACTGATTCTTGCCAGTAATTCTCTCGGACGGAATGGCTTGCAGATATAATCATCCGCTCCCAGTTCCAGCCCGCTGACCACACTAAATTCATCATCATCGGCGGTCAAAAAAATGATCGGAATATCTTTTTGGCTTTTCATCGCGGAACAAATGCTGAATCCATTTCCGTCATGCAGCGAAATATCCAAAAGCACAATGTCATATTGCCTCTGAGCAATTTTTTCCAAAGCAGTTCGCTGACCATCTGCGCCATCAATCAAATAACCTTCCTTTTTCATAAATACAGTGAGCGAGGAAACAATATCCG
>CANQQG010000020.1 GCA_947625875.1 uncultured Lachnospiraceae bacterium
TGGGAGTCGCTATAAAGTTCGTTGGTAGCTACGCCTAAGTGGACTTTCACCACAGAACACGGGCATGCCCGTCATACGCAAAAAAGACCGGCATACCGGATTAACCGATATGCCGCTCTCTCTTTTTTCATACGTTCCATCATCCACTGTCCAACCTGCTATACACAGTCCGGAAAAGCTTTTGCCTTACGTATTATAAACCTGTACTTGTTACATTTGTAAATGTTGTATTAACAGGAATTCTTGTCGTCAACCAAGCAACTCCACCACCAACACGGTACGTAAGCATAACGTTCTTCACAACACCGGAATCTCCAGTTACGTTGCAATCAACAGGCAAAAGAGTTGCGTTTGTATCATCTTTCGAAAGCTCACTTCCGTTACAGTAGTATTTAACTTTGCTGTCATTATTAAGCACACTCACTAATGTATCATATTCAGCATTTTTAGAAACCACTGAAGCAGTCGGATTTACCTGTGAATCCTTTACATCAAGTGTATATGACAAAGCTTCAATTTTCTTTTTATCATCATTAGTAACAACAACCGTTACTTTATATTTTCCAGCCGTTACATGCTTCGTGAAAATATGATTGCCTTGAGCATCATCCACCTGGTCTGCCAATATAATGGTTGCTGTATTTCCTGCAACGTCTGTCTCCAGATTAGTCTTAGTACCCGTAAGTTCGTCAACCTTAATATCATCCAATGCTACATAGTTATTAGCAACACCATCCAGATATTCAACCATTTTTACCGTGACAGTCTTGTTTGCCGTATCATCTTTTCCTACAACAATATCTGTATTGCCTGTTACAGCAAAACCATAACTTTTAGCGCCATCCGGGTTTGGTGCCTTAACAACAACCGTAAGCTTTTTCTCAAGCTCTTTACCTTTAGCGGTTGCCTTTACAGTAACCGTATACGTTGCGGTCTTTCCTGCAGCCAGATCCGCGCCAAGCACATTACCATTAACCTTAATGGAACTTCCACTAACAAGCTCAACTTTATTGTCATCATTAAGAACCTCAGTTCCCGCTGTGTTATTGATTACCACGGCAGAAGCCGGTGTAGTAAACTCCATTTCCTCGCCGTACTGATCTTTCACTTTCCATGTAACTTCTTCCGGATCAATATTAACCGAATTTGAAACAGTAAGCGAAGTTTTGCTCAACTCCAACGAAGACGCAACTCGCTCTGCTACAATCGTTATAGGAAGTGTAGCCACTACACTCTTGTTAGCCTTATCCCTTACAAGGATAGAAGCCGTACCGGCGCTAACGCCATAGATAGAGCAACCATTTTCCGGATCGCCAGCAATGAGCAACTTGTTATCATCGCTTGACTCTACGGTATAATCACTGGTCTTATCAACCCCGTTGGCATTCTTAAACCGGAAATATACCTTCTTATTATTATCGGCAACAGCAATCCTCGCAACCTGCTTGTAAGAAGGAAGATCCCATGCCGGTGTACCGTCAGCGATCGAATAATCAAAGCCAGCCAGCGTCTTATCAGGCGCAACTGCCGTAATTACGAAGTCTTTCGTGATCACGCCTGTCTCCACGCTGTTCTCATATTTAAACGTGTGGTAAGTAACCTTTACATTTGCCGTATCATTTACATTCGGAAGGATCAGCTTGTCGCCGTCCATGTAACCGCCGCCATTATAAGTTACATCTACATCCATGTTATTGCTTATAGCCTGGCTGCGAAGATACTCATTCAATATAACGTTTCCAGCATCCAGCGTCTGAATCTTAAACTCTTCCGCTTCGCCTGCCGCTACCGTTGTTTTATCCAATCCCAGACTTGCGATCTGACCGTTTGTTGCGGTAAACTGCGCCGTAGAAGGAACGCTCTCGCCGCTTTCTGTCTTTGCCGTATAGGTCAGGGTATAAACTTTCGCATCATTCAGAGAATCATACGTCTCAACAGTAACCTTTGTCTTATCCGTCGCATCTGCCGTTACGGACTTGATCGTGATCACTTTGTTGTCATCCCTTACCAGCGAGAAGTCCGCTTTATTTGGAGAAGCCACTTCTGCATTGAAGACAGCTGTCAGCTTTGTAGTCGTAGTCTGTGTAACAGAAGATACTCCAAGAACGGTCGCTGTCTGTGCAGTAAACTCAGCTGTGGAAACTGTCTTGTCTTCCGTAGCCGCTGTATAAGTAACGGTGTAAACCTGGCCGTCTGTCATGCCTTTTTCTGTCTCAATGGTAACCTTGGTCTTATCCGTCTCATCCAGTGTTGCAGACTTAACCGCAACCGCTGTCTTCGCCTCGTCATTCTTTGCAATTGCAAAATCAGCTGCCGCTACAGACTCTACCGGTTTGGAAAGCGTAACAACAAGCTTTGCCGCATCTGTCTGCTCTACCGAAGCGATCGTCGGATCTGCCGCTGTAATGTTGAGCTTAATCTTCAGGACTTTCTGGCGTTTGTCTTTTGTCTTCTGTACTCTTACAGAAATCTTTGCTTCGCCTGCGCCCTGCGCTTCCACTGCAACCTTTTTGCTTGTGGTCTTAGAAATCGAAGCTACCGCCTTGTCAGAAGAAGCCGCCCTTACGACTTTCCACTTTGACGCCTGGGAGCCTTTCAGGCTGAATACCATACGTGTGCCTACTTCCGCATCTTTCTGCGTGTAGCTCATTGCGAGCGCTGCGGAACTTGAAGCGGCCGTATCAGCGAAAGCAGTTGTAAAATTGCCAACTACCGGCACTGAAAAAGCCATTGCTGTGGATAAGCTCACTGCCAGCACTCTGGTCATGAAACTCTTTTTCATTTCTTTTCCTCCTTAAAATGTGCCATACATTTTGTATGGTTTGTTTTGTCATCTAAGTATACAACACACATTTTCCCCTGTCCATATCAAAAATCACTAATTTATGACTTTTTTCGGGACATTTTCCGGCATTCCGCTGATCCTTACTCCAACCCTAATCTACCTCTTATAATAAGGATCCTGCTGCCCTGTGCGGTTGTACATCTCTCAGATTCACTATATAGTTACGGGGGGCTCTCCCAAAAAAGTGGGGTGGCTGAAAATTTTTTTTATTTTTTTGTTTTTTTATTTTCCGGTTCCGGTTTTCCCTGCCCGTATGCGGCTCACATCGCCTCCCGGCGCATTTTCCGTAAAATCTTTTTCTCGAGCCTGCTGACCTGCACCTGGCTCATGCCGAGCGCCTGCGCCGTCTGCACCTGCGTCCGGTCCTGGAAATACCGGAGCGTGATCAGCTCCCGCTCCCGCGCTTCCAGCTTTTCGAGCAGCTGGCGGACCAGCAGACGGTCCAGCAGACGGTCTTTTTCCGGGTCACACCCGGCGGCGCCCTCCGCCGCGATCCGGTCAGCCAGATATAATTCGCTCCCGTCCTCCTCATAAATGCAGCGGTCAATGGAATCCGTCTCCGCGTTCGCCTCCAGCGCCATGGCGATCTCCTCCCGCGCAAGCCCCGTTTCCGCGGAAAGCTCCTGCATGGTCGCCTCCCTGCCCTTTTCCCCGCTGATCTTTTCCGCCGCCTTTCGGATCCGCCAGCCGTCCTCTTTTAAGCTGCGGCTGACGCGCACCAGCCCGTCGTCCCGCAGGAAACGCCGGATCTCGCCGCTGATCAGCGGGACGGCATACGTGGAAAACGCCACGTCATAGGCAACGTCAAACTTTTCGATCGCCTTCAGCAGCCCGATGCTGCCGATCTGGAACAGTTCCTCGCGGTCGCGCCCCCGGTTTTCAAACCGCCGGACGACGCTCCCCACCAGCCCCAGGTTCTGCACGGCAAGCTGTTCTTTTGCATCCGAATCCCCCTGCTGCGCCCGCAGGAGCAGCGCCATCGTCCCGTCCATGCCGCTACGCTTCCCCTGCGCCGAATCTTTTTTTCATCCGCACGGTTGTCCCATGCCCCGGCGACGAGTCGACCGCCACCTCGTCCATAAACGCTTCCATGAACGCAAACCCCATGCCCGACCGCTCCAGCTCCGGGCGCGTCGTGAAAAACGGCTCTTTTGCTTTTGCGACGTCCGCAATCCCCTTGCCGTAATCCACGATCTCAATGCGTATCTGCTTCTCCTCTTTTGCGCACGTCAGGTAGATCTTCCCGATCCGGTCTTCATAGCCATGTATGATGGCATTTGTGACCGCCTCCGACACCGCCGTCTTTACGTCCGCCAGCTCGTCCAGCGTCGGGTCCAGATCCGCGACAAAGGCGGCGACCGCCACCCTTGCAAACCCTTCATTTGCGGAATACGAGTCAAACCGTATGCTCATCTCATTCTGTTTTCCCATCTTCCGCATCCTCCGTTTCCATCAGATTGTGCAGCCCTGATATATGGAAGATCTTGCGTATGCGCTCGTTCATATGCCGCGCCTGCACTTTCCCTCCGCAATAATTCATATTCCGGCACCTGCCGATCAGCACGCCAATGCCCGAACTGTCCATAAACTCCGTGCCGGAAAAATCAAACACCAGGCTCCGCACGCGGTAAGAGTCGATCAGCAGGTCCGCCTCCTGCCGGAGCTGCTCCGCGCTGTGGTGGTCGAGTTCCTTTGGCATGGATATCGTAAGGCGGCCCTCATTTAATTCATAATGGCATTCCATAAAAAACCTCCCTGTTCTTCCTTTTTACTATCTATTTTTACTATATATAATGAAACAATCGAAAAAGACGCTAATCCACACAGCATGAATTAACGTCTTTTGTATTCCCGCCGGCGTCTGCCCGGCATTCTTATGTATTCTGTATCATCCGCCCGTACCGGAGACGCATACGTCCCATGCGCCGCCCGGAATCACTCACTCTCCGGCGCAATGCCCAGTTCATTCTGGATATCTTCCAGATAATCCTTCGCATTGTAAGCCTGATAGGAGGACGGGTAATTGTCGATCACAAACTGGTACAATACCGCCGCCTCCCGCAGCTTGTCGATGTTCCGGTAAGACTGCGCCAGATAATACGCCGCCTCGCCGTTATGGTAAGTTTTGTCCATATCCACGACTTTCTGCAGCAGGTCTGCGGAGGTCTCATACTCATAGCGCGTATAGGCGCCGTACCCCTCATCATAGGTCGTCTCCAGATATTTTGCGTCCACTTCCGTCCGCATCGCCTCATAGATCTGCTTTGACGTCGCATCCAGCAGGCTCTCGTCCACGGACGCGAGCGCATCGCCCGCGTTTTCCAGCTCGCCGTTTCGGTACGCCTGATAAGCCGCCATGAGCTTTGCATATGTATCGATCGTCTCCTGCGTATCCGCATTTGCGCTCTGCGCAGACGCCACCTCTTCTGTCAGGCTGTCCACCTGATCCTGCAGGATCTGAATCTGCTGGTTTTTGGACGCGATCGTGTCATTCGCCTCCGAGACTGCCGCATTTGTATCTTTCTGCAGCCCCTGCCGGATATTCGGCACGATCAAAAACCAGGTCGCCGTCACGCCGATGAGAAGCCCCACCAGGATATTCACAATCATCATGACGCCGGTATTATCGCGCAGGTTTGCCGGCTGGATGATCGTATCGTTCCCGGAGCTGTACGCAACGGTGGTTTCTTTCTTTTTCCGTTTTTTCTGTTTCGTCTTCTCGCCGATCTGCTCGCGTATCTCCGCCAGATAGCGCATGGTGATCGTATTATTGCGGTCGATCTGCTCCGCCGTCCGCAGATATTTCCTCGCCTGCTCATATTTCCCGTCTTTGATATAGACCAGCGCAAGGAGCTGATGCGCTTTTACAAGCTTCGGATTCAGGGAGATCACTTTCTTTAACTGAATGACCGCAAGATCCGTGCTGTCCTGCCTGCAATACGTCAGCGCCTGATTGTATTTTTTTATCGTCTGGTTGATCGTGTTTAACAGCGCCTGGTTGCTCTGCACGTCGGCCAGGTAACGCTCCGCCGCATTTTCCTTATCCTGGCAGTTCTTGCTGATCACCCACTCGCTCAGCGCGGAAACCGTCTCGCCTGTTTCATAATAGACCAGGCCAAGCAGGTTTCTGGCGTCAATATTGATCTTATTATACTGCAGGCTCACCCGCAGCGCCTCGACCGCCCCGGTCAGGTCCCTGACGCGCGCGCGCTCCAGTCCCCGGTTATAATAATAATTGGATACCGCCACGATCTTTTTATACATTTTTACATCTGTGCCGCAGTTTGGACACTGGTCTTCCGGCCCAAGCAGGGCTCCGCATTTATAACATTCCATGCCTGCTCCTTCCTGACCTACCGGTTCCTTCTTGCTTCTTTCATCATCTGCTGCAGGATGTCCGTCATATCCGTCAGATCATGGCTGTAGATCGCTTCCTCCGCCTCTTCGACTTCCAGGCTCGGCTGAAATTTCTTTAATTCTTCCTCAAAATCTATCATCTGTAACCATACCTCCATATTTCTGTTTTCGCGGCTGTCTTATTCGTCCATTATATATCACTTCCTTCCGCTTTGTAAAGAAATGGTTATCCCGTTTTTCTTACAATTTTCACGGAAACGCGCCATGCGCATGAAAAAGAACCAGACAAAGCCATTGCCTGATTCTTCTCTAAAGGGTTCTGACATACTGCGGGGATCAGCTCAAGCCGTCCCATTCCGAAAGCTTCCGCATAACCACCTTATCCATCTGCTTGACAAAGATAACGTCGTCAAATTCCATCTTGCAGCGCGCATCGCACGTGTCGATCGACACATGCACGCCGGGATACACTTTCTTCGCGACGCGCACGTCCGCGCCGCGCGCACTGTCCACCATGATCTGCAGCTTCCGCAGTTCCTCTTCGTCAGCCGCCTTTTTCGCGCGGTCGCGCACACGGATCCGGACGAGCTGGATCCGGCGCGGGTCTTCTTTGCAGGACTGGCCTGTTTTTTCTTCAAATTCTTCAAATTTTTGCAGAAGCTCCTCGGCTTTCGCGATATTCTCCGCCGCGGCGCGGATGCCGTTGCGCAGCTGCTCCATCTTCTTTAAGACCTCGCCGCCGTTTCCGACAAGGACGTGCGTCCTCACTTCCGCCGAATTGCCAATGCTGTTTGCCTCGATGCCGCAGACCGCGTGTACGGTGCCTCCCACGATCGTGCCTTTTTTGCTGCTTTGCAGAATAGCGCGCCCCTCGCAGTACACATCCGTATTCAAAAACACGTCCGCCACGATATCGCCTTTACAGCGGACGGTGGCAAACTCCAGAAACTTCGCGGAAATATCCCCTTTTGACTCGATCACGCTCTTGCTGTTGCCAAGCACGCCGCCGGAGAGAAGGATATTTTTATTTGCATAAATGCTCCCGCCCTGCACGACGCCGTCCACCGTCACCGAGCCGGTCGCCCGTATGGAGACGTCGTCGCAGATGCTGCCATGAATGATCACATCGCCCCGGAAATCAAGGTTGCCCGTATTGATATCCACATCATCGAATATCTCAAGAATCGGCAGGATATTGATCTTGTCGTTTACGACGTCGATCTTGCCCGTGATCGCCGCCACGTAGGTAATGCCGTCCTCCTGGCAGGCAAATCCCCGGCCGCGCAGCGGGGGCAGCTCCCTCCCCCGTTTGCAGCGGACCGGCGTCTCTTTTACCGTGTATCCGTCTTCCCCGGGAATCGCCGGGTGGTACACGGCGATCACCTGTCCTTCATTTACCATTTCAAAAAGCTTTATCGAATAATCTACCGAACCGTCTTCCTTAATGTGCGGCTTCCCATCCAAAGTCTGCTGAAAGAAATACTCATAATATCCATCTGTACCGTCCTTTGGCTGCTTGCCGGTTGCCACCGCAACTGTCCGGTTATAAATCCCCTTACTTACGACCTGTGTGAGCGCGTCATTATTGATCCCCGTCTTCACGCCATTTTCCGCCAGCGCCGCCTGTATATCCTGCACCTGATACTGCTGCGCCCCCAAAGGCTCCGGTAAACGTAGGTATGCAGTCATCGCATCCTGGCTGAATGTAATCGCTGATTTATCAAGCAGTTGTGTCTGCATAACTTCCCCACCTTTCCCTTATGATTCCATCCATCTCATAGATATTGCTAATATTTTAACATTATTTTAGACAAACTTCAACAACTATCCTAAGAAAACACACAATTTATTGCATCTGCGCAAGGCGGGCTTCCACTTCAGCCATCATTTTTTCGTATCCGGCGAGTTTTTTCTTCTCCTCGTCGATCTTTGCCTGCGGCGCGCGGCTTAAAAACCGCTCGTTGTTTAACATGCCGTGGGAACGCGCAAGCTCTTTTGTTAGCTTTTCTTTCTCTTTCAAAAGGCGCGCAAGCTCTTTTTCCCGGTCCACCAGCTCCTCCAGCGGGATATACGCCACCGCGTCCGGAATCACGAGGGATACGGCGTCTTCCGGAATGCCCGTTTTATCCGCCTGTATCACCGCTTCCGAGGCGCAGGCAAAATTCATATACGCCGCCTTTGCGCGCTCAAACATCCCGCGCACGTCCGCTTCACGCGCCACAATAAACAGCTTCGCCTTCCTGCTGTTTGGCACATCCATCTCTTTGCGCACGTTGCGGACTGCCTTTACGAGATCCTTTACATGGCGCATCATCGCCTCTTCTTCCGCGTAATGCAGCGCTTCCTTATATTCCGGCCATTTTGCAAGCATGATGGAGTCCGCTTCCGGCTGCAGCGTGCAGTAGATCTCCTCTGTGATAAACGGCATAAACGGGTGCAGCAGCTTTAACGCCTCGGACAAAACGGTCTTTAATGTCCAAAGGGCCGCATTCGCCGATTCCTGGTCCTCATCATAACGGTACGTGCGCAGCTTGGCAATCTCGATATACCAGTCACAGAATTCGTCCCAGATAAAGTCATATACTTTCTGCACCGCGATGCCGAGTTCAAACTTATCCATATTTTCGGTCATTTCTTTCGCAAGCGTATTCAGCTGCGAAATGATCCATTTATCCGCAGGCGCAAGCGCGTCCGCGGTCGGCTCTGTGATCTCCCTGCCCTCCAGGTTCATCATGATAAAGCGCGACGCGTTCCATACTTTGTTTGCAAAATTGCGGGACGCTTCCACGCGCTCCCAGTAAAAGCGCATATCATTTCCCGGCGCGTTTCCGGTGATCAGCGTCAGGCGCAGCGCGTCCGCGCCGTATTTGTCAATGACTTCCAGCGGGTCGATGCCGTTTCCGAGCGATTTGCTCATCTTGCGCCCGAGCGAATCGCGCACAAGGCCGTGAATCAATACCGTATGGAACGGCGACCTGCCCGTCTGCTCGTAACCGGAAAATACCATGCGGATAACCCAAAACAGAATAATGTCGTAGCCCGTAACAAGCACGTCCGTCGGATAGAAATAGTCCATCTCCTCCGTTTTATCCGGCCAGCCCAGCGTAGAAAACGGCCAGAGCGCGGAAGAGAACCACGTATCCAGCGTATCCTCATCCTGCGTCATGCCTTTATGCCCGCATTTCGGGCATTCCTGCGGGGCCTCGCCGGTTTTGGCAACAACCATCTCGCCGCATTCCGGGCAGTAATACGCCGGAATCCGATGCCCCCACCAAAGCTGCCTGGAAATGCACCAGTCGCGGATATTTTCCAGCCAGTGCGTATAGGTCTTTTCAAAACGCTCCGGCACAAACTTTAAATCCCCGTTCTTTACAGCCGCAAGCGCGGGCTTTGCCATTTCCTCCATGGAGACAAACCACTGCTGCTTTGCCATCGGCTCCACCGTCGTCTTGCAGCGGTCATGTGTGCCGACTGCGTGTTCATGGTCTTCCACAGCGGCAAGGAGCCCCAGCTCCTCCAGCTCTTTTACGAGGGCCTTCCGGCATTCGTAACGGCCCATGCCCTCATATTTTCCGGCGTTGGCGTTCATCGTCGCGTCGTCGTTCATGACATTGACCAGATCCAGATTATGCCGCCTGCCCACTTCAAAGTCGTTCGGATCATGCGCCGGCGTGATCTTTACGCAGCCGGTCCCAAATTCCATATCGACATATTCATCTGCTACGACCGGTATCTCTTTGTTTACGATCGGCAGAATCAGTTTTTTCCCGATCAGATCCTGATAGCGTTCGTCTTTTGGATTGACCGCAACCGCCGTATCGCCAAACATCGTCTCCGGACGCGTCGTCGCGATCTCCACATATCTGCCCGCCTCTCCCGCGATCGGATACCGGATATGCCAGAAATGCCCCTGCTGGTCCACGTGCTCCACTTCCGCGTCCGAGATCGTCGTTTTGCAGACCGGGCACCAGTTGACAATCCGGTTGCCCTTATAGATATAGCCTTTTTCAAACAGGCGCACGAAAACCTCTTCCACCGCTTTCGAGCAGCCCTCGTCCATGGTAAAACGCTCGCGCTGCCAGTCCGCCGCGGAACCGAGCTTTTTTAACTGCTTTACGATGCGCCCGCCGTATTCTTCTTTCCATTCCCATGCTTTTTTCAGGAATCCTTCCCTGCCAAGGTCATGCTTGTCAATGCCCTGTTCTTTTAAGGATTCTATGACTTTGATCTCCGTCGCGATCGCCGCATGGTCTGTGCCCGGCTGCCAGAGCGCGTTATAGCCCTGCATTTTTTTATAACGGATCAGAATATCCTGCATGGTATTATCAAGCGCGTGGCCCATATGAAGCTGCCCCGTAACGTTTGGCGGCGGCATCACAATGGTAAACGGCTTTTTGCTGCGGTCGACTTCCGCATGGAAATATCCGTTTTCCTCCCATTTTTTATAAATGCGGTCTTCCATGCCCGCCGGATTGTATGTTTTTTCCAGTTCTTTTCCCATGATGATTCCTTTCTGTTTTTGTATTTCGCCCAATTGAGCGAGATTTCCCACACGCATAAAAGCCCTTTACAGCCAACCGGCCATAAAGGGCGAATTTTACCGCGGTACCACCTTTTTTCACAGGGACTCCCCTGTATCTCCATGTCCTGTAACGCGGACGGACGGGACTGCTTACCCACCTGCGCTTCGGCAGTCCGGTTCAAAAGCTACCTTCCAGCGTCCTTGCTCCGGGCCTGCCTTTCAGCCAATGGACAGCCCTCTCTGGGGAAGCGGTGCGCTGTACTCCTCTTTCTCATTACCTTTGCAATATAAATCCTGTTTTATGATAAAAAGAAAAAGGGGAAATGTCAAGTTAAATTTTTAAACTCTGTTTTTCCGAAACAAAACTTCGGGGCAATAACCGTAAAGATTATTGCCCCAAACATAACACTACGCAACCATTATCAAAATACAACCCTATCTACTAATGCATAACCATATCGTTAACTTATCTAACACCTACAGTATATCCATTTTTCATCAAAAAGTCAACTGTTATTTAAGGCTGAAGCCAATAACTGTCCGGACGGGCAATCAATCTCGCATTATTATATGCCATTTCCGTTGTAAGACATGTATGCCCATAATAAACAGTTCCATCATCACTCAAAGATAGAACCAGCGCCAAATCCGGTTTATCCGGATTCGTCAAGTATAATGGGGCTAACAGTTGGATCTTATCATTGTATAATTGCGGAACGACCGTTTTATAATTAGCTTCTATGCGCTTCTTGACGGACCTGATTGCCCCGTCAATCAAATTCTGGCAAAACTCTTTCCCATTAGCGCGTAACTGCTCCGGTATTCTCAAAAAGTTTTCTTCATCATACAATATATGGTCCCACTGTGGAATAATGTCTAACTTAACATCATATATTAACGCACTTGGATCATTAAAATAACTTGCCCTCTGCAAATCCGCCGCCGCAGAATCAGGAATATCTGTAAATTTTATTGTATAACTATTGTAAAATGCTGTAAATCTCCACTCCTGAAATCCAGCTATCGGATTTTTTATGCAGAAAAAATAAATCGGCTGCCATGTTTTATCATATAATCCTGTATTAAAACAGCCAACTTTTTCATCCATGTAAATATATTTCTGCCTATCATTATCTGAAACTTCCTCTCGTTCTTTCCACAATTTTTCAAACGTAAAATACAAATAATTTTTCAAAATGCCAAAATCGGATTTTCCTGCATAACTCCATTTTTCAGCCGGTAAATCATTTGTTGCCAACATTTGCAGTCTGTTTGTAAAAAATTCATAGTTTCCCAAAAAAGCCCAATCCTTTAGACGCATAAATGTTTCTCCATTCAAAGTAAATCCGCTTCCCTGCCTGTGCCTCAGCCTTGCCTCAATGCTTCGGCACAAGCTTTTCCTGCCCGCCCATATAAGGACGCAGCGCCTCCGGGACATTCACGCTCCCGTCCGCATTCAGGTTATTTTCCAAAAACGCGATCAGCATACGCGGCGGCGCAACAACGGTATTATTTAAGGTGTGTGCAAAATATTTGTTTTTATCTGCGCCTTTTACGCGGATCTTCAGCCGCCTTGCCTGCGCGTCGCCCAGATTCGAGCAGCTGCCGACCTCAAAATATTTTTTCTGGCGCGGCGACCACGCCTCTACGTCGCACGATTTCACTTTTAAATCCGCCAGGTCGCCGGAGCAGCATTCCAGTGTGCGCACCGGAATATCCAGGCTGCGGAACAGATCTACCGTATTCTGCCAGAGTTTTTCATACCACTGCATGGATTCCTCCGGTCTGCAGACAACGATCATCTCCTGCTTCTCGAACTGATGGATCCGGTATACGCCGCGTTCCTCAATGCCATGCGCGCCTTTTTCTTTCCGGAAACAGGGGGAATAGCTCGTCAGCGTATACGGCAGCTTCTCCTCATCGTTGATCGTGTCAATAAACTTACCGATCATGGAATGCTCGGACGTGCCGATCAGATACAGATCCTCGCCTTCGATCTTATACATCATCGCATCCATTTCTTCAAAGCTCATGACGCCCGTCACGACATTGCTGCGGATCATAAACGGCGGCACACAGTACGTGAACCCGCGCCCGATCATGAAATCCCTCGCATAGGCGATGACGGCGGAATGCAGCCTCGCGATATCGCCCATCAGGTAATAAAAGCCGTTGCCTGCCACCTTTCCCGCCGCATCCAGGTCTATGCCGTCAAAACGCTCCATGATCTGCGTGTGGTAGGGAATCTCAAATTCCGGCACGACGGGGTCGCCGAATTTTTCGATCTCGACATTGCACGAATCGTCCGGCCCGATCGGAACGGACGGATCGATGATATTCGGAATGACCATCATATCTTTGAGGACTTTTTCCTGCAGCTCTTTCTCCTGCGCTTCCAGCTCCTCCAGGCGTTTTGCATTTGCCGCCACCTGCGCTTTGACGGCCTCCGCTTCTTCTTTTTTCCCTTCTTTCATCAGGGCGCCGATCTGCTTTGAGAGCTGGTTTCGGCTCGCCCGCAGCGCGTCCGCTTCCTGCTGCGCCTTCCTTGCCTGCGCGTCCAGTTCTATGACTTCGTCTACAAGCGGGAGCTTTTTATCCTGAAACTTATTTTTTATATTCTGCTTTACAAGCTCCGGATTTTCCCTTACAAATTTTATATCTAACATCTCACATTCTCCTTCGCGGCATCCTTATTTTAACGGATATTTTGCCGTCAGCGACTGCGTGATGGCAAGCGCTTTTTCCGCCGCCGGCTCACCCTCCCTGATCATCAGGGCAATCGCTTCCGCAATCCGGTCCATATCTTCCGTATTCATGCCCCGGGACGTCACCGCAGGCGTGCCAAGACGGACGCCGCTTGTTACGGTCGGTTTCTGCGGGTCGTTTGGAATCGTATTTTTATTTGCCGTAATGTGCGCAAGGTCGAGCCTTGCTTCCACTTCTTTTCCGGTCAGGCCAAAATTCGTCAGGTCTACGAGCATCAAATGGTTGTCCGTACCGCCGGATACGATCTTTACGCCGCGTTCCATCAGGCCCTTGCAGAGCGCCTGCGCATTGTCCGCGATATTCTGCTGGTAAACCTGGAAAGACGGCTCCAGCGCTTCTTTTAAGCATACCGCTTTCGCCGCGATCACATGCATGAGCGGGCCGCCCTGGATGCCCGGAAATACGGACTTGTTCAGTTTATATTTCTTTGCAAACTCCGCGTCTTTGCAAAGGATCATGCCGCCCCTCGGCCCGCGCAGCGTCTTGTGCGTCGTCGTCGTCACGACGTCTGCATACGGGATCGGCGACGGATGGATGCCCGCGGCTACAAGTCCCGCGATATGCGCCATATCCACCATCAAAAATGCGCCGACCGCGTCCGCCGTTTCGCGGAATTTCTTAAAATCGATCGTCCTCGCATAAGCGGACGCGCCCGCTATGATCATCTTCGGCTTGCAGGAAAGCGCCGTCTCCATCAGTTTATCATAATCAATGAAGCCCTCCTCATTTACGCCGTACGGCACGATATTAAAATACGTGCCGGAAAAATTGACCGGGCTGCCATGCGTCAGATGTCCGCCATGGTCAAGGTTCATGCCCATGACCGTATCGCCCGGCTGCAGCAGGGCGAACTGCACCGCCATATTTGCCTGCGCGCCGGAATGCGGCTGCACGTTTGCGTATTCACAGCCAAACAGCTTTTTCGCGCGCTCCCTTGCCAGCTCCTCTACCACGTCTACGCACTCGCAGCCGCCGTAATACCGATGTCCCGGATACCCTTCCGCATATTTATTTGTCATGACGCTGCCCATCGCCGACATGACCGCCGGGCTCACCCAGTTTTCTGACGCGATCAGCTCAATATGGCTATTCTGCCTGTCCAGCTCCGCGGTAATCGCAGCCGCGACCTCCGGGTCCACTGCCTGAATATCTTCTAATGTATACATAAATGCTCCTCCCGTATTTTTTTTCTGTTTATTTTCTGTTCCTGTGCCTTTGCGCTTTCGTTTGGAACGTATTCAGGCATAATTATAAAGGGAAGGCGTTATAATTGCAAGTATTAATCTTTCGATCTGACACAAATAGCGCCCGGAAATTCCGGACGCTAAACGGAACGCCTGATTCTTATGCGTTATACAGCTGCAAGTGGCTGCCTTTGTTCTTTTTTTCTCTTTGCTTCTTTTTCCATCCTTTCAATTTCCGCATCCAGTTCTTCTCTTGACATCTTTTTAATTTCTTCAGGAATAATACATCTGTCATCTGCAAAATACTCTTCTTTTTTCATGGCTCCACCTCCCAAAAATCAATTTTATGGTTTTCTTTCAATTTTTCCAGAGCTTTCCATTGCGCCATATATTCCCCTTGTCCATCTGAAAGAAATCGCTGTACATAACGTAAATATAACCCTTCGTTGATTTCTTCATGGGAAACATACTGAATTATTTTTCCATTATGACAAACCACAAATGCAACAAAATATCCGTTTATCAGCATAGAATTGAAATCTGCAATGCTCGGCGGCATACTGTATGGATGATTATGAAAGGCAATTAACTTTTCCCTCCCTGATATTGTCTTTTTGATTTTATCTGTATACCTGACGGCGCTCTCCTGCCGCTCGTCCAATGCGCTTGCCACCACTTTACCGGTAATTCCGTCAACCCAGTACATATCTTCAAACTTTGTACCGCTGCGGTGATTCAGCATTTCCTTGGCCTTTATATATAAGATACGGTTGACACTGATATTGTCTGTAATGCTGTCAAATTTATGCCTGTACGCGCCGCTGTTAATATAAGCATGATCTATAACAGTTTCCTTGTTTCTGCCATATCTCTGGTATTCTAATGACACATCATCACCTTCCGATTTTATTTTACTGCCCGACACAATTTCTGTCAATCCTGAACAGCAAATAAACAGGCAGAGGACCCCAATCCCCTGCCTGCACAAAAAAGCCTTACGCTTTTTTCACCTTATTTGCCTTTTTTACATTTGCGCCTTTCTTTTTCGGAGAACCCTGGCGAATCTTCATTTCATACCACAGTTCCGTCGCGATACAGATCGAAGAATACGTACCGCTGACAACGCCGACCATCAATGGCAGCGCAAAATCCTTAATGGACGTCACACCCAGGATATACAGCAGCAGCACCATGACAAAAGTCGTCAGCGACGTGTTGATGGAACGCGACAGCGTCTGCGTAATACTCTTATCCGCGATCTCCGCAAGCTCGTCCTGCGTTATTTTTGCTTTCAGCCTCATATTCTCGCGGATACGGTCAAACGTAACGATCGTATCGTTGATGGAATAACCGAGGATCGTCAGCATAACCGCGATAAACGTAGAGCCGACTGTGATCCGAACAAGCGCATAGCAAGTCAGCACAACCAGCACGTCATGGATCAATGCAATGATCGCGCTGGACGCAAACCGGAAATCGCTGAACCGGAACCAGATGTAGATCAGCATCAGGATAACCGCTATGATGACCGCCCAGATCGCATCCGACGTCATCTCGCTGCTGATCGTCTGGCTGATGCTCTGGGAAGAGATCGTATTTTCATCCACCCCGTAATTTTCCGTAAATACCTGATTCAACGCCTCGCGCTCATCCAGCGTCAGGTTCCTTGTCTTAAATACAACCTGCGTCGTGCCCGCGACTTTCTGCACCTGCACTTCCGTATTTTCCACCGCCTTTGTGATCAGCGGCACGATCTCGGAATCAATCTGCGAAAGCTCATAATCCTTGCCCAGATCTACGGTTGTGGAAGTGCCGCCGACAAACTCAAGGCTGTAATTAAACATACCCTTGCCGCCCGCCTTATGGACTCCCATGCTGACAAAACCGGCCAGAATAATGACAACCGAGATCACAAAGAACACATACCGTTTGCCGATAAACCCAACCGCTTTGCGCTCCTTTGCCGTCCCGTAATATTTTACATCTTTAAAACCGATCGCATGCAGCGCATACATCACATAGCGCGTCACAACCAGCGCAGTAAACATCGAGAGCAGGATACCGATCGCCAGCGTATAGGCAAAGCCCTTTACCGTACCGGAACCTTTGAAAGCCAGCACAGCCGCCGCGATCAGCGTCGTGATGTTTCCGTCCAGGATCGCCGACAACGCCTTCTGATAACCCGTCCTGATCGCCGTAGCCGTAGACTTGCCAAGCGCAAGCTCTTCCTTGATACGCGCATTGATGATAACGTTTGCGTCCACCGCCATACCAATGCCAAGGATAATACCCGCGATACCCGGCAATGTCAGCGTAATGTCAAACAAATAAATAACCGCTACAACCAGCGTGGAGTATGCCAGGAGGCCGAGCGTCGTCGCAACGCCCGCGATCCAGTAGCACGCGATCATGAAAATAATGATCAGGAGCAGGCCGATCGCCGCCGCCGTCAGCGCCGTAGAGATCGCCTCTTCCCCAAGCTGCGCGCCTACGACCTGCGAGGATAACTCCTGCAGCTCCAGGGACAACGAACCGATACGGATCTGCGAAGCCAGCGTACTCGCCTCTTCATAAGAAGCCATGCCTTCGATGACGCCTTTGCCGCCGTTGATCTGCTCATTTACCGTCGGATTGCTGATCGTCTCACCATCGTATACAATCGGAATATGCTCGCCGACATGATCGCCCGTCAGTTCTGAAAACAGTTCCGCGCCTTCCTCAGTAAATGTCAGCTCTACCACAAACTGATTGTTTCCATCCTTTGAGATCGTTCCGGCCTGCGCATCCTCCACATCATCTCCGGTCAGCACGACATTGCCGTCCGGATCCTGAAATTCCAGCGAACCCGGCGTTCCGAGATCTTCGAGAATGTCGTTCGCATCCGTAACGCCCGGAATCTCAACGGTGATACGGTCGTCGCCCTCTTTATATACGGAAGCTTCCGTACTGTAAGCTTCCACACGTTTCTGCAGCTTATAGATCGTGTCACTGATCTGTTCACTCGTTGCATCCTTGTCCACAATCTCATACGTAATGCTGACGCCGCCGGCCAGGTCAAGCCCTAAGATGATATTCTGGTTCTCACCCCTGCCCGTCGGCGAGAGGATGAGGGACGCATAATATCCCAGGCCAAGAATGCAGACCAGGACGATACAGAGTATTGTGGCTCCTTTTCCTTTTTTCATTGTTACATCCCTTTCTTTTTTCGCGGCGGCGTTCCCCGCCGCTTTTTCTTTCGCGCCCGCCGCATGGCGTTATGCCTGCGCAAGCGCGGCCTTGATCATGATCGCGCACTCGATTCTTTTTCTCTGCAGTTCGCAGCCGATATCGTACGCGTCATGAATATCCCCATGAAAATTATAAGCGTTCGCCGCACAGCCGCCGCTGCAGTAAAACCTTGCAAAACAGTCGCGGCACTTGTCCTTCGCATAGACATTACAGCTTTTAAACGCATCCGAAATCTGCGTATTTTTTACGCCTTCAAAAACATTTCCCATCAAAAATGCGTCGTTGCCGACAAACTGATGGCACGGGTACAGATCGCCCCATGGCGTGACCGCCAGATACTCCGTACCGGAACCGCAGCCGGAAAGCCTTTTTGCCACGCACGGCCCGCCTTCCAGATCAATCATAAAGTGGAAAAACGTAAAGCCGCGCCCCTCTTTTTCCCGGCGTATCATTTCTTTTGCAAGGCTGTCATATTCCGCAAACAGCTGTGGCAGGTCTTCCTCGCGAATGGCGTAGTCATCTGTCTCTTTTGCCACGACAGGCTCCACCGAGATCTGCCGGAAGCCCAGATCCGCCAAATGCAGCACGTCCCTGGAAAAATCCAGGTTATGGTGCGTAAATGTCCCGCGCACATAATAGTTTTCCTGATTCCTGCTGTCCGCAAATTTCTGAAACTTCGGCACGATCGTTTCATAACTGCCCGCGCCATTCGGGAACGGGCGCATCCGGTCGTTTACCTCCGGCCTGCCGTCAATGCTCAATACGACATTCGCCATTTCCCGGTTTGCAAATTCCATGATCTCATCATTCAGCAGCACGCCGTTTGTCGTAAGCGTAAAGCGGAAATTTTTCCCATGGATCTTTTCCTGTTCGCGCCCATACGCCACCAGGTCTTTTACAACCTTAAAATTCAGCGTCGGCTCGCCGCCAAAGAAATCCACCTCCAGATTCCTGCGGCTGCCGGAATTTGCAATCAGAAAATCCAGCGCGGCTTTGCCGACGTCAAACGACATCAGCCCACGGTGTTCTTTATCATGGTACGCGCCTTCCTCTGCAAAACAATAGCGGCACGCCAGGTTGCAGTCATGCGCCATATGCAGGCAGAGGGCCTTTACAACCGTCGGGCGTTTTGCGAAATCCGCAAGATAGCCCTCGTAACTGTCCGGCGTAAACAGCTCCCCGTTTTTTTTCAGCTCCGCGATCTCTTCGATCGCCTCTTCGATTTCCTTTACGGGATATCTGTCCTGTAAGGCGGCCTTTATTTCTTCCTTCCCATGCGTCTCATACAGCGGGATCACATCATAAACCACCTCATCGGCCAGATGGACCGCGCCGCTGTTGACATCTAAAACAATATGGAAACCGTTGTTCTCATACTGATGAACCAAACCGCATATCCTCCTTCATGAAATCCCCCGCAGTTTCCTTCGCAAACAATTCTGTCCCGAATCCCTGCGCATGCAAACGCACAAATGACCGCACGCTGCGCGAACGGTCGTTTTTATGCCCTTTATCCAATTGTCGTCAGCTTATTTGCTCTGCTCACAGGTCTGGTTTCCCACTGTGCAGGAGGTCTTGCATGCTGACTGGCAGGAAGTCTGACATTCCCCGCAGCCGCCTTTTTTTACTGTCTGCTGCAGTTTTTTCGTATTTAAAGTCTGAATATGTTTCATTTGTATGCTCCTTTCGTAAATTCTTAATACACAGTATCGGGACGTAGTATAACATATTTTCTTTCAAAAAGAAAGCCTTTTATTTTAATTTTTCGGATAAAAGCAGGAAAAGCGGGCATACGCGCCCGCTCTTCCCATCTCATTTTTATTTATCCCTCCAGATGATCCTTCCTTTTGTCAGGTCATACGGAGACATCTCAACTGTCACTTTATCGCCCGGCAGGATACGGATAAAATTCATCCGCAGCTTACCGCTGATATGCGCAAGAATCTGATGCCCGTTTTCCAGTTTTACCTGAAACATTGCATTCGGCAATTTTTCCACGACTGTTCCTTCTACTTCAATTACATCTGCTTTTGACATTTTCTTTCCTCCTGCTGATTACCATGTACGCCGTTCCGCATCAGCCTGCGGTAACGATGACCTCATACATGTCTTTTAACTCCTCTTCTTCCTGCTCCGTAACGGATAAAAGCTCCGGCCCGCGCTCTGTGATAAGGACCGTATTTTCATAATGCGCAGACAATGAACCGTCCGCTGTCGTCACCGTCCAGCCGTCGTCCGACCAGTTGACTCTCCATGTGCCGGCATTGATCATCGGCTCGATCGCAAGCGTCATCCCCGCGATCAGGCGCATGCCCCTGCGCCGCTGCCTGAAATTCGGGACTTCCGGCGGCTCATGCATATGCGAGCCGATCCCATGCCCGACCAGGTCGCGGACGACGCCGTAGCCATACCGCGCCGCGCAGGCGTCGACCGCGCGGGAAATATCAAACAGGCGGCTTCCCGCGCGCGCGTAACGTATTCCTTCAAAAAAACATTGCTGCGTCCGCCGGATCAGCATTTCCGCCTCCGGTGAAATATGGCCGACGCCAACCGTACGCGCCGCGTCCGACTGGTATCCTTTGTATATAACGCCCGCATCCAGGCTGACGATATCGCCCTCTTTTACGATACGGTCTTTTCTTGGGATCCCATGTACAACCTCATCATTGACAGACACGCAGACAGAAGCAGGAAATCCCTCATAATTTAAGAAAGAAGGGATGCATCCGTAGCTCCGTATCAGGTCTTCACAGATATTATTAATATCCATCGTGGACATTCCCGGACGGATTTCGCGGGCAAGCTCCTCATGGACCCTGCCCAGAATCCGCCCTGCAATCCGCATCAATTCGATTTCTCTTGCAGATTTTATTGTTACCGGCATTGTACTTACGCTCCTAAAATTCCTACGATTGCGTTAAATACATCATCCATCGGCTGTGTGCCGTCAACAGATTTTAAGATATCCTGTTTTGCATAATAGTCGATCAACGGCTGTGTCTGATCATGATATACCTTTAAGCGGTTCTGCACCGTTTCCGGCTTGTCATCATCTCTTAAAACGGTCTTTGCGCCGCAGGCGTCACAAATGCCTTCCTCTTTGGTTGGATTGTATACAATGTGGTATGTCGCGCCGCAGCTTAAACAAGCCCTTCTGCCGCCCATTCTTTTTACGATGTTCTCATCCGGCACGTCTACATCCACTGCAAAGTCCATCTTCTCGCCGATTTTGCCCAATGCGGCGTCCAACGCCTCCGCCTGCGGGATCGTGCGCGGAAAACCGTCCAATACAAAACCGTTCTTGCAGTCGTCCTGCTGGATACGGTCCATGACGAGGTCGCAGGTCAGCTCATCCGGAACCAGCTCGCCCTTGTCCATGTACTGTTTTGCCTTCTGCCCAAGCTCTGTCCCGTTCTTAATGTTTGCACGGAAGATATCGCCGGTCGAAATATGCGGAATTGCATATTTTTCCGCAATCTTTTTTGCCTGTGTACCCTTGCCCGCTCCCGGAGCGCCTAACATAATGATTTTCATATGGTAAAAACCTCCTACTTTTTTCTGTTACATCCACCATATCATAAAAAAACATTTTTTTCCACTATTAAATGAAAAAAAGAAGGGATACAGCAGCGCCATACCCCCATCTTTTATTCACTTAAAAAGCCTTTATAATAGCGGACTACCATTTTTGATTCAATCTGCTTGATCGTTTCGATGACCACGCCGACAATGATGATGATGGACGTCCCGCCGAATGAAACATTTGCATTAAACACCCCGTTAAAGAAAATCGGGATCACCGCGCAGATCGAAAGCCCGACCGCGCCGATAAATACAATATAATTCAAAATCTTTGTCAAATATTCACTGGTCGGCTTGCCCGGACGGATGCCAGGGATAAAACCGCCCTGCTTTTTCATATTATCCGCAATCTCCAATGGATTGAACGTAATGGACGTATAGAAATAAGCAAAAGCAATGACCAGAACCAGATATACGGCAAGGCCGATGGAATATGCCGGAGCCGCCGGGTCGCACCAGTTGCCCTGCTGTAATCCCCTTAATATTTTTCCGCCAATCCCGTTTCCGCCATCTACGCCGATCAGCGTACAGATAACAACCGGAAACTCCATGATGGACTGGGCAAAAATAATCGGGATAACGCCGCCCGTATTTACTTTTAACGGAATATACGAACTCTGGCCGCCAACCGAACGCCTGCCCTGTATTTTTTTGGAATACTGCACCGGAATCTTCCGCTGCGCATCCTGCAGCAGGATAACGAAAATAACTGTCAGCAGGATAATTGCAATGATAACTACCGCAGCCAGGACGCCTTTTGCGACCGTCTTCCCTGAAATAAACTGTTCAAACAGCGTTGACATATCGTCCGGTATCCTCGAAATGATATTTACCACAAGCACAATGGAAATACCGTTTCCAATGCCTTTTTCCGTAATCTGCTCGCCAATCCACATCAACACTGCGGAACCGGCCGTCAATACGCAGATCACTTCAATCACGCAGATCGCATTAAAGTCTCTTAAATATCCTGCCCTGCCGAATCCGATTGCCATTGCAAGCGACTCAATCAAAGCGAGCGCCACTGTGACATAACGTGTGATGCTGGCAATCTTTTTCCTGCCATCTTCGCCATCACGCTGCATCTCTTCCAGTTTTGGAATCGCAATCGTAAGCAACTGCATAATAATGGAAGATGTGATGTATGGCGTAATGCTCAATGCAAAGATGGACATTTCATTAAAAGAACCGCCCGTAATTGCGTCAAAAAAGTTGAACGCGCCGCCGCTGTGGCCGGAAAACCATTCAGCGAACAGTGCGGAATCAATCGCCGGACATGGAATCTGCGAACCAAGCCGTATGACGATCATCATCAGGAACGTATACACCATACGGTCTCTGATATCCTTTACTTTAAACGCGCCACGAAGTGTCTGGAACATTAGATCACCTCTGCTTTTCCACCAAGAGCCTCAATTTTTTCTTTTGCGCCTGCGCTAAATGCATTCGCCTGTACAGTGAGCTTCTTGGTTAATTCTCCGTTTCCAAGAATTTTAACGCCGTCTCTTGGATTCTTAACAATTCTTTCCTGCATCAATGTGTTGATCGTAACGGTAGAACCATCTTCAAATCTTTCAAGCTCCGATACATTGATCCCCACGATGATCTTGTGATTGATATTCTTGAATCCTCTCTTAGGCAGTCTTCTGTATAATGGCATCTGGCCGCCTTCAAAGCCCGGCCTCGGAGCGCCTGAACGCGCTTTCTGCCCTTTATGGCCTTTGCCCGCCGTCTTTCCATTTCCGGAAGCGTGTCCGCGTCCTTTCCTGTACCTGGCTTTTCTTGAGCCTTCTGCAGCCTTTAAATTTGATAAGTCCATTCCTGGCACCTCCTTATCTGAATTATGCTTCTTCCACTTCTTCTACCTTGATATAAGGCGCAACTTTATGAAGCGCGCCGCGCGTTGCGGCATTGTCCGGGAAAACCTTCGTCTGATTCAGCTTCCGGAATCCCATTGATTCGATCGTTTTTCTGTTTTTCGGCACCGCGCCGATCGTAGAGCGAACCAGCGTTACCTTTAACTTCTTCTCTGCCATTTTCTGCCTCCTAACCCAGGACTTCTTCTACGGATTTCCCGCGAAGCCTTGCTACTTCTTCCGGAGATTTCAGCTGGCTCAATGCATTAAGCGTAGCCAGTACAACGTTCTGCTTATTATTTGAACCCAGTGATTTTGTACGGATATTCTTTATTCCCGCCAGCTCGCACACGCTTCGCGCCGGACCGCCCGCGATGATACCTGTACCTTCCGGAGACTTCTTCAGCAATACGGAAGCCCCGGTATGCTTTCCACTGATATCATGTGTAATACTGTTGTTTTCATCCAGCTTTACCGTAATGAGCTTTTTCATGGCGTCTTCTTTTCCCTTGCGGATCGCTTCCGGAATTTCCGTCGCCTTGCCCATTCCTGCTCCAACATGCCCGTTGCCGTCGCCGACAACTACCAACGCTGAAAAACGGAAATTACGGCCGCCCTTTACAACTTTCGTGACACGTTTGATCGCTACAACGTTTTCTGATAACTCAAACTGACTGGCATCAATGATTTCACGTTTCATGTAACTGTTTCCTCCTAATTAGAATATCAAGCCGGCTTCTCTGGCCGCATCCGCCAAAGCCTGGACTTTCCCATGATAAATATAGCCGCCTCTGTCAAAAACAACCGTCGTAATGCCTTTTTCCAATGCTTTTTTTGCAATAACTGTACCGACCTGCGCCGCCGCGTCAACGTTATTTGTCTTCTCAACCGCGTTTTTCACTTCGCTTTCCAGTGTGGAAGCTGCAACAAGCGTATTGCCGACGGTGTCGTCAACAATCTGGGCGTACATATGATTATTGCTCCTGAAAACTACCAGACGCGGCCTTTCCGGCGTTCCGGAAATACGGTTACGCATACGTCTGTGTTTATTTGCACGAACCTTTGCTCTGGATTTTTTACTAACCATCTCTCGTCACTCCTTTAATTATTACTTCTTACCGGTCTTGCCGACTTTACGCCTGATCACTTCGTCAACATACTTGATGCCCTTGCCCTTATACGGTTCAGGCCTTCTCTTATCCCTGATCTCAGCCGCATACTGGCCTACTTTTTCTTTATCAATGCCCTTAATCGTAATCTTGTTGCCGTCAACAACGGATTCAAGCCCTTCCGGATCCGTCATCTCCACCGGATGAGAGTAACCAAGATTTAACGTCAGCTTCTTGCCGGACTTTGAAGCCCTGTATCCAACGCCGTTTACCTCAAGCGATTTTTCAAAACCATTGGTAACGCCAATTACCATGTTATTGAGCAAAGACCTTGTCAGGCCATGTAAAGATTTCATTTTCTTTAAGTCATTCGGCCTGCTTACAACGATATGACCGTCTTCCACCCGGATCTCCATTTCGGATGGCAGCTCCCGGCTCAGTTCCCCTTTCGGTCCCTTCACAGTTACTTTATTATTTTCTGCAATATCCACAGTTACGCCTGCCGGAATTGCGATTGGCATCCTGCCTATACGTGACATGCCCGTACCTCCTGTATTAAACGTTTGAATTTATTTGTTCAAAGCAAAGTTTTACCATACAAATGCTAATACTTCACCGCCGACCTGGAGCTTCCTTGCCTGCTTATCTGTCATAATGCCTTTATTTGTAGAAAGAATCGCAATGCCAAGGCCGCCGAGTACGAACGGAATCTCATTCTTTCCCGCGTAGATGCGCAGCCCCGGCTTGGAAATTCTCTTAATGCCTGTAATGACTTTTTCGTTTTTATCTTCCCCGTATTTCAGCGTAACACGGATAGCCTTGAAATTGCCGTCATCAACGATGTCATATTTCGCAATGTAGCCTTCGTTTACAAGTATATCTGCAATAGCGACCTTCATCTTAGACGATGGTATATCAACTGTATCATGTTTAGCAGTATTTGCATTACGGATTCTTGTAAGCATATCTGCGATTGGATCACTCATTGTCATGATTGGATTTTCCTCCTTACTAATTATCTTCCTGAACTGTATCCCGGCGCTTACCAGCTTGCTTTCTTAACGCCCGGAATCTGTCCCTTATACGCTAATTCGCGGAAGCATATACGGCAGATACCGTATTTCCTCAATACGGAATGCGGACGGCCGCAGATCCTGCAGCGTGTATATTCCCTGGTAGAGAATTTCTGTTTGCGCTGCTGCTTTACTTTCATAGAAGTCTTTGCCATATTAAAATTCCCTCCTGTTATTTTTGAAATGGCATATTGAACAGTGTCAATAATTCACGCGCTTCTTCGTCTGTTTTTGCTGTCGTGACAAAAATAACGTCCATGCCCCTTACTTTATCAATCTTGTCAAATTCAATCTCCGGAAAGATCAGCTGCTCTTTAATGCCGAGCGCGTAATTGCCCCTGCCGTCAAATGCATTCGGGTTTACGCCCCTGAAGTCACGCACGCGCGGCAGCGCAAGGTTTACAAGGCGGTCAAGGAACTCATACATTTTATCGCCCCTTAACGTCACTTTGCAGCCGATCGGCATGCCTTCCCTGATCTTAAAGTTTGCAATGGATTTTTTTGCCAGCGTCTTAACCGGCTTCTGGCCGCTGATCAGCTCCAGATCACTCATCGCCGCATCCAGCAGCTTTGCATTTTCCTTGGCTTCGCCTACGCCCATATTGATAACGATCTTTTCCAGCTTCGGCGTTTCCATTTTATTTTTATATCCGAATTTTTTGACCATAGCATCTACGATCTCATTGTAATATTGGTCTTTTAATCTGCTCACGTTTTGGCCTCCTTCCCTCTATTTCCGTATCAATCAATTATCTCACCGGTGGATTTTGCAAAACGGACTTTCCTTTCACCGTCAAACTTAAATCCGACTCTCGTAGGCTGTCCCTTGTGGACATACATTACGTTGGAAATGTGGATCGGTCCCTCCTGATGCACGATGCCGCCCTGCTGGTTCTGCATGGATGGCTTCATATGCTTGGTAACCATATTGACGCCTTCAACGATCAATGTATTTTTCTTTCTGTTGATAGCAATTACTTTGCCCTCTTTTCCTTTGTCCCTGCCGGCGATCACTTTGACCATATCGCCTTTTTTTATTTTTAATGTTGCCACTTTGCTACCTCCTATAATACTTCCGGAGCCAGGGAAACAATCTTCATGAACTGTTTCTCACGTAGCTCTCTTGCGACCGGTCCAAAAATACGGGTTCCCCTCGGAGTTTTATCCTCTTTTATAATAACCGCAGCATTCTCATCAAATTTGATGTAAGACCCGTCTTTCCTGCGCGCGCCGAATTTTGTACGGACAACGACCGCTTTTACGACGTCGCCTTTTTTAACAACGCCGCCTGGTGTTGCATCTTTGACCGTAGCAGTGATCACATCGCCGATATGCGCATATCTTCTTGTGGAACCGCCGGTAACGCGGATACAGAGCAGCTCTTTCGCCCCGGTATTGTCAGCAACTTTCAATCTGCTTTCCTGCTGTATCATATTGGTATCCTCCTTCCTTTATTTTGCCCTTTCCATAATCTCGACAAGCCGCCATCTCTTTTCCTTTGATAACGGCCTTGTTTCCATTACTTTGACTGTATCGCCGATCCTGCAGTCATTGTTTGCGTCATGCGCTTTTAATTTATACGTTCTTTTTACAATCTTTTTATATAACGGATGTCTTACGTTGTCCTTAACCGCAACTACAATGGTCTTATCCATCTTATCGCTGACAACGACGCCAACGCGCGTTTTCCTAAGATTTCTTTCTTTTTTTTCTTCCACAGTCCTATCTCCTTTCCGGGACGGCCTCAGGCATTCGCTTTCTCAGTAATGACTGTCTGAATCCTTGCGATATTCTTCTTTACCTCTTTGATCCTGGCCGTATTATCCAACTGATTTGTTGCATTCTGGAATCTCAAATTAAAAAGCTCTTTCTTCGCCTCTGTCAGCTTTACTTTTAAATCCTCAGCTGTCTGCGCACGTAATTCCTCTAAATATTTACTGGACTTCATTTGATTCACCGCCTTCTAAGTCTGCACGCGAAACTATTTTACATTTACATGGCAATTTGTGTGTGGCAAGACGCAGCGCTTCCCTGGCAATTTCTTCTGAAACGCCGTCGATCTCAAATAGTACACGCCCCGGCTTAACAACAGCTACCCAATATTCAAGAGCGCCTTTACCGGAACCCATACGGGTTTCTGCCGGTTTGGCTGTTACCGGTTTATCCGGGAAGATCTTAATCCAGATCTTTCCGCCACGCTTTACGTAACGCGTCATCGCAATACGGGCTGCCTCAATCTGGTTGGAACGGATCCATGCCGGTTCCAGTGCAATGATGCCATAAGAACCATTCGTGATCTTATTGCCTCTCATCGCTTTGCCGCGCATAGAGCCGCGGAACTGTTTTCTATGTTTTACTCTTTTTGGCATTAACATAATTACTGAGCCCCTCCTTCTTTGTTTTCTTTCGCAGGAAGCACTTCGCCTTTGTAGATCCATACTTTTACGCCGATTTTGCCGTATGTGGTATCCGCTTCAGCGAAACCGTAGTCAATGTCCGCGCGCAGCGTCTGCAGCGGAATCGTCCCCTCACTGTAAAACTCTGTACGCGCCATATCCGCGCCGCCAAGACGTCCGGCGCAGGCCGTTTTAATGCCGAGCGCGCCCGCTTTCATGCACCTTGACATACAGGATTTCATTGCGCGCCGGAATGAAATACGGTTTTCAAGCTGTAACGCGATATTTTCCGCCACCAGCTGCGCGTCTTTATCCGGCCGCTTTACTTCTTTGATGTCCACGATCAGCTTCTTATCCGTCAGCTTCTGCAGCTCGCCTTTTACTTTGTCGATCTCAGCGCCGCCCTTGCCGATGATAACGCCCGGTTTTGCTGTATATATAATGATTTTTACACGCTCAGAAGCCCTTTCAATCTCAATCTTTGAAATGCCCGCAGCATATAATCTCTTTTTCAGAAATTTTCTGATATTATAATCTTCGATCAAGCAGTCTGAAAAATCTCCCTCTGCATACCACTTAGAGTCCCAGTCTGCGATAATGCCGACTCTTAAACCATGAGGATTAACCTTCTGTCCCATGTTTTCCCTCCTTATCTTTCATTCAGCACAATTGTGATATGGCTCGTTCTCTTTTCAATCCTGTAAGCCCGTCCCTGTGCCCTCGGTCTGATCCGCTTCATTGTAGGCCCCTTATTGGCATAGCACTCTTCAATATAAAGGTTCTCTACATTCATTCCGTTATTATTTTCAGCATTCGCGATCGCTGATTTCAATAATTTTAATATTACTTCAGACGCATACCGTGGGCTGTATGTCAGGATAGCAAGCGCTGTCTTCGTATCTTTGCCGCGGATCGCGTCAAGCACAAAACACGCTTTCTGAACCGGCACTCTTGCATAAGATAATTTTGCGGAAGGTCTGGTATCTTTCTGTGCATTTCTCTCTCTCTTAATCTGAGATCTGTGTCCCTTAGACATGAATAAAACCTCCTTTCAATAAAACAGATTATTTCACCTTTGATTTCTTCTCGTCTTTTCCATGCCCTCTGTAAGTCCTTGTCGCCACGAACTCACCGAGTTTATGTCCAACCATGTCTTCTGTTACATATACCGGCACATGCTTTCTCCCATCATGGACAGCAAATGTGTGTCCGACGAAAGAAGGGAAAATCGTTGAACGGCGGGACCAGGTCTTGATAACCTGTTTTTCCCCGGAAGCGTTCAATGCATCTACCTTTTTCAGCAGGCTTTCATCTGCGAAAGGACCTTTTTTCAGTGATCTTCTACCCATTGTTCTTCCTCCTAATTATTACTTCATTGCTTTCCCGTCGCGTCTTCTCACGATCAGCTTATCAGACGCTTTTTTCTTCTTACGCGTCTTCAGACCGAGAGCAGGCTTGCCCCAAGGCGTAGACGGACCCGGACGGCCGATTGGCGCCCTGCCTTCGCCACCGCCATGCGGATGGTCATTCGGGTTCATAACAGAACCGCGCACCGTCGGACGGAAGCCCATATGGCGTTTCCGCCCCGCTTTACCGATATTGATCAGGTTGTGGTCGCCGTTGCCGACAACGCCGATCGTCGCCCGGCATTTGACAGGAACCATTCTCATTTCACCGGAAGGAAGCCGCAAGGTAGCATATTTGCCTTCTTTTGCCATCAGCTGCGCGCTCAGTCCCGCTGCCCGCGCCATCTGACCGCCTTTGCCCGGAATCATCTCAACATTGTGCACCAGCGTACCGACCGGGATGTTTTCCAGCGGAAGGCAGTTGCCAACCCTGATTTCCGCATCCGGGCCATTCATTACGATCATGCCGTCCGTCAGGCCCGCCGGAGCAAGGATATATGATTTTTTTCCGTCCTGATAGCAGATCAGCGCGATATTTGCGGATCTGTTCGGATCGTATTCAATACCGATAACTTTTGCCGGCATACCGTCCTTATTTCTCTTAAAGTCAATAATTCTATATTTCCGCTTATTTCCGCCGCCGCGGTGCCTTACGGTAATCTTACCCTGATTATTACGCCCTGAATGCTTCTTTTTCGGTGCAAGCAAAGATTTTTCAGGAGTCTTTTTTGTAATTTCAGAGAAATCAGATCCAGTCATATGTCTTCTGGATGGCGTATATGGTTTATATGTTTTAATTCCCACGTTTGTTTCTCCTTTCAAACTTCATGTTTATGATCGCGCTTTTCTGCGCTTAACGAAACGGATCACAGACCGCTGAATACTTCAATATCCGCGCTGTCCTCTGTAAGCTTGACAATGGCTTTCTTCCTCGTCGCCGTCCTGCCGACGGTTGCGCCGCGCCTTTTTAATTTGCCCTTGATGTTCATCGTGTTGACTTTGGCAACCTTTGTGCCCTCAAACATCTTTTCAACGGCCTCTTTGATCATCGTCTTATTTGCTTCCGGATGCACATAGAAGGTATACTTCTTCTCAGCCATAAGGTTCATGCTTTTTTCTGTTACAACCGGTTTGAGAATTACATCATAATATTGAATGTTAGCCATTATGCATACACCTCCTCGATTGTCGATACCGCATCCTTCGCCAGAATCAGCGTGTTATATTTAAGGATGTCATATACATTGATTGTGTTTGTAAGGGAAACCTTTACATTCGGAATGTTCCTTGCAGACAGATATAAATTCTCGTCTTTTTCGTTCAGCACGATCAGCGCTTTCTGCGTATTTAACGCATTCAGAACGCCGACCATTTTCTTTGTTTTGATCTCATCCATCTTCAATCCGTCTACAACGATCAGTTTATTTTCATTTACCCTCGAAGTGAGCGCAGACTTTAACGCCAGCCTCTTCTCTTTTTTGTTCAGCTTAAAGGAATAATCCCTCGGAGTCGGGGCAAATACAACGCCGCCGCCTTTCCATTGCGGAGCGCGGATCGAACCCTGCCTTGCGTGGCCTGTCCCCTTCTGCCTCCATGGCTTCCTGCCGCCGCCGCGGACCTCAGAACGCGTCTTTGCTTTCTGTGTGCCCTGGCGCTTATTTGCAAGCTGCTGCAGTACCGCCATGTGTACAAGATGTTCATTTATATTTACACCGAAGACCGCATCGTTTAATTCCATGCTGCCTACTTCTTTGCCTTCCATATTATAAACAGTTACATTCGCCATCTGTTAGTCCTCCTTTCCTGCTCCCGCACTATTTATAGGATTTTACCGCTTCTTTGATCGTGATCAGCGATTTCTTCGGGCCCGGTACGGAACCTTTGATCAGAAGCAGGTTATTCTCAGCGTCAACTCTTACAACCTCAAGATTCTGGACCGTAACGCGCACGCCGCCCATCCGTCCAGGCATCTTCTTGCCTTTGAACACGCGGCTCGGCGATGAGCAGGCGCCGTTTGAACCCTGATGACGGTGGAATTTCGAGCCATGGGACATCGGTCCTCTGTGCTGTCCATGCCTCTTAATCGCGCCCTGGAAACCTTTGCCTTTTGAGATCGCAGTTGCGTCTACAACGTCGCCGGCTGCAAAAATATCCGCCTTGATCTCATCCGCCGGCTTGTAATCCGCCGCGTTGGCAAATTTAAACTCCCGCACATATCTCTTGCCGGAAACGCCAGCCTTGTCAAAATGGCCTTTCTCAGCTTTTGTGACGCCATGCCGGTGCCGGATCTCTTTCTTGCCGTTCGCGTCTTTGTTCACAATTTTGTCTTTCTTGTCAATAAAACCTACCTGTACGGCTTCGTACCCGTCGTTTTCCACAGTCTTGATCTGTGTAACGTAACAAGGCCCTGCCTGCAGTACAGTAACCGGAATCAGTTCCCCGCTTTCGCCGAAAACCTGCGTCATTCCGAGTTTGATTGCTAAAATCCCTTTCTTCATTCCATTACCTCCTGTTAATCTACAGCGGAACGCCATTTTTTTGCGCTCATCCTAGAACAGTTTGCCACTATATATAAACCCTTCTGGATTGTTGCCTGCTCTTTGCCTGCCGGACTATTTCATCTTGATATCGATGTGGACGCCCGCCGGTAACTCCAGCCTCGTCAGCGCGTCAACCGTCTTCTGCGTCGGCGCAATGATATCAATCAGCCTTTTGTGCGTCCTCTGTTCAAACTGCTCCCTCGAATCCTTGTACTTGTGTACGGCGCGCAGAATCGTGATGACTTCCTTTTTTGTCGGAAGCGGTACCGGCCCGCTCACCTGTGATCCGTTCTTCTTTACAGTTTCAATGATTTTTTTTGCCGATGCATCAATCAGTTCATGATCATAAGCTTTGAGGATAATCCTCATTGTTTGACTTGCCATAAAAAAAGCCGCCTCCTTTTCGCACTTTCATATCAGTACGACAAGCGGTGACTGTACACTAATCCGTGTGTGTCCTAAAGACTGCACACCATATTTCTACAACTCATATCCGGTAGATATCGAAATGGTACAGTGACTTGTCGCCAGTTTCCTAACTTGACATTCGCTCCACGGAAAACCTGCCATAAAAGACAGCAACCTCACGCTTCATCGCTATCATGCCACAGCACTTGGTATTATAAGGGATGTTTTGGATGATTGCAAGTTTTTTTTTGGAAATATTGTATTTATTTTCGTACAATCTGTTGTCTTTTCCGGCGCTTTATGTATAATCGAATAAGAAGCAAGACCGACTATCAGACAGATAAAGGAGATACTATGTGGATCGCTGACAAATGGAAAGACTACGAAGCGCTCGACTGCTCCGGCGGCGAAAAGCTGGAGCGGTGGGGCAGTTATATTCTGCTGCGGCCGGACCCGCAGGTGATCTGGAACACGCCCAGGACCATGAAACAATGGAACCGCCTCAACGCCCATTACCACCGGAGCAGCAAAGGCGGCGGGGAGTGGGAATTTTTCGACCTGCCGCAGCAATGGGCCATTTCATACCGGAACCTGACGTTCAACCTGAAGCCATTTAATTTCAAACACACCGGGCTGTTTCCGGAGCAGGCGGTCAACTGGGACTGGATCTCAGAAAAGATCCGGCAGGCAAAACGGCCCGTAAAAATACTGAACCTGTTTGCCTATACCGGCGGCGCGACGATTGCGGCGGCGGCGGCCGGAGCGGCCGTCACGCATGTGGACGCCTCCAAAGGCATGGTGGCGTGGGCAAAGGAAAACGCCGCGGCTTCCGGGCTTTCCGGCGCGCCCATCCGCTGGATCGTAGACGACTGCGTAAAATTTACCGAACGCGAGATACGGCGCGGCAAAACCTATGACGCCGTTATCATGGACCCGCCGTCCTACGGGCGCGGGCCAAAGGGAGAGATCTGGAAGATCGAAGACGCCATCTTCCCTCTGATTCAAACCTGCGTGAACGTATTAAATGACGCCCCCCTGTTTTTCCTCGTCAATTCTTACACAACCGGGCTGCAGCCCGCTGTGCTCGCCTATATGCTCGGCGCGGCCATGAAAAAATACCGCGGCCATGTGGACGCGCAGGAAATCGGGCTGCCGGTAACGGCAAGCGGGCTGATCCTCCCATGCGGCGCCTCCGGGCGGTGGGAGCGGATGCCATGACGCTTTTTTTCGCAGGCGCGCATCGCATCAAAAAAGGGGCTGCGGCCCCTTTTATTTTGTCGAATCTTTTAAGATCACGTTATACCCAAGCACGATCCGCTTTAACGCCTCATCGCCGTTCAGACGGTCCAGCAGGACTTTGCATGCCACCGTCCCAAGCTCCTCCACGTTAAATTCCACGCAGCTGATCGAGGGGTAATAATCGTTCAGCATACGGCTGTTAAAAAACGACGCCACTTTAATATCTCCCGGCACATCCGCCCGGATCTTGCGGAGCGCATTCAGCACATACATACAGATATTGTCATCCATGCACAAAATGCATTCCGCGCCCTGTTTGATCATATTTTCCGTCAGGTGTTCCGCGATCGCGGCATGTCCCACATTCTCAAAAACCAGATCGCGGTCAACATCCAGCCCGAGCTGTTCATAAGCCCGCTCAAACCCGCGGTAACGGTCGCGGCTGACCACATGCGAACGCTCTGTCGCAAACAGCGCCATCTTGCGGATCCCCATGCGCAGCAGCGACATGGTCAGGTCGCAGCAGCCGTTTAACTGGTCCACGTCCACCTGCAGGACATTCCGGTTATCATAACTCCCCGTCACGACAAACGGCACATTTTTCTCCTGCAGGAAACGGATGTCCATCCCGTCCGCAATCGCCCGCGTCAGCACCACGCCGTCCGCCAGATGACGGTTCACCACATGCTCAAGCGCGGAAATATCGGTCGGCGTCGTTTTTATTACAATCACATTGTAACCATAGACAATGAAAAAATCATAGACACTCAATAAAATCTTCTGAAAATAGGGCAGTTCCGCCGCATTCTCCTCCGCCGGGAGCGTCACGCATATCATATGCGTAGCGTGTTCCGGTTCTTTCGCATAGACATTCGGCTCGACGCCTTTTTGCTCTAAATATTCCTGAATGCGGTCTATCGTCGCCTGCCCGATCCTTCCCTTGCCGGACAGCGCCCTTGATACGGTCGTTGCAGAAACGCCCAGATCCTCCGCTATTTTCTTTATGCTCACTGTCGTATCTTTTTTCATGATTTTCCTCACTGATCTGTCATGGCATTCTTTCGGTCACTTTTATTTTAGTATCCTTTTTTCCGCAAATCAATCCGCACATTTCGCCAGATTTTCACGCGCTTTCTGTCTTTTTTCCACAAAAATCATCCGGTTTCCATGCGCAATTGCCCTTAAAACTATTTCAGCAGCGCGATCCCATACGGCGGAAGCGTCAGCACGCCGTCTGCAAACGACGTCTGCTGGCCGCTCTGCGTCGTGAGCGAGGAAAGCAGCGCCACGCCTTCTAAGGAAAGCGTCACCTGCTTTTCCTCCGCGCTGTCATTCATGATCAGATACGTCGTCTCCCCTTTGTATGTTTTTTTCAGCGCGCACAGATCCCCGTCCGCAATCTCGTCCATGACCGTTTCCGTACCTCTGGCGATCTGCGGGAACGCGTTGCGGATCCCGATCAGCTTCCGGTAATAATTATAAATCGAATCCGCGTCGCCCATCTGCATGGTGTAATCGCCAAACTGATGCTCCACGTCGTCCATATCCGCCGGGCCGTTTGTCATGCCGAAATCGACGTCCGCCCAGTCTTCGGCGTCGCCGGCGCCCCCATACCAGTACATCGGCGCGCGTTTGTTTTCATCTTTGCCCGCCGAGCCTTTTACGGAGCCGTCCATGCCGAGCTCTTCGCCATAATACAAAAACGCGCTGCCGCCCATCAGGATGTTCACAGCCCCCGCAAACTTCATTTTATCCGGCTCATGGCGGAGGAAGCCCGCGATGCGCCCCACGTCATGGTTGCTCAAAAACGGCGCGTCAATCGCCCGCGCATTGATGTTCTGGATCCGGTCCTGGCATTCGACCATCTTTTCCGCCAGCGATTTTCCGGAAGCCCCGTCGCCCGCGCTTAACATATTCTGGACCAGCGTCCCGTCATTCCCGCCAAACTGGAAATTGAAAAAGCTGTCAATGCCGCTCGCATAATATTTTTCAATCGTATCAAAACTGTCCCACACTTCCGCGACAAGGTAAAAATTTTCATCCAGACTCTTGCAGTAATCGTTTATCCATGACAATACTTCTATATTTTTATCCGGATTTCCGGAAAAATATTCCTTTGCCGCGTCCAGCCGGAAACCGCCGACGCCAAGATCCGCCCAGTATTTCATCACTTTTTCAAGCTCGCCGCGCACCGCTTCATTGTCCAGATTCAGATCCGGCATCTGATCCCAGAACTGCGCCTCATAGTACCAGTCCGTCCCGCTAAGCGGCGCATAGCCGCTGCCGTTTTCTCTTGAAAAATGATAGTAGCCGACATACGGGCATTCCGCCAAATCCGGCTCCGCGCCCTGTTCGAGTCCGCGCAGATATTCCGCCGCCGTCTGAAACCATTCATGGGACGCGGACGTATGGTTTACGACCATATCAATGATCACCTTTATCCCGCGCTTATCGCATTCCGCGACCAGCTGCTTAAAATCATCCAGCGTTCCGTACTCCGCATCGATATCATAATAATCCGTCACATCATATTTATGGTACGTCGTCGAAGGCATGACCGGCATAAGCCAGATGCCGTTGCAGCCCAGATCCTGAATATAGTCCAGCCGCCTGATCACGCCCTGCAGGTCGCCGACCCCGTCGCCATTGCTGTCGCAAAAAGAATATACAAATATTTCGTAATACATCCGGTAATTGTCGTCAATCACATCCGGCTCTGATACGGCGTCCGCCCCTGATACCGACGCCAGATCCACGATCGGGAACCCGTCGTCACCCGCGTTTACCACAAGCTGTGGATCTGCTTCTGTGCTCATTTCCGTCTCTGCATCCGCCCCGGTATCCGCCGCTTCTGTCCCGGCTGCCGCCGTCTCCTCAGAAACCGCGCCTCCCGCTTCCTGCTGCGGCGTTTCCCCCGTTTTCGTTCCGCATCCGGCAAACAGCATTGCCGCGGATAATGTGAGCGCCAGTGCGCGTTTTAAGAATGAATGTTTCATTTTCCCTTTCTCCTTCCTTCTCCCGTTTTTCCGGAAACGTTTCCAATGCTTATTTTACCACAAAAAAAAGAAAATGTATACCTTTTTTTGCCTTAAAATAAATTTCAGAAAACAGGATTGCCGATAAACGGCAAAAGAGGGAGGCGCGCTGCATCTGCAAGTCTCCCTTTCCCTTTTGCGCTCCTCCTTATGTCTGCCTTAAATCCAACATACGGCCAAGCCTGCGGTTTTCAATATCCATACGGAACAAACGCGTCATGTGGTAACGGTTCAATGCCGTACCATAAGGCCGAACCAGCACATCATCCACATTCATGTCAAACGCCTCTTTGACGGCGCCTGGCTCTTCCTCCTGCAGCAACAGGACTGCGACTGTTTTTTTCCGCAACTCCCCGGAAAGGCCCCGGATAAACGAAAGGCCCGTCTGCCCCGCAAGGCGGCTGTCCACGAAACACATCATGATCTCGTCACAGGCCGTCATCTTCCGAACCGCTTCCCCGGCGTCCTCCACTTTCTCCACAAGATAGCGCTCATCAAAAAATCCTGCGATCTCCTCCTGCGTCTGCTTATCCTGGCTTAAAATCAGAACCTTGTGTTTTGCGCTGCCAAAACGGCGCGCAATCTCGCCCTGCGCCTTATCGGAAAAATGGCTGTGGGATTTTTTCTTTCTGGACTTCATGATATACATCTTCTTATCCGCGCGGTTGATGCAGTCGTCCAGGCTCTCATACTCTCCCGCCAGCCTGAAATCCCAGCCATAGCTGGCCTCCACCATATAAGACAGGCCGCTCCCATGATTAAAATCCTGCATACACTTTAAAAGCTTCCGGTCTAATTCCCATGGAACCTGCGAGCCCTCCTCAAGTTCCGCCATAATCGTAAATTCATCTCCGCCAGTACGGCTTACAATGGCATATTCCGGCATGATCCCCTTCAGCAGGCCGGCAATCATCCGGATCGCCTTATCCCCCTCCTCGTGCCCGAATTTGTCATTGATATATTTCAGGCCGTTCAGATCCGCCATCAGGACATAGATGTAATGGCCTTTGCGCTGCGCCTGCTCAAGCATCTTCGTCCCAAACCACACAAGCCCCTTGCGGTTGTACAGCTTTGTCAGCTCATCTGTGACTCCCTGCTCGAAAAGCCGCCCGTTATTCAGCTCCAGCTGCCGGATCAGCTCTTCATTTTTCTGCAGGATCTCAATTTCCTTGGATTTGCGCTCATGGATATCCCGAACCATATAGACCGCCGTATCATGGGAGCCTTTGCCGTCAAACTCCTCGATTCTGGAAAAAATAAGCTCCGTCCACCGATACTCTCCCATAATGTCGCGCAGCCTGCACTCCATCGCGATCGTCTTTTGCTTTTGAAGCCGCTCCCACACACCGGAAAGCTCCGTAAACCGCAGGAACATTTCCCGGTCGTCCGGATGGACGTCGCAGAGCGACTTTTCACAGAAATCATCGAAATGCTGCGCATCCATAGGAAACTGCCGCGTCTCAATATTAAAATAAAGCCGGGTGCAGTGCGTATTTTTCATATTCACCGACATGATCAGGTAATAAACGGACTGCACCGCAAGCTCGCGCGCCGCAAGCTGCTGCTGGTTCATCGGGATATACGCCGTAGAGATCGCGCCGCAAAGCTCCCCTTTATCATAGACCGGAATCAGGTTCCCCTCCATACAAAAGCCAAACCGTTCCATCGGCAGAAAGTTATGGATATGCCGCTCTGTGGCAAGCGTTTCATCCAGCTTGCCGGTCGGGTCATGGAAGACGCTGCCCACATAAATGCCATCTTTATTCCCATCTTCCGGATACATATACTGCACGACGCAGTCCGTATCATAGATGCAGTAATAAATATCCATTGTGATCAGCTTACGGCTGATCCGAAGCGCTTCTTTCAGTTCCTCCAGTCTCTCTTTCGTCATCAAACCTCTCCTTATCTGAAAAACCCGCACGTTTTCCGTCCGGTCTTTCTTCCCTGCACATAATATTTTATCTATTGTAACATACCTGCGTGGAAATGGAAAGATGACATGCTCTGGCGATTCCTTAATAATCAGGAGGAAAACAAGATTTTATTTTCTGTCACGTCTTGTAATATTTTGTCATTATGATAGAATAGACATGGGTGTTACCAAAACGGTGGCGGTTCGCCTTTTGCCAAAATGAGTACATTTTGAGAGCTTCCTGTATCAAAGGAGGGGATACATATGGAAAATACAGTGAAAGGTGAGTATGCTTGGTGTTCGAATTGATTTTGGAACTTGCCGGTATTGTAGTGACGGTTATCAGTATCATCGTCACAATAATCAGCATCCGGCAGACCGGAAAAAATAAAAAGCATCAAAAAAGCAACCGCTCCAGCTAAAGTTAGGTTGCTTTTTTGAGTAACTTTCAACTAAGGCGAACCGTTGCTTTACGGTAACACCTTTTCTGTAAAATATATTAACACTGATTGGCGTTTCCGTCAAGAACTATTTCGTCTGACTTTCCCCACTTTTGGACTGCATGGTTTTGTAATTCCGGCATTCTCATTCGCTCTCCCTGACAAGAGCATCCGCCTTCATCTGCGCACGTTCCAGCGCTAAATCTATATTCCCATCAATCAGCACATTCTGAAATTCCGACTCCACAATCGCCTCAATCTCATAGGTCTTATTTCCATAATTTACAATCGGGATCTCATCAGTAATGCCTGTGAGAAATTTTGTTACCTTCTGCCCTCCAAAAAACGCATCCTCCATTTCATAATTGGAGCGGTCTCGGAAACTCTTTGAAGCCCATATTTCCGCTCTTTTTGATTTCTCTTTTTTATCTTTTCCTCCATATC
>CANQQG010000021.1 GCA_947625875.1 uncultured Lachnospiraceae bacterium
GCGCTCTTTGCAGAGTTCTTTCATGCGCTCCAACTGCGCCCGCACTCCCTCCCGACAATCCGGCTCTATAACATTCACAGGCTTGGATTTTCGTTTTAAATATCAAATCGGTGTAAGCGCTGATACGTCAGCTCGGCTTAATTTGACGATAACTGAGTAAGAAACAGGCAGCTTCCTGTTTATTGGGAAAGCATGGCGCATGAGGTAAGAATCAATTGAGATTTCCGACAGCATATGTTATCATGGATTCATAAAAATAAAAGTGGTAAGGTAACATATATGGGAAAAGCGGATATTATAACAAAAAATTATATAAGGCGTCCGGATATATTTGCGGATGTATTTAACCAGTTTCTGTATCATGGCAGGCAGTGGATGTGATCAATGCTGTGACAAGTTCAAAGGTCAGATATTCTGAGAGAGAGGAGAAGATTGATATGTGTGTTGCGATTCAGGAAATCAGGGAAGAGGGGCGGCTTGAAGGACTGCTTGAAGGTGAGATCATAGGCCTTATTCGCGCTGGTAAAAGACATAACACCCCGAAGGAAGATACACGCAGGTGTATTATGGAAGAATACAAAAAAAGCGGGGAAGAAGCGGATGCATTGATAGAGAAATACTGGAAATAAAAACCAAATGACCGGCAAATGGAAAAAAGCTCTGCATACTGCTCTTTGTGGCAGCGCGCAGGGCTTTTTCCATTTGCCGGTAAGAGAAAGACGGGGTATAATGAAAGCAGAGATGGTACGATTTTCAGGCAGAAAGGTGGATGATGGGAATGGAACACTATATAACGGAGATCAGGATCAATAAATTACGTCACTTATCGAATTTAAACATATCATTAAACCCGGAAAAAAAGCAGCATTTAATCATTACAGGCACAAATGGGTCGGGGAAAACCTCATTGTTGCTTGCGGTTCGGAAATATTTACGAAACAGAATAACATTGGGAAATAATAACGGTATGATGGATGAGATAGAGATATCTTTTAATTCTGCAGAGGGTTTAGACGCGCTGTATGATGCGGGAGATTTTATCATAGCATTTTTTCCGGCGCACAGGCAGACAAAAATTATCCGCGGGCATGGCGTGGAAGATATTAAGCTGGCAAATGTTTATGATATTGAATCGGAGCCGGGGACGCTTTTGCACAAATATATGGTACATTTGAAAACCCAGCAGTCTTATGCAAGAAACGAAGGGGATACTGCAAATGCAGACCGGATCCAGAAATGGTTTGACCGGTTTACGGATGCGCTGCGCATATTGTTAGATGATGATTCCATTTATCTCGAGTACCAATATAAAGAATATGACTTTAAAATATATCAGGACGGCAGGGAGCCGTATCGGTTAGATGAATTATCGGATGGGTATTCTGCGCTTATCCATATTGTTTCCGATCTGATGTTGAGAATGGATAAAAACTGGCTTTTGGGAGATGGGATCAGTGTATATGATGAGGAGGGCGTTGTATTGATTGATGAACTTGAAACGCATCTCCACATTGAACTGCAAAAAAAGGCGCTTCCGTTTTTGACGAAGTTTTTTCCGGGGATCCAGTTTATTGTGGCGACGCATTCGCCATATATATTAAATTCTGTTTCTAATGCAAAAGCATATGATCTTGAAAAATGCGTGGCGCTGGAGAATTTGTTTTTATATTCTTCCGAGGATCTGGCAGAGGGCTATTTTGATGCAGACGAATATTCAGGTGAACTGAAAAAATGTCTGGAAAGGTATAAATATCTGGCAGGGAAAACAGACTTGACGGAAGATGAGCGGGCGGAAAGGGCAATGCTCCGAAGCGAACTGAAAAAAATCCCGGCGGGTCTGTCGCGGGAAGCAAAGGATATTTGCAGCGTTTAAACGGTGGCTGATAAGGGATAACCAGGAAAGTTATGCGGAATTGTTAAAATATATAAGCTCCTGATTTCTCATACGTACAATTCCGCCACAGGCGGAGAATCCCGCAGGCGGGATTCCTGAAAATAATACAACGCGGAAAACGCTTATGTATGTTCCCGCAAAAACCCGGCCGCCGTCTCCCTTGCCTGCTCCGCCCCGGCCGGGGAAAACCCATGTCCTTCGCCGTTTAGCGTGACCAGCCGGGCGTGTGCGTACTGTTTTGCTGCGCGCGTGGAGTAGGAGATCGGAACGACGTCGTCCGCAGTCCCATGAATGATCAGCACAGGCCCTTCATAGGCGCCAATGCTTTCTAAAATGTACAGGTCCCGTATGGAGCGGAAATACCCCGCGCCGAGCGGAAGCCCCCACAGTTCTGTGATATCCGGAATGTCGGCTTCTGTCGGGTAATTTTTCCGCCAGTCGTCTGCGATGCAAAGCGCCGGGTAATATAAGATCAGGGCGTGGACGCGCTCTTTTAATTCTTCTGCCGCGAGCGCGGAGACGCAGCCGCCCTGGCTTGCGCCAAACAGGCTGATCTTTCCGCTGTCTACGCAGGCAAGGGAGCGGATGTATGCGAATACGTCCAGCAGGTTTTGTTTTTCTGTGAATAAAGTCATCTCTGTGGAGCCGCCGCTGCTTTTGGACTGCAGCGAGCCGCCGCAAAAATCGTATGTAAATGCCACATAGCCCTGTTCGGCAAACAGACGGCACTCTTCTGTAAAATCACTGTGCGAGCCGTTAAAACCATGGCTGAAAATGACCGCCGGGTGCGGGTTTTCATCATTCGGCTGATAGAGCTTTCCGTAAATGCGGCTTTCCGCCGTTTCAATCGTTATGGTTTTTGTCGTCATTTTTCCCTCCATAATAGCGTCAGGTTTTTCTGCCGCTCTGTCATTCATCTCATCGCGCAAACAGTATAGCACAGTTATTTTTTCATGCCAAGACGGATTTTGGTAAATCAATAATTTGTACCGGTCTTTTATTTAATTTCCATGTTTTCAATTTTTTGTGAAAGAAATACAATAAGATTTGATATGATAGAAAACAGGAAGGATAAATTCTGGAAAAATAAGGAAGGATGAAACAGATGGGAGATATAAGATTATCAGCTTTTTTCAGCGATGGAATGGTTCTGCAGAGAGGCGTGGAAAACCTGCTCTGGGGATATGCGGCGCGCGGGGCGCGTATAAAGATTGCAATGGGCACATATCAGTTTGAAGCGGAAGCGGGGGCGGACGGTTATTTTGCGCAGGCGCTTCCGGCAATGCCTGCGGGCGGCCCATGGGAGATCCTGCTGCGGAATGGGACGGACTGCGTAAAAATAACAGACGTGCTGTTCGGGGATGTATTTCTGCTCGGCGGGCAGTCGAATATGGAGCTGCCGCTTGACCGGACGCTTGAGCGGTTCGGGGCGGAAATCAGCCGGACAAAGGAAGAGAATATCCGGATGTTTGACCTTCCGAAGGAATATGATTTCCATGAGAAAAGGGAGATGCTCTCCGGCGGCAGATGGGTAAAGGCGAAGATGCCGGAGCTGCTTACATTCAGCGCGGCCGGGTATTTTGCCGCAAAAGAGATCGCGGACAAAGAAAACGTGCCGGTCGGGCTGTATCAGACAGCGGTTGGCGGCACGCCTTTGAAAGCGTGGACGAGTGCGGAAACAATTCGGAAGCTGGCGCTTGACGTGTCGGAACTTTCGGAGTGCGCGGACTCCGATTATGTAAAACGGACGGAACAGTCGGATGCGCAGCGGGAACAGGATTGGTTCCATAAGTCGCAGGAGCCGGAAAAAGAGAACGGCGAGACAGGGGAGATACAGGTTCCATGCTTTTTCAGCAAGACCGCGCTCAAAGGGTTTATCGGCAGCCTGCGCCTGAAAAAGACGGTTGAGATAGAGCCGCAGTGGGTTGGACGGGAGGACGTCAGGCTGTATTTCGGGGCGGTGATCGACGCGGACGTGATCTCGGTCAACGGCGTGCCGGTCGGCGAGACGACGTATAAATATCCGCCGCGGATTTATCCGGTTCCAAAGGGCGCGCTGCGCAGCGGCAGGAACGAAATTGAGATTTTCATGCGCGTTTTCCGCGGGGACGGCGGCATGATGCCGAAAAAAGAGTATGAGATCCGCTGCGGGGACAGCAGGATCGCGGATCTGACCGGCGCATGGGAATATGAGGTCATAAGGCATATGCCGGAGCTGCCGGACGCGACGTTTTTCCAGTACAAAGCGTCGGGGCTTTATAACGCGATGCTCTATCCGCTCCGCAGTTGCCGGACGGCGGGCTGTTTCTTTTATCAGGGCGAGTCGAATACGGGCAGGCCGGAGACATACGAGGAAGAGTTTGCGGCGATGGTCGCGGACTGGCGGGCGTTATTCCGGGATCCGGAGCTTCCGTTTATTTATGTGCAGCTCGCCGGGTTTTCAGACGGGATCGAACACCCGGAGAGGACGGACTGGGCGCGGCTGCGCGAGGCGCAAAGGCGCTCGGAGCGCATAGCGCATACGGGCATGGCGCAGGCGTATGACCTCGGGGAGTTTAATGACCTGCACCCGATTGACAAAAAGAGCGTCGGGAAGCGGATCGCGCTTGCGGCGGAGCATATCATATATGGCAGGGACAGCATTTGGAGAGGGCCCAAGATGAAACAGGTCATCTTTGCGGCGGGCCGCGCCGAGATTGTATTTGAGCTGCCGTCAGAGGAGCTGTCGCTGTGCATAAAAGATGGAGCCGGAAAGACGGATGCGGTTACGGGATTTGCCGCAGAGACAAAAGGCGGCGGCAAATATGATGTCCCGGTAAAGATCGCCGGAAAAGACCGGGTGACGGCGCAGCTTCCGGAAGGCGTGGATATTGCGTATATTTCTTATGCATGGAGCGACTGCCCGGAAGGGAACCTCTATCATACCGCGGGCCTTCCGGCGCTCCCGTTCCGGTACGCCTGCGGGCGCGGGGAATGTGTGTCATGATGGATCCGGGCGCCGGATGGGCGCGCTCCGGAGTATAAAAGCAGTACAGGAGAGGAAATAAAAAGGAGATGCCGAAGCTGAGGGAAAAAATCGAAAACTGGGCGAATGATTATACATTAAAAAGAAAACTGCAGGTGTTGTATGTGTTTTGCATTTTGACGCCGCTTTTTCTGACGGACGGGATGATCCTGCGGAATATGATGCGCTCGGAGCAAAAAAGGCAGCAGTATGAAATGCAGAGAGTGGCGGACGCCGTTTCGTATCATTTGTCGAACCGGGTGGAGTATGCCGCTTCCATGGCAAAAGAAATCTACCTGAACCGGGAGATTGAGCGCTTTTTAAATACGCAGTTCACATCCGGGCTTGATTTTTTCGTGCAGAAGCAGGAATTTCTCAAGGACACGCTTTTTGAGAGCAGCATCGGGATCGACGGCACGCGGCTTACGATGTATGCGGATAACGGGACGATCATAAACGGCGGTGAATTTTGCAGGCTCTCTTCTGTGGAAAATACGGAGTGGTACCGGACTTTTTGGGATTCCGGGCAGGATACGCGGCTGCTGTTCAGTTATGACGGCGCCGTGCCCGCCGGGTGCGCGGAACGGAAAATGCTGTTTTTGCGCAAAATGGATTATTTCCGGAAAAATGAGAGTAAGAAATTTGTAAAGATTGAGATCGATTACAGCAGCATCGTGCGCGACATGGAATATATGAATTATGAGATGCCGGTCTACCTTTGTAAAGATGGCAGGACGCTTTTGTCAAATGACGGGCATAACAGTATGAGGCGGGATTTTGAGAAATTTGATGCGGCCGGCCGGATAGGATATCAAAAGGAGATTACCTTGTACGGTGAGGTAATGCAGATCTGTGTATTGAAAACGCCAAGCGGCATTTTATCGAACCTGAGAGAACATCTGGGGCAGATTTTATTGCTTGGGATGTTAAATATTATTTTCCCTTATTTCCTGATGCGGCTGATTGACCAGTCGATCGCGGAACGCATACGGGAGCTGGGGCAGGCGTTTGAAAGCGTGGAAGAAGACCGGCTCGTGGAGATCCCGCATGTGCGCGGGCGGGATGAGATCGGCGGGCTGATGCTCAATTATAACCGCATGGTGCGGCGGACGAATGACCTGATACAGACCGTTTACAAGGATAAGCTGCGGGAACAGGAGATCGACATTGCCAGGCAGAACGCGGAGCTTTTGGCGCTCCACAGCCAGATCAACCCGCATTTTCTGTTCAACGCGCTGGAGAGCATCCGGATGCACAGCCTGTTAAAGCAGGAATACGAAACGGCGGACATGGTGGAGCGGCTGACCGTTATGGAACGGCAGAATGTGGACTGGGGGACGGACCAGATCGAGATAAAAAAGGAAATGGAATTTGTCGAGGCGTATCTGGGGCTGCAGAAATACCGTTTTGGGGACAAGCTCTCTTATGAGCTGGACGTGGAGCCGGAATGCGCCCTGGTAAAACTGCCGAAGCTTACGATTGTGACATTCGTGGAAAACGCCTGCGTACATGGGATTGAAAGCAAGACCTCGCAGGGCTGGATTTTTGTCCGCGTTTACCGCGAAGGGGACGCGCTCTGCATTGAGATTGAAGATACCGGCGGCGGAATGGAGGAGGAAAAGCTCGAGGAGCTGCGCGAACGTGTGGCGCATGTGAGCATTGACAAACTGAAGGAAAAGGGACGCGTCGGCGTGTTAAATGCATGCCTGCGCTTAAAAATGGTTACGGATGGCGCCGCGCAGGTTACGATTGAGAGTGAAAAGGACGTCGGAGCCATGGTTCAGATACGGCTTCCTTATGACCGGCTTGCCGGTATCTGACAGGGAGGGGGATAAAAGATGTTAAAGGTAATGCTTGTGGATGACGAGCCGTTTATCGCGCAGGGGCTGCTGGTTCTGATTGACTGGGCGAAGGAGGGGTATGAGATCGTGCGGATCGCTTCTAATGGGCGGGAGGCGCTGGATTATCTGGCGGATCATGCCGTCGATCTGATTCTGGCGGACATTCAGATGCCGGTGATGACGGGGCTTGAACTGCTTGAGACCGTAAAGCGGGAGCATATTTCTGACGCTTATTTTGTCATCTTAAGCGGCTACGGGGATTTTTCTTACGCGCAGCAGGCGATCCGCCATGAGTGTACGGATTATATTTTAAAGCCGGTCGAGCGGGAGGAACTGCTTGGCGTATTGCGGAAGGTGGCAAAGCTCTCTGCGGATACCAAAATGGACGAAGAGAACCAGAAAAAAATGGAGCGCGCGTATCTGGAGAAAAATCTGCTCACTGTCCTGCTGGGGAGATATGACGAGTCGAATCTGGAATATCTGAAAAACCATATGCGCCTGTCCGAGGGAGTCCGCTATGTTGACATCGAACTCTGCAATCCGCAGGAAATGCAGGAGCAGGAGGACGTGGAACTGCGGCAGCTCCAGAAAAGGCTCTATCAGGCGTGTGTCGCGTATCTGAAAGAAGATGAGGCGCATTGTATTCTGGATGTGTCGCGGGATGAAAAGATTTTTGACGTCGGGCTGCTTTACTGCGATTATATGGCGGCAAAGGAGGGCGGCGAGGATCTGTATTTAAAGGCGTTCCGCAAAAATCTGGAGGTGGCGCTGGAGCATCCGGTGCGGATGTTTGTGGGGAAAAAAGTAAATGACATTTCCGCAGTGGCGAAATCTTACAGCTCTGTGTGGGCGCTCAATTCTTTTGAGGCGTTCCGCGCGCAGAAGGAGATTTACTATTATGAGGAGGAAGTGCAGATCAACAGCGGCGGCATTGTGATCTGCAAGCAGCGCCTGGACGCGCTCATTGGCGCGATCGAGCAGAATAACAAGCTCCTGATCCGGGAGAGCGTCGGGCAGCTCTATGAGGAGATGGGCCAGATGGGGATGACGGGGGATACGGTAAAGCTGAACATCAACTACCTGCTGTTCCAGCTGATCCATCTTGCCACGGAGCAGGACGATGGCGCCGACCAGGAGGAAGTGCTGCGCTATATCAGCGAAAGTTCTTTTGAAGAGGGGACGATCCGCGGCAGCCATGCGCATCTCGTCCGTTTCGCCTGCGATTATGCGGAGTATCTGGCGCAGCTTCGCAAAAATGTCTCGCGCGGGGTGCTTGCGGAGATCGAGCGGGAAGTGCGTGAGAACTATGCGGAGAACCTCACGCTGCGGGAACTTTCCCAGAAATATTATGTGAACAGCGCGTATCTGGGGCAGATCTTCCGCAAGAAATACGGGCAGTCGTTTAAGGATTACCTGAATAATTACCGGATTGAGCAGGCGGCGCAAAAGCTGATCCGGACGGACGATAAGGTCTACCAGATCGCGCAGGACGTGGGGTATAAAAACCTGGATTATTTTATCAACCGTTTTATTGTCGCAAAGGGCTGTACGCCGTCGAAATTCCGCAAAGAATCCAGAAAGTAGAAGATCGGATAACTATAATTTGCCCTGATTTTTTATATCCTTTGTTGGGTTGTTAATCCGGGCGGAAATTGTAAAATGATGACTATCAGATAGCTTACAGGAGCGATCGGAAAAAAATAAAAAAAAGGAGAGAAATATGAAAAGGAAAAAATTGGTATCAGTTCTGCTTGTAGCGGCGATGGCGGCGAGCATGGCGGCCTGCGGAACGAGCGGCGGAAAAAAGACGTCGTCATCTGCAAAGGGAGACGGAGGCAGTTCTTCCGATGACGGGGAAATGAAGGAGTTTACGGCATTCTTTGCAGTGCCGGGGACGGAGATCAATGACGACAATGAGATCATGCTGAAGATCGGCGAACTTACCGGCGCCACCTGCAAGGAGACGTGGCTGACCGGACAGACGGCGGAAGAGGCGGTCGGAACGCTGATCGCGGGCGGCGAGTACCCGGATTTTATTGACGGCGGCGACGGCATGAAGCAGCTTTATGAGGCGGGCGCGCTGGTGGCGCTGGATGATTACATCGACAAATACCCGAACATCAAAGAGTTCCTGACGGAAGCGGAATGGGATAAGCTGCGCCAGGACGACGGGCATATTTACTGGATCAACCAGTTCCAGAATATCTATGGCGAAGAAAAAGCGACCACGCATAATGACGAAGCGTTCTGGATCCAGACGCGCGTGTTGGAGTGGGCGGGTTATCCGGAAGTACATACGATGGATCAGTATTTTGACCTGATCGAGTCTTATAATGAAGCGAACCCGACGATGGAAGACGGGACGCAAAATATCCCGTACACCATTCTCTGCGAGGACTGGCGGTATTTCTGCCTTGAGAACGCGCCGGAATTTCTTGACGGATATCCGAACGATGGTTCTGTCATTGTAGATCCGGATACGAAAAAGATCATTGACTATAATACGACGCCGACAGCGAAGCGTTATTTCCAGAAGTTAAATGAAGAATACCAGAAAGGCATCGTTGATCCGGAATCTTTCACACAGACCTATGATGAGTACATCGCAAAACTTTCAACCGGACGTGTGCTGGGCATGATCGACCAGTGGTGGGATTTCTCGGCAAACGTAAACGACTCCTTAAAACAGCAGGGGCTTGATTTAAAAGGCTGCAATTATGTTCCGCTGCCGATCACGATCGACGAGGGCATAAAGAACCAGTGGCATAACTCCGGCGGTGTGCTGAACGTTGCGAGCGGGCTTGGCATTACGACGAGCTGTGAGGATGTGGAAGGCGCGCTGGCGTTTGTGGACGCGCTGCTTGGCCAGGAGGTGCACGACCTGCGTTTCTGGGGCGTGAAGGATGTTGACTATTCCGTAGATGAAAACGGTGAGTTTTACCGCACCGAGGATATGAGGATGCAGGTGGCTGATACCGCATATAAGGCGTCGCATATGTGCCCGTATTCTTATTTCCCGCAGTATATCGGCACAAGCCGCGATGGAATCAACGCGATGACGCCGGACGGGCAGCCGAAGGAGTTTTATGACAGCCTGAGTAAGAATGTGCAGGAATGCTTTGAGGCATACGGCGCGCAGACCTATGTGGATATGCTCGGCACGAGCGAGGCGCCGGGCCCGTGGTATCCGATGTATTCCTACTCCAACAATATGACGACGTCGACCGAAGGCGGCACGGCATGGCTGAAGATGGGCGAAGTAAAGCATCAGTTTTTGCCGCAGGTAGTCATGGCGGATGATTTTGAGAGCGCATGGGCGAACTATCTGGATGAGTACAACGCATGCAACCCGCAGGCATTCCTGGATGAGATGCAGCAGGAGCTTGACCGCAGGATCGAGGATGCGAAAAAATATGAAGAATAAATGATTGCAGAAAACAGGCAGATGCCGGAACCAAACGTCTGCCTGTTTTCTCTTACCTGAAAATACGGTAGTGAATGGAGGTAAATATGAGTTCCATAACGAATAGCAAAAGCGTAAAGCTGAAAGAGCCGCGGAAAAAGATCACATGGCGGGAGATTAAACAGCAAAAGGTATTGCTGCTGTGGTCGGCGGTCATTGTCGTATACGGCGTTATCTTTTATTACCTGCCTCTGGGCGGCTGGATCATGGCGTTTCAGAATTATAAGCCCAAAGACGGGCTGCTGCATTCGCAGATCGTAGGGCTTGCAAAATTCAAACAGCTGTTTTCCGATGATACGTTTCTTCTGGTCATCCGCAACACGCTGGCGATGGGCGTGTTAAACCTTATCGTAACATTTGTCATGGCGATTGTCTTTGCCATCCTGTTAAATGAAGTAAAATCCAGGGGCGGCAAAAAGGTGGTGCAGACGATTTCTTATCTGCCGCATTTCCTTTCCTGGATCATTGTTACCGGTATCCTGCATGACGCGCTTTCCGGCACCGGCATTATCAATGAACTGCTCGTCAATCTGGGATTTATCGACCAGCCGATCAATTTCTTTGCGCACACAAAGTTTTTCTGGCCGATCGTGGCGTTTGCAAATGTCTGGAAAGAGACGGGGTGGAATGCCATTATCTATCTTGCGGCGATCACAGCGATCGACCCGTCGCTTTATGAAGCGGCAAGCATTGACGGCGCGGGCAGATGGGCGAAGATCCGCAACATCACCCTTCCGGGCATCAAGTCAACCATTGTTATTTTACTGCTCATGAATGTCGGCAATGTATTGAACGCGGGATTTGAAATCCAGTATCTGCTTGGAAACGGGCTGGTGCAGAGTGTATCGCAGACAATTGATATCTACGTTTTGAAATGGGGCATCAGCCAGAACGATTTTGCGATCGGTACCGCGGCCGGTATTTTCAAGAGCGTTGTAAGTATTGTCCTGATCGTAATTGCAAATGTCATCGCAAAGAGGAGCGGCGAAGAGCAGCTGTTCTAAGATTGAAATGGAGGTTGGCATGAAAGCTATGAAAAATAAGAAAAAGAAGGCTTCCAGGTGGGATAAAGTCTTTGTTGTTTGTAATACCATTTTTATGATCGCGTTCGTAGTCATTACGCTTTATCCGGTTTTGAATACGCTGGCGATCTCGTTCAATGACGGGACAGACGCGCTGCGCGGCGGCGTTTATCTGTGGCCGCGCAAATTTACCCTGCAGAACTATGTGACTGTCCTTCAGAAAAATAACCTGGTCACAGGCGCGTACGTTACTGTGGCAAGGACGGTCATCGGGACTGTGCTTGCGCTGGTTGCAAACGCGATCCTGGCGTATATCGTCAGCAGGAAAAATTTTATTTTCAAGCGCGGGCTCTCGCTGTTCTGGGTTATCACGATGTATGTAAACGGCGGCCTGATCCCGACGTTCTTACTGTACCGCAGCCTTGGCCTGACAAACAGTTTTGCCGTATATGTAATCCCGGGCATGATCAGCGCGTTTAATATGCTGGTTATCCGGACCTATATGAACGGCATTTCGGACAGCCTTGTGGAATCGGCGCAGCTTGACGGGGCGGGAGACATGACGATTTTCTGGAAGATCATTTCCCCGCTGTGTAAGCCGGTGTATGCGACGGTAGCGCTGTTTGTTGCAGTCGGGCAGTGGAACTCCTGGTTTGACACGATGATTTATAACCGTATGAGCTCGGAGTATACGACATTGCAGTATGAACTGATGAAACTGCTGTCATCTGTCACGAACCAGGGAGCCAGCGCGGAATCCATGAAGCAGGCGATTGGTGCGGTGACGCCTACCTCAGTGCGCGCCGCGGCGACGATCCTTACCATGCTGCCGATCATCTGCCTGTACCCGTTCCTGCAGCGTTACTTTGTGACCGGGCTTACGATCGGCGGCGTAAAAGAATAAGAATTGTGGAGAAGCGGCAATGCAAAAGGGAGCTTTTTATACGGGAGTATACCGCAACGCCTTTGCGGAAGCGGGGTATGCGGGAATCGAGATTGAAAACAGAATAGATGAGATTTTTAATGCCCTGTTTTATGGCGGGGAGGACGAACGGATTTACCATCCGGCCGGTGCGGATATGGGTTATATCGAAGATACCGGAAACCATGACGTCCGCACCGAGGGGATGTCCTACGGGATGATGATGTGTGTGCAGATGAACCGGAAGGAAGAGTTTGACCGTCTCTGGAAGTGGGCGAGAACGTATATGTACCTTGAAGAGGGGGACAATGCCGGTTATTTCGCATGGTCCTGCCGGACGGACGGGACTAAGAACGCGTCCGGCGCCGCGCCGGACGGCGAGGAATTTTTTGCAATGGCTTTGTTTTTTGCGGCGCACAGGTTTGGAAACGGCGAGGGGATTTTTGATTATGAAAGAGAAGCCCAAAACCTGCTCCATACCTGTATCCACAAAGGAGAAGCGGGCACAGCGGGACGCGCGATGTGGGATCCGGAGAATAAGCTGATACGCTTTGTCGCGGAATTGGATTTTTCTGATCCGTCGTACCATCTGCCGCATTTTTATGAACTGTTCGGAAGGTGGGCGAAGGAAGAAGACCGCGCGTTTTTTATGGAAGCCGCCGCTGCGAGCCGCGCTTATTTAAAAAAGGCCTGCCACCCTGTGACCGGGCTGTGCGCGGAGTATGCGGATTTTGACGGGACGCCGCATGTACAGGAAAATGCAAAAGAACGGCATGACTGGTTTTACAGCGACGCATACCGCACGGCCGCCAATATCGCGCTTGATTATGCGTGGTTTGCCGCGGATGAATGGGAAGTGGAAGAGGCAGGGCGGCTGCAGGGATTTTTCTGCGGGCATCCGGAGCCGGATGCGTGGGAAGGGATCTTTGCGGTGGACGGGACGCGGATTGACGGAAAAGCCCTGCACCCGGTGGCGCTGCTTGCGACCTGCGCACAGGCGGGGCTGATCACAGAGGGCGAGAATGCAGAGCGCTGTATCCGGAAACTCTGGGAAACGCCGCTGCGCACCGGCGCCCGCCGGTATTATGACAACTGCCTGTACTTTTTCGCTTTTCTGGCGCTCAGCGGAAATTACAGGATTTATTAAATGACTCCGGAGGGGATCAGAGTATGTACTATGCGAAAAATCCAATTTTGCCGGGTTTTTGCCCGGATCCTTCCATCTGCAGGGCAGGGGAGGATTACTATCTGGTGACGTCGAGTTTTGCTTATTTTCCGGGTGTGCCGGTCTTTCACAGCAAAGACCTGGCGCACTGGGAACAGATCGGCAACGCGCTGGAACGCGAGTCGCAGCTTGTATTGGAAGGGTGCGGGCACTCAGAGGGCATTTTTGCGCCCACGATACGCTATCAGGATGGCGTTTTTTATATGGTCACGACCAATATTTCCGGAGGCGGCAATTTTATCGTGACGGCGGATACGCCGGACGGCCCGTGGTCTGAGCCGCATGAGCTGGGCGAAGCGGCGCAGGGGATCGATCCGAGCCTGTTTTTTGACGACGACGGAACCTGTTATTATGTCGGGACGCGGCCGAACCAAAAGGGCGTCCGGTATAATGGCGACTGGGAGATCTGGGCGCAGGAACTGGATATAGAGACTATGCGGCTGACCGGCGAAAGCCATAAGATCTGGAAGGGCGCGCTGCACCACGGCATCTGGCCGGAGGGCCCGCATTTGTATAAAAAGGACGGCTTTTATTACCTGATCCATGCGGAGGGTGGCACCGGCATGGAACATGCGGTCTGCGCGGCGCGCAGCAGGCAGGTGTTCGGCCCGTATGAGGGAAGCCCCTGCAATCCGATCTTTTCCCATCGGCATCTGGGCGCGGATTATCCGGTCGTGATGGCGGGGCATGGGGATCTGGTCGAGGACGGGAAAGGCGGCTGGTATATCGTCATGCTGGGAACCCGGCGCGTCGGAGGCTATGGAAATACGGGAAGGGACACGTATCTTGCGAAGGTGCGCTGGGAGAATGGCTGGCCTGTGATCAATCCGGGCATTGGAAAGCTGGAGGAATCGGTGGCGCTTCCGGGAGAACCGGCGTATAAAATGCCGCAGGAGGTTTCCTGGCATTTTTACCGGAAAACCCTTCCCGTCGGCTTTATGACGTTGCGGAGCGCGGGGACGGATGTTTACAGGCTGTGTGAAACGGAGGGCTGCCTGCGCCTGTATACGGCGGCTGAAAAGCTGGCCGGGCGGGGGACGCCCGCCTATATAGGAGTAAGGCAGAGCGTATATGATTTTTGTACGGACGCCGTATTTCGGTTTGCGCCCGCCGAGGGAGAAGAGGCCGGGATCGCGATGGTCTGCGATGAAAACAGCCATCTGCGCTTTGTAAGGCGCTGCGCAGAAGGGCGGCAGGAGGCGGCCTTGCTGTATTGCACGAAAGGCGGGGAGCGCCTTTGCGCCGCACAGCCGCTTGCGGAGGGCATTACAGAGCTGCGGATGGTCTGCCGCGCGCAGAGGGCGGAGTTTTATTGCCGGATGGACGGCGCCTGGCATTTGGTGGCGCGGGATATCGACCTGCGGAAGCTAAGTACGGAAGAGGCGGGCGGTTTTACCGGCTGTACGGTCGGCATGTATGCCTCCGCAAATGGGAAAGCGTCAGAAAACCATGCGGACTTTTTCTATTTTTCCTGTACGCCGGCGCGCTGACGGTTTTTGGGAATTTTGCTGAAAAATTGATTGAATAAAAGACAGATTTTTATTATAATAAACAAAAACGACGGAAGGGGGATTGGTATGGACAGAGAGAAAGCAAGGAAAAAAGCGGAGGAGCTGGTCGCGCAGATGACGCTGGAGGAGCGCGCGAGCCAGCTTCGGTATGACGCGCCGCCGATCAGGCGTCTGGGGATACCGGCGTACAACTGGTGGAACGAGGCGCTGCATGGAGTGGCGCGCGCGGGACAGGCGACGGTATTCCCGCAGGCGATCGGGATGGCGGCTTCTTTTGATACGGAGCTTGTGGAGCGGATCGGAGATGCCGTTGCGACGGAAGGGCGCGCAAAATACAACGCATGGACCGGGTTGAACGACCGCGATATTTATAAAGGGCTTACTTTTTGGGCGCCGAATGTCAATATTTTCCGCGACCCGCGCTGGGGCAGGGGACATGAGACGTACGGCGAGGATCCGTATCTGACCGGCCGGATGGGCGTTGCCTATGTGAAGGGGCTGCAGGGAGACGGAGAGACGATGAAGGCGGCTGCCTGTGCGAAGCATTTTGCGGTGCATTCCGGGCCGGAGGCGCTGCGGCATGAGTTTGACGCGCAGGCTTCCAAAAAGGATATGGAAGAGACTTATCTGCCCGCTTTTGAGGCATTGGTAAAAGAGGCGGGAGTGGAAGCGGTCATGGGCGCTTATAACCGCACAAACGGAGAGCCATGCTGCGGCAGCAATACGCTGATACGGGATACGCTGCGCGGCAAGTGGGGCTTTGAAGGGCATTTTGTCTCGGACTGCTGGGCGCTCCGCGATTTCCATGAGCATCATATGGTGACAAAGACGCCGCGCGAATCGGCGGCTATGGCGATCAATGCCGGATGTGACTTAAACTGCGGCGTGACGTATCTGCATATTCTGGGCGCGTATGAAGACGGGCTTGTGACGGAGGAGACGATCACAGAGGCGGCGGTGCGCCTGTATACGACGCGTTTCCTGCTCGGCCTTTTTGACGGCAGCGAATACGACCATATCTCATATGACGTCATCGAGTGCAAAGAACATCTTGCGCTGGCAAAGCGGGCTGCGGCGGAGAGTTTTGTCCTGTTAAAAAATGACGGCATTCTGCCGCTGAAAAAAGAGGGATTAAAAACCATTGGCGTGATCGGGCCGAATGCAAACAGCCGCGCGGCGCTGATCGGCAATTATCATGGGACGGCTTCTGATTTTGTGACGGTGCAGGAGGGCCTGCTGCGCTATCTGGGCGATGATGTGCGTGTGCTCACTTCGGTTGGCTGTGACCTGTTCCGCGACCGGACGGAGCCGATCGCGCTGGAAAATGACAGGCTCGCGGAAGCGCAGATCGTGGCGGAGAGCAGTGACGTTGTCATTTTGTGCCTGGGGCTCGATGAAACCTTAGAGGGCGAGGAAGGCGATACGGGCAACAGCTATGCGTCCGGCGATAAAGAAAGCCTGCAGCTGCCGAAGTCACAGCAATGTCTGCTGGAAACGGCAGCGCAGACGGGGACGCCGGTCATTCTCTGCATGATGGCGGGCAGCGATCTGGATCTGAGCTATGCGTCCGGGCATTGCGCGGCGATCCTGCAGGTCTGGTATCCGGGCGGACAGGGTGGCAGCGCGCTCGCAGAGATTTTATTCGGCGAACAGTCCCCATCGGGAAAACTTCCGGTCACTTTTTATGAAACGCTGGAAGAGCTTCCGGCATTTACGGATTACACGATGAAAGGCAGGACATACCGCTATATGGAGCATAAGGCGCAGTATCCGTTCGGGTATGGGCTGACGTATGGAAATTGCCGCGTCACAGAGGCAAAGGCGGCCGATACGCGCCATATTCTGGCGAAGATCCAAAATGACGGGGTATATGCAACGGATGACGTGCTGCAGGTATACGTGAAAAAAGAAGATTCCGCGTTTGATACGCCGCACCCATCGCTCTGCGCGTTCCGGCGCGTCCATCTGGAGCCGGGCGAGGAGAAAGAAACGACGCTGGAAATCCCGGAGACGGCGTTCCAGGCGGTAGATGACGCGGGGAACCGGATTTTGGCCGGGACGCGGTACCGGTTTTATGTTGGGTTCTCACAGCCGGATGCGCGCAGCGCGGAACTGACGGGCGCACGTCCGGCGGAAGTGGAACTGTCAATCGAAAAATAAGGAGGCTGTTATGCTGTACATAGGCATTGATTTGGGGACGTCGGCTGTCAAGCTGATTTTAATGGATGGGAGCGGCGCGATCCAAAAAACTGTTTCAAAGGAGTATCCGCTCTTTTTCCCGCATCCGGGCTGGTCTGAGCAGAAGCCGGAGGACTGGTACGGACAGACGGCGGCGGGGCTGAAAGAACTGCTGGCGGATGCGGATAAAAGCCAGGTGGCGGGCATTAGTTTCGGCGGGCAGATGCATGGGCTCGTGATTCTGGATGAAAATGACCGGGTTATCCGCCCGGCGATTCTCTGGAACGACGGAAGGACTGCGGAGGAATGCGCATACTTAAATGATGCGGTCGGCAGGGAAAAGCTCTCAAAGTATACGGCGAATATCGCGTTTACCGGATTTACCGCGCCGAAGCTGCTCTGGCTGAAAAAGCATGAGCCGGAAAATTTTGCAAAGATCAAAAAGATCATGCTGCCAAAGGATTATATCGCATACCGGCTCACCGGCGTACACTGCACAGACGTCTCGGACGCCTCGGGCATGCTGCTGTTTGACGTGGAACACCGCCGCTGGTCGGAGGAAATGTGCGGGATCTGCGGCGTGAAGGAAGAGCAGCTTGCAAAAGTCTTTGAGAGCTATGAGCCGGTCGGGACGGTTCTGCCTGAGATCGCGGAGGAATTTGGCATCCCGGAGACGACGGTTGTCGCTGCGGGCGCGGGGGATAACGCCGCGGCCGCGGTCGGGACGGGAACGGTCGGAGACGGCAGGTGCAATATTTCGCTTGGCACGAGCGGGACGGTTTTTATTTCGTCAGAAAAATTCCGCGTGGATTCCCACAATGCGCTTCACGCATTTGCCCATGCAGACGGGCATTACCATCTCATGGGCTGTATGCTCTCGGCGGCTTCCTGCAATATGTGGTGGATGGACGAGATCATTGGTACGGACGATTATGCCGCGCAACAGCGTGAGATCCGTAATCTCGGGGAAAACCATGTGTATTTCCTGCCGTACTTGATGGGCGAACGTTCGCCGCACAATGATCCGGACGCCAGAGGGACGTTTATCGGCATGACGATGGACACGACGAGGGCGGATATGACGCAGGCGGTCTTAGAGGGCGTTGCGTTTGCGCTGCGGGATTCCTTTGAGGTCGCAAAAGCGCTGGGGATTCGGCCGGAGCGGACAAAGATCTGCGGCGGCGGCGCGAAGAGCCCGCTCTGGAGAAAGATCATTGCAAATGTCCTGAATGTAAAGGTTGACATGATTGAAAGCGAGCAGGGGCCGGGGCTCGGCGGCGCGATGCTGGCGGCGGTGGCCTGCGGCGAATATGAGAGTGTGGAGGAAGCGGCGGAGAAGATCGTAAAGGTTGTGGATACGGAAGAGCCGGATTCCGAACTTGTTGCAAAATATGAAGCGCGTTACCAGCAGTTCCGGGAGATTTATCCTGCCTGCCGGGAGCTGTTTAAAAAGATCCGCTGAGCAGGTCAGTTCAGCCGGACTGTGACAATACAAAACCAACCATAAAATTAAGGAGGAGAGAGAACATGGAGAATTTACCAAAAGTAAAAATCGGCATTGTAGCGGTAAGCAGGGACTGTTTCCCGGCGTCTTTGGCGGTCAACCGGAGAAAGGCCCTGACAGAAGCTTACCGGAAGGCGTATGACGGGACGGATATTTATGAATGTCCGGTCTGCATTATTGAAAGCGAGACGGATATGGTAAAGGCGCTTGCTGACATTAAGGAGCAGGGGTGCAATGCGCTTTGCGTTTATCTCGGGAATTTTGGCCCGGAGATTTCGGAAACATTGCTGGCAAAGCATTTTGAAGGCCCGAAAATGTTCGTAGCCGCTGCGGAGGAGACGCAGGGCGATCTGATCGACGGGCGCGGCGACGCATACTGCGGCATGTTGAATGCGAGCTACAACCTGAAACTCCGCAATGTGAAGGCGTATATTCCGGAATATCCGGTGGGCGACGCGGAGGACTGCGCAAAGATGATCCATGATTTTGTGCCGATCGCGCGCGCGATCATCGCGCTTTCCGGCCTGAAGATTATTTCTTTCGGGCCGCGCCCGCTGAATTTCCTGGCCTGCAACGCGCCGATCAAGCAGCTGTATAATCTGGGCGTTGAAATCGAAGAAAATTCAGAGCTGGATTTATTTGAGGCGTTCCATAAACATGACAACGACCCGCGCATTCCGGATGTCGTAAAGGATATGGAGGCGGAGCTTGGCGGCGGGAACAACAAGCCGGAGATCCTGCCAAAATTGGCGCAGTATGAGCTGACGCTGCTCGACTGGGTAGAGGAGCATAAGGGCTACCGTAAGTATGTGGCGATCGCGGGGAAATGCTGGCCGGCGTTCCAGACGCAGTTTGGCTTTGTGCCATGCTATGTCAACAGCCGCCTGACGGGCAGGGGCATTCCGGTATCGTGCGAGGTGGATATTTACGGATGTCTGAGTGAGTTTATCGGACAGGCGGTAAGCGACGATATCGTAACGCTGCTTGACATCAATAATTCTGTCCCGAAGGATATGTATAAGGAGTCCATTGAATCCAAATTTGATTATAAATTTACGGATACTTTTATGGGATTCCACTGCGGCAATACCTGCTCCAGCAAGCTGTCCGCATGCAGCATGAAGAATCAGATGATCATGGCGAGAAGCCTGCCGGAAGAAGTGACGCAGGGCACATTAGAGGGCGATATCGTTCCGGGCGACATCACGTTTTACCGTCTGCAGAGTACGGCGGATAATATTCTGCGCGCGTATGTGGCGGAGGGCGAGATCCTTCCGGTGGCAACGAAGTCCTTTGGCGGAATCGGCGTGTTTGCAATCCCTGAGATGGGAAGGTTTTACCGCCACGTATTGATCGAAAAGAATTACCCGCATCATGGCGCGGTCGCTTTCGGGCATTATGGAAAAGAACTTTTTGAGGTATTTAAGTATATCGGCGTGGATGTGAGCGAGATCGGCTATAACCGGCCTGCCGGCCTCCCTTACCCGACAGAAAATCCGTTTGCATAAATCGTGAAACTGATAAGGAACTGTGTAAAGTGCGGGAATGCATTTTGCGCAGTTTCTTTTTGCTGTTTTTGGTTTCAGGCGCCGCTTGTATTTGGAGCGCGGAACTGCTAAAATATTTTTGGTGATAAAAGCGCGGAGAGGTTAAATTATGGCGATAACGACAGATACGTTAAAGGGCAGGATTTCCCATGCAGACAGTTTTCCGGATGTGATGGAGAAAAACAGCGGTGAATTTGTAGAAATCTCTGTTTCGGACTATTTAAATGCATTGTGCAGAAAGTGCGGCATCCGGCCGACCGAGGCCATCCGGCGGGCGCATATCGAACGGACTTACGGCTATCAGATTTTTAACGGCACAAGAGTCCCTTCGCGGGACAAACTGTTGCAGATCGCGGTCGGGATGGGGCTTTCCCTTGACGACACGCAGGATCTGCTTAAAAAATCAGGCAAAAATCCCCTGTATCCGCGGATTAAAAGGGATGCGGCCTGCATGTTTGCGCTCACGCACGGAATGAATACGATGGAAGTGCAGGAGCTTTTGGCGTCTGTGGATCTGCCGCTGCTCGGAGGGGTATGATCGTGGGTGTAAAAGAGGATTTTATGGAGAAATTTGATACGGGTTATGAGGCTGCGCTGCCAAAAGAGCTGTTGGAGCATTATTCCATCATCGAGCGCCTGAACGCCGCGGAATACTGCGATACGCTGCTGGTGCAGAAAAAGGCGGACAGGACTTTACATGTGGCAAAATGCTATCTGAATGAGGGCGGTTTTGAGACCGGAATTGCGGCTCTGGCCGCAAAAATCGGCAGCCCGTCTGTGCCGCATTACGGGGATGAATACAAAAACGAGAGGCGCTGCTGTATCATCCGCGAATATGTAGAGGGGGTCACGCTGACGGAATATGCCAGGACGAATATTCTTTCGCGGGAGGAGATTGTCCGGATCGCCACGGAGTTGGCAGGAGCCATGAAATTTCTGCATGAATCGGATCCGGTCATCATCCATCGGGACATCAAGCCCGACAATATCATCATCCGGGCGGACAAAAGCCTTGTGCTGATCGATTTTGGCATCAGCAGGCTCTATAAGGAGGGCAGCGGATCGGACACCGTTTTCTGCGGCACCAGAAATTACGCGCCGCCGGAGCAGTACGGTTTTATGCAGACGGATATCCGCTCGGATATTTATTCTTTCGGCGTCGTGCTTTCGTGGCTCCTGACGGGAAAAGAGGAGCCGATACAAAATCCGCAGTTTACGCTGGAGCGGATCGCCGCGAAAAGCTGCGCTTATGCGCCGGACAGGCGGTATCAGGACGATGCGGCGCTGCTCAGAGCGCTTCGGAAGACGACGCGGGAATATGTTCGGAAAAGGAAAAAGGGGGTTATAGCGGCGGGAGTCGCCGCCATTTTTCTGGCGCTTGCCGTCGCCTGTCCGCTTTTTTTGTATCGTGCGCTGCCCTACCGGTTTGAAGAGCCTCTGATTGAGGAGGCCGTGCGGCTGTCGCTGAAGAAACCAAACGGTTTTTTGACCAGGCAGGATCTGGGTGACGTCCGCGCGCTGTATATTTTTCAGGATCGGGCGTACGCCGATGAGGACGCCTATTATGCCGCGTTAAACGCATGGTATGCGACCAGCGAACGGCTTCGCGGGACTACTGCGGGCATAGAGGACCTCGCTTACATGAAAAATCTCCAACACCTCTATCTCAGCGCAACGATAGTGGAGGATCTCTCGCCGCTTCGCGGGTTAAAGAAGCTGGAGCGGGTTTGCATGCAGGAAAATAAAATCCGCGATCTTTCGCCGCTGTCCGATAAACCGCTGCTTGAGACAGTTTTGCTGATGGGGAATCACATCGGCGATATCGGGCCGGTTCGCACCTGGCCTGCCGTCATGGATCTGAATTTGTCGTATACAAGTAAATGTGACGGAAGTCCGCTCAAAGGGCTGAACGATCTCCGGGATCTGGAGGTTTTGGCAGGCCCGGATCTGACGGGCTGCCTGGACGGGCTCCACGTCAGCAGGCTGGCGCTTGGCTGGACCGGACAGATGGATCTGGAGTGCCTTCGCGGGGTATCCGACGTGGGATCGCTGATCATCAGTGACAGCACAATCCGCGACCTGTCCGCCCTTGCGGGGCGCGAGGACGTCTGGTTTCTGGAAATGAAACACTGCGATATCGATGATCTGTCGCCGCTTTTTACCATGCCAAATCTCAGTGAAGTCGTTGTGAGCCCTGATATGCGGGAAGATATGAAGGCGCTTGAAACATTGGAAAAGGAATACGGCGAGGCGCTGTTTGAGGTGAAGTATGAGGAGTAAAAGCGCACGGTGATTGTATGGACAGGGCGTATGCGTGGAAGAATATCATTGACACATTTTCAGTTTTGGAATATATTCTAAAACGTTAAGGAGACAAGCCTATGCTTTATGAGTATATACGGGAACATTATGAAGAAGCAGAACCGATTTTCTTTTCGGACCTGGAACGAAAAGGACGGTCAAAATCAGCGCTGAACCAGCAGCTGAAAAAGCTCTGCGATCAGGGTTTGCTTATGAAATATGACGCCGGAGTGTACCATATTCCCAAGAAAACGGGCAGGTGCGTGATCATATTTTATTCTAAAGATAAGCGTTTTTTGTATAATTAAAAGATGCGTGTTCCCCGAAAATTCCGGTTGACATATTTTAGCGTCTGTCGTAATATAATAATAAAGACGGGCAACTTGAGTGTCAGTCAAAGCGTTGATATAAGGCGTTGCGCCAGAGGGCAGTGCCTTACGAGCTTTGAATGGGTTTGACGTTTACCGCATTCTGGATAGACTGCATATGCAATTTATGCATAAGCAGTTGAAAGAAAACGTCAGGAAAAGCTCTGCGAAAGCAGGGCTTTTCCTGTTTCAAAAAGGAAGAGGTAAGTCTGATGCGTAATGTGTATGACTGCGTGGAGGCTTTTGGAAAACTGCTGGATAAAGAATACCATTTAGTGCTGGGAAGAAAAAATAAATCTGTTTCATTACAGATAAATTTTGACAAAAAAGAGTGTTTCCATCTAATGGGGCTTCAATATCTGACAGACAGGCCAGAGCTGGCTCATGACAGAGGGAAGATATTTGATGCCATAAGGGAACGTCGGATAACGGCAGAGCAGATCCAGTCATCTGACCTGTATTACAGAATCGCAGACAGGGTGGATATGCTCCCACTTCTGGAAAGCATGGTTGACAGCAATGATACGATATTTAAGTATAACAGGAAGCTCAATGCTTATTCGGTTATCAAAGCGGATTATATTATGAAAAACAATGCAGAAGGAAGAAATATTTTTTTGTTTCTGACAGGGAACGGAGAGGAAGGAAGATATTTCTGCCGTTCATTTTTCCCACAGGATAAAATGGATTACACAAAGAACCAGGCGTCATGGACTTTGCTTTATAAGAAGAAAGTGATTCTTTCAACCGGAGAAGAAGAAATACTGTATGACAGGTTAAAAAATTGAATAAGGGATAACGGGATCACAGAGTCTAAGCCAAAACGGTTCAGGTGCTGTTTTTTGCGCAAAGGGAGGTGAGACAGCTTGAATATCTGGAAAGTGGATGATAAGTCAAACCTTCCGGTTCCTGCCATAATCAATCATATCAATCAGAAAAAAATAAGGTAGCGTTAGGGCATATAGAAACCGAAATCTATATGCTCTATTTTTTTTGCCGTTAAGGAGGAACAATGAGCGACAACATCAGACCAACGCCACAGGGCGAACCGAGAAAAAGTGATGAAAAAAGATGTATATGTCCCTGACAGGATGCGATGGTTGTAATCTGAAAGCATATTCTGACAGGGGCATACTTTTTATGCGAAAAAACGGATACAGGCCGAAACTTAAGAAAATCTTAAAGGTTTCCCTGCTTGAATCTTCATAATTTTTTTGCAACAATGTACTCAGGCGGCAGAGCGTTAAAGCAACTGTGGCGGGGCTTTGATAACGCATAATGGGGGATGTCGGATGAAGAGAAAAATATATGGTATTGTGATTGTAATGTTTTGTGCAGCGCTGTTGACGGGCTGCGGGGGTAAACAGCCGCATGGGCCGGAGCGGAAGCAGGCCGGGGAGACGGATACGGCGGAAGCGGATGACGTTGCACTGACGCCGATTGCGGATGTCCGGTCCGCGCTGGAGGATGATATACAGGCATTGAGGGATGGAAAATACAAAAACCTTGTGCCGGATGACGCCATGAGCTTTTATTTTCCGGAAACTATGACAGAGGTCTATGAGTTGTCTTTGGAGGAGAGCCGGGAAATAACTGTGGATGAGGCGCAGCCTTTTTTTTCTGAGTTGTTTGATTTTCTGCTTCCGGGGCGCCTGACGGAAGAGGAGAAGGCATATGAGTTCCGCGTGGCTTGTAATGAGGATTTTCATGAGGATAAGTATCCATATTCCTGTCCGACAGTACAAGAATATATACAGAATGTGGAAGGGAAAAGAAATGGAGAGGATGATTTCTGGATATTGATGACCGATACGCCGGAATGGTATCTTGCAGTTACATTGTCGGGGGAGTTCCTTGGATATCGGGACGGTGTGGCGGAAAAATATAATGGCTATCCCGTAAATATTTCCGGAAAGTATTTTTTGACAGACAATAATCCGGTTTATAAATATTACGGGCTGCCAGATTTAGGATCGGAAGACACTTACCAACTACTGGATGGGGAGATGTCCGTCCGGGATGCGGTGGCGTCTACAGAAGCATTTTTAAATGACATTGCGTCCCGCGGACTGTGCTGTGCAGACGGGAAAGCGTTTCCTGTAAGGGTGATGGGATGCCTGGTTGTGGATATGGGGGACGGCCATTATGGGTACAGCATGCGGGTCATGCCGGAATATAAGGGTGTAATCTTTGGTGCGAACCCTATGAAAACCGGGGATTTTGCCCTGCATACAATTCCGGTTTCCGAAGATTCCTATGATAATTATCCGGGGATAGCGTATATGGTGCAGACAGATAAGGTAAACGGTGCGCAGGATCCGTTTATGTGTACGAATGGGGATGTAAAAGAAGTGGATTGTTCAGACAGAATCCTCCCGCTGGCTGACGCGGCCAAAATCTTAAGTGAAAAGCTGACGGGGCATGTGGCGTTTGGCGTTGAGAGCATTGCGTTTGTATATGAGTCCAAGAGCGTGAAGGAACGTCCGACTGCGCGAAGCATCCGGCCGTGCTGGTCGTTCCAGGTGCGCGATAAGGTGAACGGGAGCCTCCAGTTTATGTACGTGGACGCCCTGAATGGGAACTGCGTGCATATGTATACGCAAAGGCCGGAAGATTCTCTTTGGGAAGAGGGGTAAAATGCGGATACTGTTTTGTGAATTGAAAAAAGCGATTTGCCAGAAGGGATTTCCGGCCGCGGCTCTGGCGATTGGCGCTTTGTGTTTTTCTGCAAATGCATATTTTGATGAGACGATGAAGCCATATACTGTCCTGGAGGCGATGGTTTCCCTTGACCGCGAGGTTATCCGCGCGGATACAAGCCTGTCCGCGTATATGCTTTTTAAGGGCGCGCTGACGTCGGGCTATACGGCGCTGTTTCTGCCGCTGGTCGCCGCGTTCCCGTTTATGTTCAGTTTCTGCGCGGAGCGCGATTCCGGCATGATCCGCTTTACGGTGGCCAGGACAGAGCGGCGAAAGTATTATCTGGCAAAATTCTTAGCGGCAATGATATCCGCAGGCGGAGCGGCTGTCTGCGGGGCGGCGGTTTACGGACTGGTTTTAAAGCTGGCGTTCCCGTCAATTCTGTCATATCAGGTGGATGCGGAGACGCTGGACTGGATCATGCCATACGGTTATGCGGGGACGCTCACGCTGTTGTTTGTGCGTTTTTTTGTATTGGGCGCATTGTACGCGCTGCCCGCTTTTGTGATCAGCTCTTTTTGTAAGGACGTTTATGTGATCTTATGCGTTCCGTTTCTGCTTTTTTATATGTGGGACAGGCTGGTCTGGTATGCGCAGAGCAAGATGCCGGAGTTTGCGGATATGGCAGGGCTGTTTGCTCCCGGAGCCATCGCCTGGGCGGTCGGCGGCCAGCCGGACGGTTCGGGATGGAAGGTTATCGTGATCAACATACTGTATTTTATCGCCGCGTTTGCGTTGTTTGCGCTGGCCATGAACAGCCATACGGACAGGGGGGAATAGGATGGCGCATCGGTTTTCCATAAGAAAGGCGCTTTCTTTTGCGCTGATCGAATATAAAAAATGGCTTTTGCATACGCATATGCTGATTTTGGCAATCCTTATCGTTTTTATTTATAACTATGCGGTCGCGCCGCTGCTGAATAACGCTGCGCGGATGGGAGCGCCGCTGAATGCGCTGGAGCCTGTCGTCGCGCTTGCAAATTCCGGGCAGATCCTGCTGATCCTGCCGCTTGCGTTTCTTGCCCTGATTGCGGATTATCCGAAAAAAGGCGCGGATACGTTTTTTGCGCTGTGCCGGGTCGGGCGGGTGAACTGGCTGGCAGGGCAGGTGGCGCTGCTTTTCCTTATGGCTGTTACTTTTTTGTCCGCCATAGCTGCCGGCTGTATGCTTTCCGTATCCGGGCATTGCTTTTGGGGCGGTGAGTGGAGCGATGTGGCCACAAAATTCGTTTCCGTATTTCCGGAGGAATATAACAGCTTTGCCGTACAGCTTCTGCCCGAAAACCTGTATAACCAGTTTTGTGTCCGGGATGCGGCGTTTCTGAGTTTTGCGCTTGTGTTTGCGCACCTGTTCCTGCTCGGGCTTATCCTGCTCGTTTTTACTTTGCTAAAGCTGAAGCGGGCGGGATTTCTGGTATGCGGCGGGCTGGTTTCCCTGGCTGCGGCGCTCATGTCGGTCCATGCGCCGCTGCAGTGGCTCCTGCCGATGGCGCATTCTGTTTTGTGGATTCATTATACGGAGTATTTTCGGGAGCCCGTCTTTCCCGTCTGGGCTTCGGGAGCGTATTTTGCGGCATGGATCTTTATCCTGCTGGCGGCGGGCGGGCATTTAGTCCGCAGATTTGATTTATAGGGCTGCAGCGGCGTCTGGTAGGGTTGATTCCTTATTATTCGGGTTTTAAAAACCTGTCGCTGCCTGCTTCGATTCAAAATAAAACGGGAAAACATGGAAAACCCGAAAGTCCTGATCCTGGACGCGCCTTTTAACGGGCTGGATAAGGAAAGGGTTAAGGAAATGCGGGAATATCTGTTGAAGTGGAAGGATGCGGGAAAGACGATCCTGCTGTCATCCCATTCTGCGGAGGATATCAAAGCGCTTTGCGATAATGTATATGAGATGGAGCATGGGAGAGTTGCGGCTTTATAATGCAGGTAAAAGGTCATTGGATATGGAAGAAAAGAGCAAGGCAGATATCTCTATATACCCTGCTCCGGAGAAAACGCCCCTGCCAATGCCTTAACGAAATGACATTGACCGCGGGGCGTCCCTTTTTCCACTCACTTCCCGTTCGTTTTCTTTTGGCTCTTTTGCACCGTAACCGTAACCTTGACGGTTTTGCCGTTCGCTTTGACGGTGATCGTCGCTTTTCCGGCTTTCTTTCCGGTTACGACGCCCTTGGAATTAACCGCAGCCACTTTTTTGTTGGAAGACTTATAGGTGATCTTTGCGGCCGGTTTTGCGGTCGCTTTGATCGTTGTCTTTTTGCCGACTTTTACCGTAAGGGATTTTTTGGAAACGGTCAGCGTCTTTTTGGTTGTGGCCGGAAGCGTGACGGTTTTAAAAGCTTCGCTCGGATCGGATTCTGCCGTCTTTGGGGCCAGTTTGATTGAGCCTGCGTCTTTGGCAGATCCGTTAAAGTCCTGATTATAAACGGTCGTGCCGTCTGGCTTGGTAATTCTGACATCGTCCACATAAACGGCGTCCTTTGAAGAAATCAGAATCCCCTTTATGTTCATGGTCAATCCTACAGCGACGGCAGAAGCCTTGCTTGCGTCGGACGGCGCATCGCCAACCTGAAAGCCCTCGGTCCTGGCGGAGTAGTCGATTACCCAGTAACCGCCGGACTTTTTGGCAGCTGCATAATCCGCTTTTACGTCTTCCTGCAACGCCTCATCCCAATAAGTTGCTTCGCCGCGGTCATAGATGAAATCAATATGCGGGCAGTTGGCCCAGCCGGCCCATTTCCATTCATCCTCAGACGCATCATTAAAGTCAATGGATGAGTCCACGCCGACGACGGAGCCTTCTTTGAGCATAGACTGCGGGATATAGAGCTTATAGCTCACAGTATAGCTGTCCGAATAAGCGCTGATTGGGCTGGTCTGGTCATTGGACCATAATTCCACCTGTGATCTGGAAACGCTGTCTAAGTCATCCTCCCATCCCGGATTTGTGAAGTTTACCGGTACTTTCAATACCTTATTTGTTGCCGCTTCCGCCGAAACAGCCGGAATCAGCCCCAGCGCCATAGCACCGGCAAGCAGGGCTGCAAGTATTTTTTTCTGTGCCATATCGAATACTTCCTTTGAAAATTGTCGATATTTTGATTATACCGTACAGCTATAGAAAATTGGTGTGCAGTCTGCATACAATTGGACAGATGAAACAACCGCCCGCGTATTGTTCTGTAAAAAGTGTTTTACAGGGCGTACTCGCCGATCGTCCTTCCGATCGTCAGAATGTCGTTGGCGCCCAAAAACTCCAGCGTTATTTTTCCTAATCCGCTGAACCAGATCTCCAGTTCGCTGTCCAGGTCAAAATGCCCGGATGTCTCAATGGAAAATGCCTGTATTTTGGCATACGGGAGCGATGTGAAGTCTTTTTTCCTGCCCGTCACGCCCTGGATATTTACGGTGATGAGCCGTTTATTTGTAAATGCTACGTAGTCCCGGATGCCTTTGTAAACGCCGATCAGGGTTTCGCCGGATATGAATAAAGGGCTGAATTCATCTGCCACTGAGTCTTCGTTTACTTTCCTTAATTTGTTAAATGCGTTGTTTTCAAAATCAATCATGATTATCTCCTTCTTTGTTTTTGGTTATTCAATCACTCCGTACAGATATGCGTTTAAAATGTTCTGCGGGGCGTCGTAATAAAAGCTGCTGTTGTAATCAGATATTTTGTCAGTGACAAATGAGTGGTAGGCCTCAAAGAGGGCGTCTATGATGGGCAGGCCCTTTTCCCTGGCGATTCCGAGAATGAGCCGTTTGTATATCTTTCCGATGTCCCAGTGGCTGGGAACGGCATAACGCGCCGCTGCCACATTATCAAAGTTTCCTTCCGGAATGCCTGCTTTTTCAATAAAATATTCGCTGACAGTTTCTATATTGTCGCTGTGGTAGACATCCGCTAAATCGTAGATTTTGGAAATAAATGTTTTGCCGAGCGCGTCTGCCACATCGTTTCTTTTATTTTTTGTTTTGCGCGCGATGTATTCGATCAGGCTGCACGTAAAAAACAGGTCGTTTTCTTTTTGGTCTTCTCGTCCGGTCAATGGGACACCTCCTCATATGATATAAATGTAAGGCATTGCAGGGCGGCGGGGGAGCAGAAGCTGATCTGGTGAGTGGGGTATTTAAATTTTGCCATAGTCCAGAACTGTTCTCTCGTGAGAATGCCGTCCATGTAATCGGCAATATAGTTATAAATCTGGTCATTTGCCATTGCTCCGATGACAAGATCGTAGTCATGCGGATTCCCGTAGCGGCAGGAGATGATAAAATCAAGCCATTCTTCTGTCATTTCGCGAAATTCCAATATTTTAAGGTTTGTGTTTATGCGGACGGTGTAAGCAGTGACAACCGGCGTTTCATATCTCTTTGCCCAGCGCTCCGCCTGTTCACGTATGATCGTGCAGTAAAAGCCGGGTCCGAAGTCTTTGGTGTTTTTTCCCCTGATTATTTTTGGATGCTTTACGGCGAGATAGCTGCCATGGTAAACGGTCATTTTGCCCATGTTATAATTCTCCCTTGAAAATAAATGCGGCGCTGCCGGAGTTTGGCTTTATCTGTATCATAGACGGGGTTGGCGGTGTTGTCAAGGAGTGGTTGGCACAATTGCGTGAAACAGGCGGACGGTCGTGGCCGGATGAATCGGATGTTTGGTGTGGCGGCAATGCCGGAAGAGTGGATTTTTGTGAAAATATTATAGGGATGTGCGTTTATTTATGTATTCTTTTGGCATATTGACAATAAATGTGTTGAATGTATAGACATTATAGGTTATAATATGTCTGGAAATTGAAAGTTTTACAAATATGTCTGTAAGAAAAGACGGGCGCAGAAAGAGGAGGATATGGAGAAAATGGGAAAACGGAAAAGGGCGGAGAAAGCAAATTTAGTAGTGAGGAATGCGGTAAGAAAATGTGCCGTTTTTATTGTGGCGTTGTGCGTTATGTTTGGCGCAGTGAATGCAATACAGAATATGTCTTGTGGTGTAGAGCAAGTCTGGGCGGCAAAACAGATGTCTAAAAAGTTGATAAAGGAAAAAGGATGTTTTGATGGCGGGAGCAGTTCCACGTTTTACGAATCGCTGACGTCATCGGGCAAAAAAAATAAAATAGAAGTTTGCCCGGATTGGGAAAATGAGGAGCAGTTTGGAAAGGTAAGGGTTTATGTGGACGGAAAAAAGGCATTGACGATAAAAAGCCCATATTATGATGAGGGAATGGGTGTTAATTGCCAATTCATCCGCATGTCTAAAAACAGGAAATTTCTGCAGATATTTTTTAGTGGGTTGGATAATAGTATTTTCCTGAACAATTTGTACAGATATTCTGCAAAGACACATAAGCTGAAAAAAGTAGGGACATTGAAGACACAGAAATATCTGATAGAAGCCAATGGAGTAGGGAGCTATGTGACGAAAGTGACTTCGGACAGTATAGAGGTTCCCTGGATTATGCAGCCATCAGAAATAGGCCCGATAGAAATTGTATTGATGTATAAATATAAAAATGGGCGTTTCGCAGCAGCACCTACAGCTGTAAAGGTGAAAAGCCTTTGGTATGAGGATAACAAAAATTTATTTCGTGCAGTGAAAAGTCTGGCCTTTTATAAAAAGACAGATTTAAGACAGGTGGCATTCCGTATTAAAAAAGGCGATCTGGTAAAACTTACGAAAGTCAGATTGCTAAAAGACGGGAGGGTTTATTATCAGTTTAAAAAAGGAAATCGGACAGGCTGGCGGAAAGCAAGAAAAAATTTTCAGATGTATAGTGACTGGTTTGAAGGGATCCATTATGGAGGCTGAATATAAAGGTTTTATAATGTGTAATAAACTGGATGGTTATAACTGCTGCTGGTAAAGCGTAGGTGTGAGAAGAAGGAGGTACCCGTTATGAAGAAAAAGTTTACAGCGTTCGTGTCTTTGTTGCTGGCTGTTGTATTTGCTTTATGCCAGCCGGTGCAAGCGGCAAAGATGCCAAAACCAAATGCAGCGGTCACGCAAAAGAATATTATGGCGATATTAAATGCGTATGATGCGGATGGGGCGTATATTATGCAGGAAGCGATTGACGATGGGCGGGATATTACACAATGGTGGCATTTTGGGAATACACTGGTATCCAACGCTCTTGGAACAGCCGTACATGAAGAATGCCATCATTATATTCATGGTACGTATTCAGGGGAGAGAATTTATATCGGCAATAAAAAGTCAATCCAGATAGAATATACGGATGTCTATCATACAAAGGAAATGGCGAAGTCAGTGCCGAAAAAGTTGCGCACCTTCCGGTTTGATACCTATATAAGCAAGCCGAGTGATAATCTTGCGGCGAATGTGTGTGGCGCATATGGGTTGCTGAATGAATTTACGGCATATTGCTGGGGAATGAATACAAGTGTGAGCCTGTATCCGTATTTTAAACTGCAGAAGCCTGACGGGTGGCTTGAATATGCGGGTATGTGCGCATCTGACCGTCTGGCATATGCAGAATTTAAATATTATATTCTGCATTATCTGTATTATGCCAAGGTGCATCATCCGGATGTTTATCGTGGGATTATGAAGAATAAAAAATTTGCCAGAGCATTTACAAGGATAGAGAAAAAGTATGCTAAGCTGAATGCGGTTTTTGAGAGCCGATTGAATAGCGTGGTAAAGATGCTGAATAAAAACGGGCATTGGGCGAGATATGAAGGCGGTTATCTTTGGATAGACAATCATGGGGTTGGAATAGCCGCTGAAGGTTATGACGATCTGTTAAAGGAAATGGAAAAGACGAAATATCAGAAAATCATGAAAGCGCTTCAGGGATAACATGACAAGAGGAGGATTTACGTATGAAGGCACAATGTAAAAAATTATTGATGGTTTTGTTTTTTGTGTTGGGCATAGGGATGTTTACACAGGAAGCGGATGCCGCGCCGCGCGGCACGAAGGTTATGACGATTACGGCAAAGACGGCGGGGTATACCGCGAAGGCGTCCGTATATGCGGAGAAAAATGCCTATGGGGGATATGACTTTGAGATGGATCGTGAAAGTCTGGACATTCTGGTGAAAAAGAAGAATGCCGCAGTCAGTGTGTCAGTAAAAGTGTTGAAACCGAAGATCATTGATAAGGGAAGTCTGGATTATGAGAAGAAAATTAAATTTGATGACTATGGGCGCAGTTCACAGGAACTGAATTTTCGGTATTATCAGGATGGAGATATGAAAAATGCCAGTGTCTGGTATCAGATTAATGCTCACATGGTCAAACTGTCCATTGATAATCTGTACCTTACGGTGAACGCAAAGGGATTCCATCCGGGTGGCGATGCATATATGCCGATTCAAGTGGATCGATCGTTGGAGAAATGGAATGCGTATGAAGGAAGTCCGCGGCTTCGGATCAGGATTGTTAATTCCAGGGGAAAATATGTTTATCAGAAAACATACCGGGCGGATCGGGGAGGTTATATAAGGCTGCGTTGGAATGGGAAGGCATCGAAGAAAAATGAGGCAGGCGTGAAAGCCGGTTCTTATGTTCCGGATGGCTATTATCGGGTGGAGGCGTGTTATTTTTATAAAAAGGCGTCGGGTGAGAAATTTACGGTAAAGCCGGTAACTGCCAAAAAGAGTTTTAAAGTTTCATCAAAAACCCTGTCGGGAACGCAGGGAGTGGCGCAGGCAAAAGAGCTGCCGGTCTATACGGGGAATGATACGATTGATTATCTGGCGGAGTGTATGCTTCAGGAGGCAGGCGTTACGTCATCAACTCCGGCGGATGAGAAGGTAAGGAAAATTTACCATTATATGACAACGCATTTTAAGCATATTCATTATGACATGACTACGAAACGTAAGGCTTTTTATAATACGAAGAAGCTTGCAGTAAAAATAAAAAAATACGGAAAAAGCTCGCTTAAAAGCTACAAGTTACATAAGATCCTGTATTTTTATGATGTGGGATATTTCCTGGAAGAGAATATGAAGACCAGGAGCGGTGTCTGCGACGACCATGCGGATATTTTTGCCCTGCTTTGTAAACATGTCGGTATAGACGCCGGCGTCTGCTCGGGATATTATTTGAACCGCAACGGCACACGCGCTTCTCATGCATGGAATTATGCAGTTGTCAATGGCGTGACATGGTACTATGATGTCGATGTTGAGATTCAAAATTACGGCAAAGGACAGGGGGATTATTATTGGTATAAAAAGACGAGGGAGCAGGCAAACCAGAATCATGCTTTTCAGAAAATTCAGTATAATTACGACCTGAAGATCTCAGATCCTGCAAGTGAGCAGTGGACATTTATCATTCCAAATGGCAATGAGGCGGGCGGACAAGCCGGTTTGGCAAATTGATTTGTATGGAAAAGGTAATAGGTAGAAGCGTATGCTATATGTCCGGATGGGATTGGGAAAAATTATATGAATGGAGAAATAGAGTATTATTGTTATGATGTAAAGACTGAAAAATCAAAGCGGATTGATGAAGATGAATACCGTAAGAGGTTGGGTTGGTAAGTTGTGGCTGATTATCCAGGCATCTGTTGGGCAGTCAGAAGAACAGAAGCTGTTAATAAAAAAAGTGGATCTAAATGATGGATGTCCGGTACTGAGGTTGGAATCAGAATCGGAGAGCTTATAGTGAGGTGGTTTTATGAACAAAAAAAGAGGACTATGTATTTTGTTGTCAGCGGCGCTGGTTGTATTCGGAAATCCATTTCCGGGCATTGTGCGGGCGGAAGAGACTTTTGACGGGCTTTCCGGAAGTGAGGCTGTCTGGCAAGAGGAAGACGATTCTGCGCAGCAGGCAGACAGTGAGATTGTGACAGAGAGCGTGTCACTTACGGAAGAAAACCGTTATGACCCGGAATTGTATAAGGAACCGACCGTTATGTATCCGGGCAATTCCAATGGAATTATGAGGATTTCCGCGCTCACGCTCGAAGAGTATCTGGTAGGAAAGATACGGCAGCTGGAGACGGAAATTGATGTGTCCGCTTATAATATCCCAAAGGATGATGCGGGAACTGTATATCGTCAGATTTTAAATAATCATCCGGAGATATTTTATGTGAGTGGCAGGAAGTATTCTTGGAGCACATCAACCGGATATACAACAAAATATACTTTAACCTATAATGATACAGCGGAAAATATCAAAAAGCAAAGACTGGAATTTGAGGAGGCGGCAGACCGGATCGTTGCGCAGACGATGGACTCCATGAGTGATGTGGAAAAGCTGTTGGCTGTGCATGACGCTCTTATTTTAAACTGTGAATACGATAAGGAGAATCTTGATGCTGACACAGTACCGGATGTTTCGTATACTGCGTATGGAGCACTGGTCAATCATGTGGCGGTTTGCAAAGGATATGCAGAGGCGTATTCCTATATCGTAGAAAACAGGCTTGGGATTTCCTGTGACATCGTTTCCAGTGATGAGATGAATCATGCGTGGAATATGGTCGAGCTGGATGATGGGCAGTGGTATCATGTGGATACGACTTGGGATGATCCTACATGGGACAGTATTGGGCGTGTCAGGCATACATATTTTCTGCTCAGCGATGCTGAAATTTCAGATGAAGAGCATGGGCATACTGGCTGGGATGGGACGCATGAAGCAGTTTCCGATACATACGATATGTGTTTTTGGACGGATGTCAGATCCGCGTTCTGTTATTGGAATGGAGAATGGTATTACAGCAAATATAACAGTGATACCAGGCTGACATCCCTGTTGAAGCAAAAGACGTTCCTGGACAATTCATCTCCGACTGTTTTGTATACGGAAAATACAACTTGGAATAATTATAAGGCAGGGTATATGTATCTGGATAAGGAGAATGACAGGTTATATTTCAATGGCAGGGATGCCATATACCGGCTGGATGATCCGGATGGCGCGGTGACGAAGGTCTGTGAGCCTTCGATTTCAGGCAAGCAGTTGATTTTTGGATTTACGATTCAGGATGGAAAACTGTGCTATGCGCTGCAGGAAAATCCGAATCTTGAAGGAAAGCAGGTGATAGAGCGCTGTGACTTGCGGGAGCTTATGCTGGGAGAAATCACCGGGATTTCTGCGGAAAAGGTTTTGGCGGTTTACGATAAGACGCCAAAAAAGATTGAAGTGAAGGGTATTGTGGACGGCGACAGGGTGAGCTATGCCGGGAATGATGGCATATACAGAAACGAGCAGCCGGAGATGATTGACGCGGGGACATATGAGGTGGATTATCGTGTAGAGCGCGATGGCTGTAAGACATTTTACGGAGCGGCGACCATAGAGATTAAAAAGGCTGCTCCGGAATATAGTGTGCCGGAAGGGCTGGCAGGCAGCAGCGGAAGTAAGCTCGGGTCAGTGGAGCTTCCGGATGGCTTTGTATGGCAGAGCGATAAAGGCACAAAGCTGTTTTCGGAAGGCACATATTCGTATTTTGTAAGCTATATACCGGCTGACAGCGATAATTTTGAAACTGTGACCGATATTCTGGTGGAAGTGACGGTTACCTGTCCGGGACATGTATATCATTCCCAGGCCACTGCGCCGGGAGAGGAAACCGTTACCTGTGCGCTTTGCGGCGACAGTTATAAAAGTACAATATCGGTAAGCCCTGCGGAGCTTGCGTTCAATGAACGCGGTCAGTCCCAGACCGTAACGGCGACAGTCGCGCCGGAACAGGCAGTCACATGGAAGAGTGACAATAAAGCGGTGGCGACAGTAAAGGACGGGATTGTTACGGCTGTAGGCAGGGGGACGACAAACATTACAGCCCGGGCGGGAAATAAGACAGCGACAGTAAAGGTGACGGTGAACATAAAAGAGACTCCGACGCAGCAGCCATCAGACGGTGTGGGCGGCACAGGCGGTAATACAGGCGGTTCAGGAAGTGCAGGCGGCACGGGGAGTGTTGGAAATATAAGCGGCGCAGGCGGCACGAGCGGCAATATGGCCAGCGCAGGAAGTGCAGGCAGCACAGGGAATGCTGGAAATACAGGCGGCGCAGGCAGCACGAGCGGCAATATGACCGGTTCAGGAAGTGCAGGCAGCACAGGGAATGCTGGAAATACAGGCGGCGCAGGCAGCACGGGCGGCAATACGGCCGGAACGGAAAATGCGGGAAGCGCAGGCAGCGACAGCGGCGTGGACAAGGGCAATGATACAAGTAAGGACAATGCGGAGAAGTCAGACAGCAAGAACAGTGCGGAGAAGTCAGACAGCAAGGACAAGCCGGACAGTGTAAAACAGCCACAGGACACTTCTGACACGAGCAATCAGACGCAGACGCCAGCTACAGCCACAGCGTATGAAAAAGGCGACCAGATCAGGGATAAAGCCACAAAGGCTGTGTATGAGGTCACGAAGGAAGCCTCCGAGAGCGGAAAGGGCGGCGCGATTGCCTATAAAGCTCCGTCGGATAAAAAGGCGTCTTCCGTACAGATACCAAAGACGGTGACGCTGGATGGCGTGACATATAAAGTGACGTCTGTCGCGGCAAATGCATTTAAAAACAATAAGTCGTTAAAAAAGGTGACGGTCGGAACGAATGTAACGTCCATAGGCGGGAATGCTTTTTATGGCTGCGCAAAGCTGAAAACTATTACTATAGGAAGCAATGTCAGGACAATCGGAGCAAAAGCGTTTGGCGGCTGTACATCTCTGACAAAGGTTGCGCTCCCGGCAAAAACGACGTCGATCGGGAAACAGGCATTTTATAAATGCGCGAAATTAAAAGCAATCACGATAAAGACAACGAAGCTGACAACGAAGACAGTGAATGCGGATGCGTTTAAAGGCGTATATGCAAAAGTAACCGTAAAGGTTCCGGCGAAGACATACAGCAGATATAAAAAGCTGCTGCCATCATGTGGTCTGAGCAAAAAGGCGAAGATTGTGAAACAGTAATGGATTGGCGATGGCAATAATAAACAAGCATTGAATTATAAAAGGATGGATTTTATGAAAAAAGGATTATTCAGAAACGTATTTGTATTGGGAATATTTTTTATGTTTGCAGGGGTGTTTGTAAAGCCTGTTCGTGTACAGGCGGCTGCGGAATATAAACATTATTGGTTTGCAGGAGCAAATGAAATTGAGAATGCAAAATGCGGGAAATATTATTTTAAGTTAAATGAAGAAAGAAATCAAATTACATATTCCAGAACAAAATCAGGGACTCGGAAAGTTTTGGCTTCAGCAAAGACGGGATATAATATTGATTACCAATTTATATCGGATGGAAAAATATTATATTATCTGGAGAATATACAATACGATTTTGATAAATATCAGTCAGTTATTTATCGTGTAAATATTGCGGAGCGGACTAAAAGGAAGGTGTGTAAAATTCGAGCGAATGATGTTGCTTATTTGAAAGAGTATTACGATAAATGCTTGTATTATGTTGCTGGATGGGATCCTTCTAATGTGTACCAATATGATCTTCGTACAAAAAAACATAAGCTGATTGTAAAAAATAGAAATATTGTCAGCCGCCATAAACAATATTTAATGTTCTGGATAGATACGGGTGGTGATGGATATATGGGACCGTTATATGTCTATGACTGTAAATTAAGAAAAAGGATGACTATTTCAAAAAAGGCGGGCGAATGGAATGTTGCTGATAGTAAAATTTATTATACAGAATTAGTGAACGATAATTGGGATTATACCAGTTCTGTGGGGTGGAATATTAAGTGTTGTGATCTTTCTGGTAAAAATAAAAAAACACTTGTAAGAAACATTGAGGCGAGTTTTTTTTATAAGATATCCGGATATCGGGTGTATTATAGCAAATTTTATACAAATGGAGAATGGGAATATTATTGCTATAATGTAAAAACTGGGAAAACAGAGCAGCTTGATGAAGACGAATTTGATAAAATGATCTGAACGGAAAAATCTGTATTGTTTATAGTGGCGTTCTTCAGGCATAACAGACGTGTGGAACTTTACTGTCTGCCAGGATAAAGTTGAGTGGTCTCGGAAACTTAATGGGTAATAAGCAAGAAAGGGATATTTGTCAGAAATGAGTAGGATAAGGTGTGTA
>CANQQG010000022.1 GCA_947625875.1 uncultured Lachnospiraceae bacterium
TTCCGAATTCTGCCAGCGGGATACGGAAGGCAATCCAAAGGGCGGCCTTGCGGCGGACAGCAAAAACATCCAGTCCTTCGGGCTTTGGATCAACGCCATTTCAGGAAGCGGCGTAAAAGGGACGATTTATTATGACAACATTACGGCGGTAAAAGCTTCGGCGAAAAAGCCGGCATTTACGGTTGTAAAATAAAGACAGGAGCATCAGGATGAAAAAGACAGCGCTGGATGATAACGCGGCGATCTATCAGGCCGATACGCAGACAAGGCGGCAGAAATGGGAACAGATGGACGCCGCGCAGAAAATACAGTATTTTTGCAATTATTATCTGATGAAAACGCTTGCTGCGGCTGCATTGTGCGGCGTTGTTATTTTTCTTGCATATACGATTTTTTTCAGGCCGCGGGAGCGCTATGCGCTCCGCGTCGCCGTTGTAGATGAAGTGTTGGACAGAAAAGCAAGGGAAGCGCTGGAGCGGGAGCTTACGGAATATATGGGGCTTGATGAAGCGGACGGGCAGATCCTGATCGATGATTCCTTTTATATGTCAGAAGATGGGCTGTCAAAATTAGAGGTGTATTTATCGGCGCAGGCCATCGATGTGATCATAGCGGGAGAGGACGTGTTCCGGCAGTTTGCCGGGTACGGGTTTTATCAGGATCTGGAAGAAATACTGCCGCTGGAGCTGCGCGCGCGCTGCAGCGCGGATTTTGCAGAAGCGGCGGGATATCTGGAGCTGGAAACAGAGACGGACGGCTTTGTGGATCGGGAGACCGGTCAGGGCGAGGCGCTGCCTTATGGCGTCCGGCTTGGAGAGGAAAGCCGCTGGCATACAAAGGTCGGGGCGCAGACAAAGCAGGCGGTGTTTGGCATTGCGCAGGGAACGAAAAATAAAGAGCGGGCCTGTCAGTTTCTGGAATTTATTCTGTGAAAAAGGAAAATAAATCATGAAAGCGGGGAAGGAGCAGACACATGGATTACAAAAAAGAATATGAAAAATGGTGTGCGGACGCGTATTTTGACGACGCAACAAAAGAGGAATTAAAAACCCTTGCGGGGAATGAGGCGGAGATCGAAGACCGCTTTTACAGGCGGCTGGAATTTGGCACCGGCGGTCTGCGCGGCGTGATCGGCGCGGGCACGAACCGCATGAACATCTATACGGTGCGGCAGGCGACACAGGGGCTTGCCAATTATATTTTATCCCAGGACGGGCAGGAAAAGGGCGTCGCCATCGCGTATGATTCGCGCATCATGTCGCCGGAATTTGCGGAGGAAGCCGCGCTCTGCCTGAATGCAAACGGCATAAAGACGTACCGCTTTGAAAGCCTGCGCCCGACGCCGGAGCTGTCGTTTTGTGTGCGCCATCTGGGCTGTATCGCGGGCATTGTCATTACGGCGAGCCACAATCCGCGCGAATATAACGGCTATAAGGTATATTGGGAGGACGGCGCGCAGATCACGCCGCCGCACGATAAAAACATTCTGGCGGAAGTGGCGGAAGTGACGTCGTTTTCACAGGTAAAAACCATGGGGCGGGACGAAGCGGAGGCAAAGGGGCTGTACCATACGATTGGCGCGGAGATCGACGATCTGTACATGGCGCAGTTAAAGGCGCAGAGCATCCACCCGGAAATCATTGCGGAAGCGGCGCGCGGCATAAAGATCGTTTACACGTCGCTGCATGGGACGGGCAACCTTCCGGTGCGCCGCGTTTTAAAGGAGCTTGGGTTTGAACAGGTCTATGTCGTAAAGGAGCAGGAGCTTCCGGACGGGAATTTCCCGACGGTTGCATATCCGAACCCGGAAGATGAAAAGGCGTGGACGCTTGCGCTCGCGCTGGCAAAGGAAAAAGACGCGGACATTATCCTTGCGACCGATCCGGACGCGGACAGGCTCGGCGTATATGCAAAGGATACGGTGAGCGGGGAATATATCAGCTTTACCGGCAATATGTCCGGTATGCTGATCGCGGAATATATCCTGCGCGAGCGGACGCTAAACGGCACAATGCCCAAAAATCCGGCGCTGGTGGAAACGATTGTGACGACCGATATGGCAAAGGTGATCGCGGCGGATTATAAGACGGCGCTGATCGAGGTGCTGACAGGGTTTAAATATATCGGCGAGCAGATCCGGCTGTTTGAGCAAAATGGCGCGTATTCGTATGTGTTCGGGCTGGAGGAGAGTTACGGCTGCCTTGCCGGGACGTATGCAAGGGACAAGGACGCGTGTGTGGCGGTCATGATGCTCTGCGAGGCGGCGGCGTTTTATAAAGCGCAGGGGAAAACGCTCTGGGACGCCATGCTTGCGATGTATGAAAAATACGGCTATTATAAAGAAGGGCTTGCGACGCTGACGTTAAAGGGAATCGACGGAGCGCGGCAGATTCGGGAGAAAATGAGCGCCGCAAGGGAAAATCCGCCAAAAGAGCTTGGCGGGCTGCGTGTGCTTGCTGTGCGCGATTACCAGGCGGACACGCGGACGGAGCTTGCGACAGGCGCGGTTACGGCGACCGGGCTGCCGCAATCGAACGTTTTGTATTATGAGCTGGAAGACAACGCATGGTGCTGTGTGCGCCCGTCCGGCACAGAGCCGAAAATCAAATATTATTTCGGCGTAAAAGGCGCGTCATTAAAGGACGCGGAAGAGAAGCTGGAAACGTTGAAGGCGGCCATGCTGGCATAGGCAGGCTGCGCCGCGCAGATTTCAGGAAAAGGAGCGGGTGTTTTGGAGCGGGGAAAAAGGTATCACACGATTGAGAGACAGACGGATAACCGTTTTTTGAATTTATACCATATAAATGCCATTGACCGGGAAGGGAAGGATTTTGATTACTATTTTGCTTCCCGCAATGACGAGTCGCATATAAAAATCCGCACCGGGGCGTTGGAGCCGGAGGGCATTGTGATCTATGCGGCGACGGAAGAAGAGAGCCCGCGCCTCGTCCTGATCCGGCAGTACCGGTATCCGGTGGGCGATTATATATACGAACTGCCCGCAGGGCTGATCGACGCCGGGGAAACCGCAGGAGAGGCGGCAGGGCGTGAGATGAAAGAGGAAACGGGGCTGGATTTTACAGAATATACCGGCGGCAGGCCGTTTTACCGCAGGCCGTTTTTTATGGGGCAGGGGTTTACGGACGAGACGAGCGCGGCGGTATTCGGCACAGTGACGGGGGCGCCTTCCGATGCGTATATGGAAGCGTCGGAAGACATCGAAGTCCTGTTTGCAGACCGCAAAAAAATAGAGGAGATACTTGCGGCGGAACGCGTATCGCTGCGGGGCGCGTATCTGATGATGCAGTTTCTGCATTCTGACGGGCCGTTTGGCTTTTTAGATTAGGGGAGGAAGCGGATGATAACTTTTAATGAAAAAACAAATCTTTTTAAGCTGGATACGCCGTCTGTGAGTTATGTCATGGTCCTGGCGGACGGGAAGTATTTAGGGCAGGTTTACTTTGGGAAGCGGCTGGAGAATGCCGCCGCGGATCTCTCTTACCTTTTGCGGATTGACGAGCCGCCGTTTACGCCGTCTGTAAACCTGCGGGAAAAGGTCAGCTTTTTGGACAGTTTTCCGATGGAATATGCGTTTGGCGGGACGGGCGATTTCCGCGAGAGCTGTATCGGCGTCATAACGGAAAGCGGGCAGGAGGGGCTGGAGCTTACCTACCGCTCCCACCGCATTTATCCGGGGAAAGATAAATTATGCGGGCTGCCCGCCACATGGGGCGGACAGGCGGAGACGCTGGAGATCACGCTGGAAGACGCGCCGACGGGCGTTCAGACGATCCTCTCTTACAGCGTGTTTGCGGACAGCGACGCCATTATGCGCAGTGTGCGCGTAAAAAATAACGGGACGGGAGCGGTATATATTGACCGCGTGTTGTCGGCCTGCCTGGACATCGAGGACGCAGATTTTGAGGTGTTGTCCCTGCATGGATCCTGGGCGCGGGAGCGGCATATGCAGCGGCTTCCGCTCGGCATTGGCAGCTATGTGACCGAGTCGGTGCGCGGGGAGTCGTCCCATCAGGATCACCCGTTTCTGGCGCTGCTTACGCCGTCCTGCACACAGGAGAGCGGGGAAGTGTATGCCATGAATTTTGTGTATTCCGGAAATTTCCTGGCAAAAGCGCAGCATACGCAGCATGACAGGGTGCGCATGGTCATGGGCGTCCATCCGGATTATTTCCGCTGGAAGCTCGAAGCAGGTGAGAGCTTCCAGGCGCCGGAGGCCGTACTCGTATATTCGGACCGGGGGCTTGGCGGGATGACGCGCACATTCCACGACCTGTACCGGAACCATCTGATCCGCAGCCCGTATAAGGATATAAGGCGGCCGGTTCTGATCAATAACTGGGAAGCGACATATTTTGATTTCGATACGGACAAGCTGCTGGCGATCGCAAAAGAGGCGTCCGCGCTTGGCATTGAAATGCTCGTGATGGACGACGGCTGGTTCGGGCATCGGAACGGGGACAACAGCAGCCTGGGCGACTGGACGGTCAATGAAGAGAAGATAAAGGGCGGCCTGAAAACGCTTGTGGACGGCGTAAAATCGTTTGGCATGAAATTCGGAATCTGGATGGAGCCGGAGATGATCTCGCCGGATTCGGAGCTGTACCGCGCGCATCCGGACTGGGCGCTGCGCTTAAACGGGCGCGAGCCGTCGCTGTGCCGGGAACAGCTTGTTTTGGATTTCAGCAGGCCGGAAGTACTGGATTATGTTTACGGGCAGATCAGCGCGGTTTTGCGCAGCGCGGACATCTCGTATGTAAAATGGGACATGAACCGGCAGCTTACAGATCCTGGCAGCAGTTATCTGCCGGCCGACCGGCAGGGCGAGGCGTCGCACCGGCACACGCTGGGCGTGTATGCGCTGCAGGAGCGGCTGCTTACGGAGTTTCCGGATCTGCTGCTGGAAAACTGCTCCGGCGGCGGCGCGCGTTTTGACGCGGGGATGCTCTATTACAGCCCGCAGATCTGGTGTTCGGACGATATGGACGCGGTGGAGCGGCTGCAGATCCAGGAGGGGACGGCGCTGATTTATCCGCTTTCCGCCATGGGCGCGCACGTCTGCTGCAGCCCGAACCATACGGTAGGCAGGGAGACGCCGATCGATATGCGCGCGGCGGTGGCGCTGGCGGGCACGTTCGGCTATGAGCTGGATGTGACAACGCTTTCGGAGGAGGAAAAGGAACGGATACCGGCACAGATCGCGCGGTATAAAAAGTACGCGCCGCTGATCCAGGGCGGGGATTATTACCGGATTGCCTCTTATCGGGAAACCCATACGTATGACTGTTACGAGATCGTTTCAAAAGACCGCTCGGAAGCCGTCGTATTTTTTATTCAGGTCCTGAATGAGCCGAACCGCCGCAGCAGGAAAATCCGCCTGCAGGGGCTGGACGGGCAGGCGGTATATGATGTGGGCGGAAAGCGTTACACCGGAGAGGCGCTTATGTATGCCGGTTATATCCTGCCGCGCCCGTGGGGGGATTTCCAGCCTGTGATTTTGGAACTGCACAGAGAAAAATAGACAGACTCCCGATTTTCTTTCGCGTTTTCCTGTTGACATTTTGGAAGTTTGGAAATACAATAAGTATAGTTAAATTAATTTCTGTTTTGGGATTAAATTAAAGCGAAACAGTCAGGAAATCGGGAGTAGAGCTTATGACAAAGGCAGTGAAATTAGCAGATATCGCGGAGCGGGTGGGAGTCAGCACCGTGACGGTGTCCAAAGCGTTATCTGGACAAAAGGGCGTCAGCGAGGAAGTGCGGGAAAGGATCAAACAGCTTGCGGATGAGATGGGATACGTCAAGTCTGTTTCGGCTGCAAAAACAAAAGACAAAAAGAGCTATACGCTGGGCGTTATCGTTGCGGAGCGTTACCTTGAGGAAACGCAGTCTTTTTACTGGCAGCTGTACCAGGAGCTTTCGCAGAGCGCGATGCGCAAAAATTGTTTTACGATGTTAGAGGTCATCAGTACGGAGGACGAGAGCGGCAGGCAGCTTCCAAAGATATTAGAGGAAGAAAAGGTGGAGGCGTTTGTCGTATTGGGCACGTTTAAGCGGAGCTATGTCAGCTATGTGCTGCGCAACGCGCATGTGCCGATCGTCTTTCTGGATACGCTTGCGGCGGGGGAAGGATGTAACGCCATTACGAGCAATAACCTGATGGGCGCTTATCAGGTCGTGAATTATTTATTCGAGATGGGGCATTCGAGGATCGGGTTTGTCGGGACGCGGCTTGCGACGGCGAGCATTGACGACCGCTATCTCGGATACATAAAATCCTGCATGGAGCATGGATGCAGTGTGCGCGAGGACTGGATTTTGGACGACCGCGACCGCATAAGCGGCAGATTTATCTTCGAGAAAGATTTTCAGCTGCCGGAAGAACTGCCGAGCGCGTTTTTCTGCAACTGTGATGTGGCTGCGGAGCTTTTGGTCCGCAAGCTGGAAGAACGCGGCCTTCATGTGCCGCAGGACGTCTCGGTCGCCGGTTTTGATGATTTTACGAATGCGCCTTATCAGAAAATGGGGATCACGACATATGCCATTAATACAAAGGAAATGGCAAAGCGCGCCGTGCATGTGCTGATTCACAAACTGGAAAATCCGGCTTATGCGCAGGGGGTTTATATCGTCCCGGGCAAATTCATCGAACGGGAGAGTGTACGACGGGAAGGTCCTGCCGTACCGTTTGCCTGAATTTCGCAGGCGTCTGGCCCGTTTGTTTTTTAAACTGGTTAATAAAGTGGTTGACGTTATCGTAACCGGACATGCTGCTGATCTCATGGATGCTCAGATCCGTGGACAGCAGCATTTCTTTTGCCAGCTCCACCCGCCTGTGGTTTAAGTACCGCAGCGGCGGCTCTCCGAAATAAGCTGAAAATTCCCGGCAGATCCGGTATTTGTTGACGCGGAACTGCTCCTGGCACTCGTCCAGTGAGAACGGCCGGTCGTAATACGTGTCAAGCTGCGTCTTTAATCTCTTCGGGTCTAATTCCCCGCAGCTCTGCTGCGTAACAAACTAATGACGAGCGAAGCGAGTCTCGGGCTGATACCCCGCAGCTCTGCTGCGGGGAGTTTCATTTTTAGCAGATAAGGCGGGATGGACGCGGGGTACTCACTTTCGAGCTTGTTAAGGTTCAGGTAAAGATACGTTAAAAGATTGTTCAGCAGGTTGTGGACGTGGACGGCCCACGGCTCGTCCAGGACGGCCGGCAGCGGGAGCATCTGGCGCATATAATTTAAGATCGGGGCGTAGTGCGGCAGGAAACAGTGCGGCGCACAGTGGGCGGCGAGCTTTTCGCTGAAGTATGCGGCGGGCGCTCCGGTAAAAAAGTAGATCTGGAAATCCCACGGGAGCAGCGCGGCGGATATGGAAAACGGCTGGCTGCAGTCGAAAAAATACAGCGCGCCCTCAGAGAGCGTCTGTGTCTTTGTCCCGCAGTGCAGCTTGCCGGATCCTTCCTTTGTATAAAGCAGGAAACAGCAGTCAAGCGGCGCAAAGGTGAAAGAAAACGGGCGGTCGCACAGCACATGCCCGCCCGCGCGCAGCAGGAAAAAGCAGCCGGCCGCCTGTATGGACGCCGGCTGTCGGTAAGAAAAAACCTGCGGGATCAGGATTGTCGGATCGATATCGCGGTTGATCATTTTCTTTGCAGTCGCGTTACTTGAAAAATATTCTTTAAAACCGTTCATACTGTCTTCCTTCTTTTGTCTGCTTTTGTAAAAAAGTATAACAGCATTCCGTTTTTTTTGCAATTTCCTGTCGACAGGATCGCTTTCTTTTTTTCTCATCTTTGCCGGTGCTTTTCTAATTCTCTTATTTATGTTATATTACTGTATAAGCAGTCTGTCCATAAAATGCAGGCTGCCGCGGGAGTTTGTATTTCGGAGAAGGTGGCGGGTGTGAAAAATATGAAAAGATATCTATGGGGCATTCTCGTTACAGCGCTGCTGACCGCAGCTCTGCTGGCAGTTTTGCATATTCCGCTGCCGGGCGCGGAAACGGTCATGCTCTGGCTGGCGGAGGCGGGCGGCGCGGCATTTGAGGGAAAGGCTGATGTGGCAGCGGAAAAAGAAGCCGATTCCGCGAAAACTCTGGCGGAAATGGAAAACGGACAGGATCATGTGGTCTATCAGTCGGAAAAACCGGCTGAAAATACGGGCGATGGTTTGGGAGAAAATGAGAGCGTGCAAAAGGCTCCGGAAAAAGAAGCGGATTACGCGGAAAATGCGAGCGGACAGGAAGCGGATCACATGGGAAATGCGGGCGGAGAGGAGACGGACCGTGCGGAAAGCGCGAGTGGGCAGGAGCCGTTATTTCAGACGGTGACAGAGGATTATTTTTCAGATGCATTGTTTATCGGAGATTCGCGGACGGTCGGGATGCAGCAGAGCGGGCTGCTTGATAATGCGGCTTATTATGCGAAAACAGGAATTGGCATTGGCGCGATTTTACAGGAACGGATCGTATCGGAAAACGGCGTTTCGTATACGGTGAAAGAGGCGCTGGCGCGTCATGCGTTCCGGAAAGTGTATATTATGATTGGCATTAATGATATGTCAGCGGGCGATGTGGCGTGGTATACGCAGCAGTATGAGGAAATTTTGGATGCAGTGCGCAGTACGCAGCCGCAGGCCATTATTTATATCCAGGGAAACATTCCGATGAGTTATGGGAAGCAGGAGCCGGGCGGCGCGCTTACGAATGAAAATCTCAGGCTGCGGAATGAGGCGGCGCGCGCGCTCGCCGATAATGAGACGGTTTTTTATCTGGATATACAGGATATCTATGCGGATGAAAACGGGCATTTGGCGCAGGCTTATACATCGGACGGCCTGCATGTGAAGTCGGAGTATTACGGCGAGTGGGTAGATTATCTGAAAACACATGCGGTTGTGCGTTCGTCTAAGTGAAAATGTTCCTGTGAAAAATTATAAAGATCAGTCATATGACCTGACAAATGGAGTTTTTATGAAAACAGCATTTATTTCGGGCGCGTCCCACGGCATCGGCAAAGCAATTGCGCAAAAACTGGCGGCGGAGGGCTGCCGTCTGGCGCTCAACTGCTTAAGCAGCAAAGATCAGCTTTTTGAATTTGCCCATGAATTAGAAAAAACCTGTCAGATACCCGTACTTGTCCTTCCCGGAGATATCGGCGATCCCGCATTTGCAGAAGATGCCTTTGCGCAAATCACATCGCGTTTCCAAGGCGTCGATTTTCTGGTAAACAACGCGGGAATTTCACAGATCGGGCTGCTGACGGATTTAAGCGTTTCGGAATGGCAGCGGCTTTTGGCGACCAATCTCTCCTCCGTTTTTTACTGCTGCAGGCAGGCGATCCCTTATATGGTGCGTCAAAAATCAGGGAAAATATTAAATATCTCCTCTGTCTGGGGAGAAGTCGGCGCATCCTGCGAGGCTGCTTATTCCGCTTCCAAGGGCGGGGTAAATGCTCTGACGCGGGCCCTCGCAAAGGAGCTTGCGCCAAGCAATATTCAGGTAAACGCCATTTCCTGCGGCTGTATTGACACCCGCATGAACGGATGCTTTGACGCGCATGAACGCGCACAGTTAGAAGAGGAAATCCCGGCAGGACGTTTCGGTGCGCCGCAGGAAGTCGCCGCGCTCGCCTATGCGCTTTTATCCGGGCATGATTATCTGACCGGGCAGATCATCCGTTTGGACGGCGGGTGGATCTGAGATGAATTCATACACCTGCTGCGGCGTATCGGCGATCAGGCGCGCCCCATGTCTCCGCAGAAACTCAGCGTCGCGGAATCCCCACGACACGCTGATACAGAAAAGGCCCGCGTTTTCCGCCGTCTTGATGTCCACGTCAGAATCTCCGACATATACCGTTTCTTTTGCGCTGCCGCCAAGTTTTTTCAGGGCCATTTGCACCATGTCGGGCGCGGGTTTTCTGTTCACGCCCTCACGCTCCCCGACCGCCGCCTGTATCGTTTCCCGAAAATATTTTTCATATAATTCCTGCACCGCGCTGTCCATTTTATTAGAAACAATCGCCGTCTTTACGCCGTCCGCGCGCAGTTTTGCCAGAAGCTCCATGACGCCGTCATAGGCGCAGGTCTTATCCGCGTAGTGGCAATTATAATAATTTTTGAAATCCCAAAAAACCCTGTCAAATTCCGCGCGTTCAACTGATTCCGGCAAAGCGCGCTCCATCAGCTTCCGCACGCCGTTCCCTACAAATTCCCGCACTTCTTCCAGCGTCCGCTCCGGATACCCATTGCGCGTCAATGCATGGTTTACCGCGTCCTTCAGATCTTCCAGCGTATTTAACAGCGTCCCGTCCAAATCAAAAATAACCGTCGTATATTTCATTTCACAATCACTCTTTCGCCTCTGTTATCTGACTCTATGGAAATTATCAGAGCTATTTTTCTGCATTAAATATGATAGCAGAAAAATACGCAAAAAGAAAGGCGGAAGTGTTAAATATTCAGGGCAACGGCATTTACTTTTTTGAAAAAAGGCGTAAAATAAATATATGCGAGGAGGGATGGAGTATGGGTTCGTCCGACAGGGAAAGGAAAGCAGGAACTGTGTATGTGCCAAGTGAGCTTGCGCAGAACTTAAAAGCTGCGGATGAGGACGCTGCATTTAAGTATGATGAGTCGGCGAGGAACATCGTGGCCCAGAAGTCGGTTCTGGCATATATATTAAAGAGCGCGCTTGACGAGTATGCGGAGCATACGGTGCAGGAGATCGCGGAAAAGTTTATCGAAGGCGAGCCGGAGCTGAGAAAGATCGCGGTTCATCAGGACCATCCGGACAGGAAAGACGGCGCCGGCATGATGAGCGGGGATGACAAGATAGAAGGTGAGGCTACCGTTGACAAGTCACAGAGGGATGGCGCGGTTTATTTTGACATTCGTTTCATTGCAGCGCTTCCGTCTGACGGGGAACGGATTGAAATTTTACTGAATCTGGAAATTCAGAATAAGGACACGCCCGGCTATCCGATCCCGAAACGTGGAATATACTATACGGCGAGAATGGTCTCGTCGCAGCGGGGCACAATATTTAAAGACCAGGAGTACGGGAAGATAAAAAAATGCGTGAGCATCTGGATTTGTGAAGACACGGCAAATTTCCGTTCCGACGCCATCAACCGGTACTCTTTTATGGAGGAGCGCCTGAGAGGGGATTTTCATGAGGAGAAAAAGGACTATGACCTGATGACGGTCGTGGTGATGCGGCTTGGACGCAAGGGAGAAAACAGCGGGGATGATGCGATCCGGCTTTTGAGCAAGATGTTTTCTACAAATCTCAGCTATGAGGATAAGCTGGACGCGCTGCAGAATGAGTTTAAGATCAGCGTGAGCAGGGAAATAAGCGAGGAGGTGCAGAGTATGTGCAATTTGAGCGCAGGTGTTTATAATAAAGGATTCTCAGCGGGTGAGATGAAACGGGCAAAAGAGACGGTATATAAACTGCAGGATTTGGGGCTTCCGATTGATAAAATAGTCTATGCTGTAGAAGTGGATACAGACACAATCCGGGAATGGCTTGCGGAGCGCGAAGCGCTGCCTGTAAAATAGCGCACAGAAATTCATGCGGGAAATACGATATGACAGTTTGATGGAAATGTGCGTGGGGTTCTGCGCACTTTTTTCATGCCGTAAAAGAAATGCAGACGCCAGAATATGGCTTACATTTTGGCATCTGCATTCTTTTTATGCTGGGAAGAGACAGCGGAGAAGCTAAATAATTTATGCCTTAGCGCATTTTTGTATTTGTTTGTGATACTTTGTTGCTGAGACTTTACATGAACTGTTAAATCACTTATAATGATGGTATCAATCAACAATGGCATTCAATCAAAAAGGCGGTGGAAATATGGAGGTAATAAAGGATATGGGAATGACAAACAAACAATTTCAGGGTTTTATCAGACTTGCTTTAGGGTGGCTTGAAAAAGCTTTGGAAGAATCACCGGATAATAAAAACCTTCAAGCATTAAAGGATATATTTCAATCTATGCTGGAAGATGACTGACAATTGAATAGCGACCCGCAAGCAAAAAGCGTAAAGCCTGTATTGGATTGTCAGAGCTTTACGCTTTTTATGTATGATGGGCATGCCCGTGTTCTGTGGTGAGAGTTCACATAGGCGTAGCTGCCGACGAACTTGATAGCGACTCCCAAGGTTTGTATCGTGAGGCGCCGGCGAGAAGAAGGGATAGCGAAATCGTAGCCCTACGGACAGAAACCGGATATACGTTGTTATATTTCCGGCTGTAAAAATTCCTCATTTTTTTATAGTATATTTTTCCATAGTATGATACAATGTTCGCATAAGATTGAAATAAAGGGGTGGTTTTATGCGCATTACAATCAGCGGAAAAAATATTGAGATTACGGAAGGCCTGCGCGCAGCGGTGGAGGACAAGCTGTCCCGGCTGGAAAAGTATTTTGCGCCGGACACGATCGTGAACGTGACGCTCAGCGTGAGCAAAAAGCGTTTCCAGAAAATGGAAGTCACGATACCGGTAAAGGGAAATATCATCCGCGCGGAGCAGGAGAGCGACGATATGTATGTCACAATCGACCTGGTTGAGGAGATCATCGAAGCGCAGCTGAAAAAATACCGCCAGAAGCTTGTGAACCGCCAGCAGAATGCGGGCAGCTTCAAACAGGAATTTGTCGAGGCGGAGGAACCGGAAGAGGAAGAAGAAGTAAAGATCATCCGTTCCAAAAAATTTGGGATGAAACCGATGTTTCCGGAGGACGCCTGCGTACAGATGGAGCTTTTGGGACACACGTTCTATGTGTTCCGCAATGCCGAGACCGATGAGGTGAACGTTGTATATAAGCGGAAAGACGGAAATTACGGCCTGATCGAAACGGATAATTAAACCTTCTGCGAAACGCGAAAGAAAAAAGAGACTGCCACATCCGGCAAAAAGAAGCGGTTTTGGCGCCGCAGCCGGAGGTGGCAGTCCTGTTTGTAAAAATGCGGGGCTGTTATTGGCGGCCCCGAAAACAGGAGCAAAAGAGAGGAAACAGACATGCGAATCGTAGTAAAAGTAGGGACTTCTACGCTGGCGCACCCGACGGGCTGCCTGAACATCCGCCATGTGGAGGAGCTGGTAAAGACATTGAGCGACCTGGCAAACGCGGGGCATGAGATCGTGCTCGTATCTTCCGGCGCAATCGGGATGGGCGTCGGCAAGCTGTCCTTATTGGGAGGCAAACCGTCGGATATGCCCACCAAACAGGCGGCTGCGGCGGTCGGCCAGTGCGAGTTGATGTATACATACGACAAGCTGTTCAGCGGATATAACCATACGGTCGCGCAGATCCTGCTTACCGGCTCGGATTTTTCGCATGACGACCGGAAGGCGAATTTTGAAAATACAATTTACCGCCTGATCGAATTAAGAGTCATCCCGATCGTAAACGAAAATGATACGATCGTGACGGATGAGATTTCCGTCGGGGACAATGATACGCTTGCCGCGCTTGTTTCGTGCAGCGTAAAAGCGGATCTGCTGATACTGTTGAGCGATATTGACGGGCTGTATACAAAAGATCCGCATAAAAACCGCGACGCAAGGCTGATCCCGCTCGTGACGGAGATCACGCCGAGCATTGAAGGGCTGGCGGGCGGCGAGGGGAGCGAGCTTGGCACCGGCGGCATGGCGACAAAATTAAACGCCGCGCGCATGGCGATGGAAGACGGCGTGGACATGGTGATCGCAAACGGCGCGAAACCGAAGGTTCTGTATGAGATTGTAGAGGGCAGGCCGGTCGGGACGCGGTTTGCAGGCATCCGTTGAAAGTGAGGAAGGGAAAAGATGACGACAAAGGAGATACTGGCACAGGCAAAGGCGGCGAAGACCGCCATGATGGAGGCGGATACGGCGGGCAGGAACCTTGCCCTGCAAAAAATGGCGGACGCTTTGGAGCAGCCGCAGCAGATGGAACAGATCCTGCATGAGAATGCGCAGGATATAGAAGCGGCGCGGGGGACAATTTCCGATGTGATGTTAGACCGCCTGCTGTTAAATAAAGAACGGATCGCGGGCATGGCGCAGGGCATCCGCGAGGTCGCCGCGCTGGAAGACCCGGTGGGAAAGGTTCTTGCGGAAGTGAAACGCCCGAACGGGCTGTTGATCCGGAAAACGGCGGTGCCAATGGGTGTGGTCGCCATTATATATGAGAGCCGTCCGAACGTGACGAGCGATGCGGCCGCGCTGGCGATCAAGAGCGGGAATGTCTGCGTGCTGCGCGGCGGCAAGGAAGCGTGGCGCACCTGCCACGCGATTGTGGCAGCCATGCAGAAAGGGCTTGCGGAGGCCGGGCTGCCGCAGACAGCGGTAAATCTGATTGAGGATACGACGCGGGAGAGCGCGGCGGAGCTGATGACGGCAGAAGGCTATGTGGATCTGCTGATTCCGCGCGGCGGCAGGGGACTGATCCGCGCCTGCGTGGAAAATGCGACCGTCCCATGCATCCAGACGGGGACAGGCATCTGCCATGTCTATGTGGATAAGGCAGCAGATCTGTCCATGGCGGCGCGGATTGTAGAAAATGCAAAAACGAGCCGCCCAAGCGTATGCAACGCGGAGGAAGTGTGCCTTGTGCATAAAGACGCCGCGAAGGAATTTCTGCCGATGCTGCGGGAGACGCTGTGCCAGAAGCGCGAAGCGGAGGGGAAACAGCCGGTGGAGCTGCGTCTGGACGCCGCGGCGTCCGCGGTCATAGAAGGCACGCCTGCGGGGGCGGATGATTTTGACACCGAGTTTCTGGATTATATATTAGGCGTAAAGGTTGTGGACAGCTTAGAGGAGGCGGTTGCGCATATCAGTGAGCATTCCACCGGGCACAGTGACGCGATCATCACAGAGGACAGAGAAGCGGCGGCGCGTTTTACGGCGATGGTGGACAGCGCGGCGGTTTACGTAAATGCGTCCACGCGCTTTACGGACGGCGGCGAGTTCGGGCTTGGCTGCGAGATGGGGATCTCCACGCAGAAACTCCATGCGAGGGGCCCGATGGGGCTTGCGGAGCTTTGCACTTATAAATACATCATCTACGGAAACGGCCAGATCCGCTGATGGGAAACAGGAGAGTGTTATGGGAAAAGTAACGATCCTTGAGGAAACGACGAGAGATCCGATCAGTTTAATGGGGCGGCGCGCGGGCGTCTGCTGGGGTTCGGACACTGAAAATCCGGAAAAAAATTATAAGCGCGGGCTGGAATGCCTTGCTTCCGGGCATGGCCGCGTAATGGAATATGTCAATGTGGAGATGATTCTGGACGGCTATTCCGCGCGCGTCATCCGCGAATGGTACACGCACCTGGGCGGCGCGCCGACGAGGCTGCAGGCGAGCACCCGGTATGTTGACTACGATGCGTTTTCCTATGTCACGCCGCCCGGCATCGCCCTAAACGAACAGGCGAAGGCGCGCTACGACGCCGCCATGCGCCAGATCAGCGAAACCTGCCGCTTTTTGGAGCGGGAGTGCGGCGTGGCGCGGGAGGACGCCGCCATGCTGCTGCCGCTTGGCATGGAAACGCGCATTGTGGACAAGCGCAATTTGCGCAATTTGGTGGATATGAGCCGCCAGCGCATGTGCGGCAGGGCGTATCACGAATACCGGGATTTATTTGATGATATCTGTGAAGCGTTATCAGAGCTTTCGGCGGAATGGCGCTATCTGGTCGGCCATTATTTCATGCCAAAGTGCATGGCGCTCGGATATTGTCCGGAGAAAAAATCCTGCGGGAAGACGCCAAAGAAGGAAGAATCGTAAAAAATATCAAATTTTTGGTAAAAATATAAAAATTAGCTTGTCAATACACACCTTTTAGTGGTAAATTTATATATAAGGAGTACCTATTCATCATTATTATTTTATTAGGAGGGCGTCACAATGCAGACAAGAAATTACAAAGTATGGTTTTGTACAGGTTCGCAGGATCTGTATGGGGACGAATGTCTCAGCCATGTAGCGGCTCATTCCAAAGAAATGGTGGAATATCTGAACAATTCCGGCATTCTTCCGTTTGAAATTGTTTGGAAGCCGACGCTGATCACGAACGAACTGATCAGGAAGACCTTTAACGAGGCGAATATGGATGACGAGTGCGCAGGCGTTATCACATGGATGCATACATTCTCGCCGGCGAAATCCTGGATCCTCGGCCTGAAGGAATTAAGGAAGCCATTGTGCCATTTGCATACACAGTACAATCAGGAGATCCCGTATGATACGATCGATATGGATTTCATGAATGAAAACCAGGCGGCGCATGGCGACAGGGAATACGGACATATGGTAACGCGCATGGGCATTGAGCGCAAGGTGATCGCGGGTTACTGGAAAGATGAGAAAGTTATCGAAAGGATCGCCGCATGGATGCGCGTTGCGCTCGGCGTGATCGAGAGCAGCCATGTACGCGTTATGCGCGTTGCGGACAATATGCGCAATGTTGCCGTTACCGAAGGCGATAAGGTGGAAGCGCAGCTGAAATTCGGATGGGAAGTAGACGCTTATCCGGTCAACCAGATCGCGGAAGCCGTTGCGGACGTGTCCGAAGCGGATACAAACGCGCTTGTTGAAGAATACTATGATAAATATGAGATCCTTCTGGAAGGAAGGGACGAAAAAGAGTTTCGGGAACACGTTGCAGTCCAGGCGCAGATCGAGCTTGGCTTCGAGCGTTTCTTAGAGGAGAAGAATTATCAGGCGATCGTTACGCATTTCGGGGATCTGGGCGCATTAAAGCAGCTTCCGGGCCTTGCGATCCAGAGGCTGATGGAAAAAGGCTACGGCTTTGGCGCAGAGGGCGACTGGAAAGTTGCGGCGATGGTGCGTATCTTTAAGATCATGACGCAGGGCATGAAGAACGCAAAAGGAACTTCCATGATGGAAGATTATACGTATAACCTGGTTCCGGGCAAGGAAGGCATTTTACAGTCCCATATGCTGGAAGTGTGCCCGTCTATCGCGGACGGCCCGATCAGCATTAAGTGCCAGCCGCTGTCCATGGGCGACAGGGAAGATCCGGCGCGCCTTGTGTTTACGTCGAAAGAGGGGCCGGGCGTTGCGGCGTCTCTGATTGACCTGGGCGACAGGTTCCGCCTGCTCATCAATGATGTAGAATGCAGGAAGACGGAAAAACCGATGCCGAACCTTCCGGTAGGCTCTAATTTCTGGACGCCGAAGCCGGACTTCTATACAGGGCTGGAAGCATGGATCCTGGCGGGCGGCGCGCACCATACCGCGTTCACCTATGACCTGACTTCTGAGCAGATCGGCGACTGGGCGGCCATGATGGGCATTGAGCCGGTATTTATCGGTGAGGGCACGACGATCCTTGGGTTAAAGAGAGATCTGATGCTCGGAAGCGTTGTATATGGAAAATAAACCGCGCGGAAAGCGTGGGATACGGCGGCAGCCGAATGGATAACAGGGTAATCATACCGAATAAAAATAAATAAAAATCTGGAAGGAGAACAAAGCATTATGAAATTTTTCGTGGACACAGCAGAGGTAGAAGAGATCAGGAAAGCAAATGACATGGGGGTTATCTGCGGCGTAACGACCAACCCTTCCCTGATTGCAAAATCAGGCAGGGATTTTGGCGAAGTCATCAAAGAGATCACAAGCATTGTTGACGGCCCGATCAGCGGGGAAGTAAAGGCTACGACACAGGATGCGGAAGGCATGATCGCAGAGGGCCGCGAGATCGCGAAGATCCATCCGAACATGATCGTAAAGATTCCTATGACGATAGAGGGCTTAAAGGCGGTAAAGCAGTTATCCTCTGAGGGCATCAAGACAAATGTGACCCTTATCTTTACCGCAAACCAGGCGCTGCTCGCCGCAAGGGCAGGCGCTACGTATGTATCTCCGTTCCTCGGCCGTCTGGACGATATTTCCGTACCGGGTGTAGACCTCATCCGTACGATCGCTGAGATCTTTAACATTTATGATATTGAGACAGAAATTATCGCGGCATCGATCAGAAATCCGATCCATATCATCGACTGCGCACTGGCGGGCGCTGATATTGCAACGGTTCCATATGCGGTTATTGAAGCGATGACAAAGCATCCGCTGACAGACGCCGGCATTGAAAAATTCGTAAAAGACAGCGCGAAATAAGAAACGTGGGCTGAACTGTTACAAATTTAGAAAGGATTATGATTATGACTGATTTAGAACTCCAAAAAAAAGCAGTTGAAGTGCGCAAAGGAGTTGTTACGGGCGTCCATGCCGCAAAGGCGGGACATCCGGGCGGTTCGTTATCAGCTGCTGACGTATTCACCTATCTGTATTTTGAAGAAATGAACATCGATCCGAAGGATCCGAAAAAACCGGACAGGGACCGTTTTGTATTATCAAAAGGACATACGGCTCCGGGTTTATATTCCGCGCTGGCAAACAGGGGATTTTTCCCGGTAGAGGATTTAAAGACGCTGCGCCATATCGGCTCCCATTTGCAGGGGCATCCATGCGTGCAGCACACGCCGGGCATTGACGCATCCTCCGGTTCTCTGGGGCAGGGCATTTCCGTAGCGGTCGGCATGGCGCTTTCTGCAAAACTGAGCAACGATAACTACCGCGTTTATACGCTGCTTGGCGACGGTGAGATCCAGGAAGGGCAGGTATGGGAAGCTTCCATGTTTGCGGGACACCGCAAGCTGGATAACCTGTGCGTGATTGTGGATAACAACGGCCTGCAGATCGACGGCAGGATTGACGACGTATGCTCGCCGTATCCGATCGATGAAAAGTTTAAGGCTTTCAATTTCCATGTGATCAATGTGGCGGATGGAAATGATATGGCAAGTCTCCGCAAAGCGTTTGATGAGGCAAAGGCTACCAAGGGACAGCCGACAGCGATTGTCATGAAGACCGTCAAAGGAAAAGGCGTTTCTTATATGGAAAACCAGGCCGGATGGCATGGGAAAGCGCCGAATGATGAGGAATATGCAATTGCAATGGAAGAACTGGAGAAAGCAGGTGAAGCATTATGTCAGAAGTAAAAAAGATTGCAACCAGGGACAGCTACGGCAATGCTTTGGTAGAATTGGGAAATGAAGCAGACAACCTTGTTGTATTGGATGCGGATCTTGCTGCGGCGACAAAGACTGGCGTGTTTAAGAAGGCTTTTCCGGACAGGCATATCGACTGCGGTATCGCGGAGTGTAATATGATGGGCATCGCGGCGGGCATCGCGGCGACCGGAAAGGTTCCGTTTGTAAGCTCTTTTGCGATGTTTGCAGCCGGACGCGCATTTGAACAGGTGCGCAACTCGGTCGGCTATCCGCATTTGAACGTAAAGATCGGCGCGACGCATGCGGGCATTTCCGTAGGGGAGGACGGCGCTTCCCACCAGTGCAATGAGGATATTGCCCTGATGCGCGTGATACCGGGCATGACCGTTATCAACCCTTCGGATGACGTAGAGGCAAAAGCGGCGGTAAAAGCGGCTTATGCGATGGAAGGGCCGGTTTATCTGCGGTTCGGCCGTCTGGCGGTTCCGGTGATCAATGATAATCCGGATTATAAATTTGAGATTGGCAAAGGCGTTACGTTGAGGGACGGCAAAGACCTGACGATCGTTGCGACGGGACTTTGTGTATCCGAATCGCTCGCGGCGGCTGAAAAACTGGCGGCGGACGGCGTTGACGCAAGAGTGATCAATATCCATACGATCAAGCCGCTGGACGAAGAGTTGATCTTAAAAGCGGCGGAAGAGACCGGAAAGATCGTGACAGTGGAAGAGCATTCTGTGATCGGCGGCCTGGGCGGCGCGGTAGCGGAAGTCCTCAGCGAGAAATGCCCGACGAAGCTTCTGCGCATCGGTGTGCAGGATACGTTCGGCGAATCCGGCCCGGCAGTAAAGCTGCTTGAAAAATACGGGCTCGACGCAAACGGCATTTATGAAAAGGTAAAGGCATTTAAGTAAAAGCATTTACAATAGATATAAGGCTGTTACATCGTAGAAATGTAACAGCCTTATATCAAATATAGAAAACAGGGAGAGGAATTTATTTATGTTAGAGGAATTAAAAAAGCAGGTATATGAAGCGAATATGGAGCTGCCAAAGCGCGGCCTTGTAACCTATACATGGGGAAATGTCAGCGGCATTGACCGGGAGAGCGGTTATTTTGTCATCAAGCCGAGCGGCGTGGAATATGATGAGCTGACGCCGGACGATATGGTCGTTATGGATCTGGATATGAATAAGATCGAGGGAAAATACAAACCATCTTCAGATACGGCGACACACGCAGAGCTGTATAAAAAATATCCGGAGATCGGCGGCGTCGTTCACACGCATTCCACAACGGCGACCTCATGGGCGCAGGCGGGAAGGAGCATCCCGTTATACGGGACGACGCATGCGGACTATTTCCTCGGCTCGATTCCATGCGCAAGGAGCCTGACGCCGGAAGAGATCAATGGCGAGTATGAGAAGAACACAGGGCTTGTCATTATTGAGACACTGGAAGAAAAAGGCATTAACCCGATGTATACGCCGGGCATCCTCTGCAAGAACCATGGCCCGTTTACCTGGGGCAAGGACGCGGATCAGGCGGTTTACAATGCGGTTGTTCTGGAAGAGGTGGCAAAGATGGCGCTGAATACCGAGCTGATCAACCCGAAGGCGGAACCGGCTCCGGACAGCATTAAGGAAAAACATTTCTACCGGAAGCATGGCGCAAATGCATATTATGGACAGAATTAACTGCCGGGCAGAAGAAAGGCGGAATAAAACATGAATAAGGAATCATTTGGGACGAGTAAACAGGGCGAGGCGGTTTCTGTTTATACGCTTACGAATAAAAACGGCGCAAAAGTGCGCGTGACGGACTACGGCGCAACGCTTGTTTCGATCATTGTGCCGGACAGGGACGGCAATATGCAGGACGTATTGCTCGGCTACGATAACGTGACGGGATATGAAAACAACACCTGTTATTTTGGCGCGGTGATCGGAAGGAACGGGAACCGTATCGCGAACGCAAAAGTAACGATTGACGGCGTGACCTATGATCTGGATCAGAATGACAATGAAAACAACCTGCACTCCGGCAATAAGGGCGTGGATACAATCGTCTGGGACGTCGCTGCGCAGACGGAGCAGGCGGTTACGTTTCGATGCGTGAGCAAAGATCTGGAGCAGGGATTTCCGGGAAATATGGATATTGAGGTCGTTTATACGCTGACGGACGACAATGCGGTGGAGATTGCCTATAAAGCGGTCTCTGACAAGGATACGGTTGCAAACTTTACAAACCATGCATACTTTAACCTTGCAGGACACGCGTCCGGCTTTGTCGGGGAACAGGAATTGCGGATTGCGGCTTCCAACTTTACGCCGGTGATTGATGCAAAAGCAATCCCGACCGGTGAGATCGTTCCGGTTGCCGGGACGCCGATGGATTTTACAACGGCAAAGAAGATCGGTCAGGAGATCGATTCGGATGATATTCAGATCCAGTACGGCGGCGGCTATGACCACAATTATGTGCTGGATAAGAGCGAAAAAGGCGCGTTTGAGCTGATGGCGGAGGCGTATGCGCCGGAGACGGGGATCGTGATGAAAGCGTATACGGACTGTCCGGGCGTACAGTTCTATTCCGGTAATTTTATTACGGAACAGACAGGCAAGCAGGGTGCGGTCTATCATAAGCGGGATGGGTTCTGCCTGGAATCCCAGTATTACCCGAACGCTGTGAACGAGCCGAATTTTGACGCGCCGTTTCTCAAAGCGGGAGAGGTCTATACGACAAAGACGAGCTATCAGTTCGGAATCAGATAGTCATTCCGGGCTGCCATAAAATATGGAATCTGCGGGACTGCCGGTGTGTGGGCAGTCCCGTTTTATACCCGTCTGCCAAATGATCTGCAGACAGCGTTCATTTGGCAGATGCGTATATTCTGGAGTATAAAAAGGATGGAAAAAATGTCGTTTCGGAAAAAACGGATCGGCTGGCTGCTGATTTTTTTAACGCTTATGCTTGCCGCGTGTGGTACGGGGAAGAAAAAGACCGGATATGCCGGGGCGGGGCCGGACGCACAGGCAGATCTGGAAACCGATGTTTCCACAGAGGCGCTGATCGAGGAACTGATACCGGAGGATGCGATCACCGTAGGTTTTGTGCAGGTGGGTCACGAATCGGACTGGCGCATTGCGTCGACCCGATCCTGCCAGGAGGAATTTTCTGAGGAAAACGGATACCGGCTGCTCTTTCTGGATGCGGACAACAGCCCGGCCGCGCAGGTGCGCGCCGTACGCAATTTTATAAAAGACAAGGTGGATTATATCGTGATCGATCCGATTGTGACGACCGGCTGGACGGCTGTGCTGAAAGAGGCGTACCACGCGGGCATCCCGGTCTTTATCATTGACCGGACAGTGGATTGCAGCCCGCGGTATTACCAGGCGTGGATTGGATCGGATTTTGTACAGGAGGGAAGGTGCGCGGGGCAATGGCTGCAGAACTATCTGTCAAGGCGGGGGCGCGCGAATGAGCCCGTCCATATCGTAACGATAAACGGGACGACCGGCGCGTCGGCGCAGCTTGGCAGGACGGAGGGTTTTCAGGAGTATGTGGAGCGCAATAAAAACTGGATGCTTTTGGACGAACAGAGCGGGGATTTTACGGAAAGCGGCGGAAAACAGGTCATGGAGGCATACCTGAAAGCCTACGGGGAACGGATCGACGTCGTCGTCTGCCAGAATGACAATGAGGCGTTTGGCGCGATCGAGGCGTTAAAGGAGGCGGATGTTTCCTACGGGCGGGACGGGGAGCTGGTCATAATTTCTTTTGACGCTACAAAGGCCGGGCTGAAAGCGGTCTTAGACGGGGAGATCCATGCGGATTTTGAATGCAACCCGATGGCCGCGCCTTACGTGGCGCAGGCGATTCGGTCAATGGAACAGGGCGGCGTCCCTGCCGGAAAAAAACAGTATATGGAAGAACAGTGCTTTACGTGCGAGGAAGCGCCGATGACGCTGTCCGTAAACGGGAAAACGTATGAAATGGTGACGGTTACGGAAGAGGTGATTGAGGAGCGGGCTTATTAAGATTCAGGAAATAAAAGTTCTGTAAATCTTAAGAATTCGTTTATTTTTCTTTTAGGGTTTTGACACAGTTCCGACACATTTACCGGATATACTTTATTTATCAAATGAAGTTGATGGCAAATAAAGAGCGCTCATAGCCATCGGCTTCGCCTAAAAATTATTCCTTTTATATAGATAAACATTTTCATAACTAAACTCCTCGGAAAGGCAGCCCGCGTATGCGGGCTGTTTTTCTTTGTATTTATTCCGTATGCCGGAATGGCTGAATGAGGCTGTTATGGGGCGGAGAGTGGATTTTTCCGGGCGCGTTGATGGCGAGATGGAATATTATCCGAAAAAAAGAGTAAAAAAAGATTGACAAAGTATGGAAGGCGTATTATGATACTTCCAACATCAAATTATTTGACATTCAAACTATTTGAAATCCAAACTATTTAAAATGCAAAAAGGAGATTAAAATGTTAGAGAAAATCGCAGAAATCGTAAAGGAACAGTTAAACGTAGACAGTGAGATTACGGAGGCCACTTCTTTTAAGGACGATCTGGGCGCGGATTCGCTGGATATCTTTGAGCTGGTCATGAGCCTGGAGGAAGAATTTGGCATTGAGATCCCGTCCGAGGATCTGGAAAACGTAAGTACAGTCGGTGATGTCATCGAATATCTGAAATCACATGGCGTTGCAGAGTAAGGCGGGGAGAGCATGAAAACCAGAATTACAGAACTGCTGGGGATTGAATACCCGATTATCCAGGGCGGCATGGCGTGGGTTGCGGAATACCATCTTGCGGCGGCTGTCGCCAATGCGGGCGGGCTTGGACTGATCGGGGCGGCGAGCGCGCCGCCGGAGGTTGTGCGCGAACAGATACGCGAGGCGAAGAAGCTGACGGACAGGCCGTTTGGCGTGAATGTCATGCTGATGAACCCGAACGCGCCGGAGGTGGCGCAGATCGTCATAGAGGAAGGCGTAAAAGTCGTTACGACGGGCGCGGGCAATCCGGGCCGATTTATCCCGATGTGGAAAGAGGCGGGCGTAAAAGTCATTCCGGTCGTGGCAAGCGTGGCAATGGCAAAAATGATGGAGCGCGCGGGCGCGGACGCGGTTGTCGCGGAGGGTACGGAGTCCGGCGGGCATATCGGCGACCAGACGACGATGACGCTCGTGCCGCAGGTCGTTGACGCGGTGGAGCTTCCGGTCATAGCCGCAGGCGGCATTGCCGATGCAAGGGGCTTTGCCGCGGCATTTATGCTTGGCGCGGAAGCGGTGCAGATGGGGACGCGGTTTGTGACGGCAAAAGAATCCATCGTGCATCCGAATTATAAAGAGCGGATCATCAAGGCAAAAGACATTGATTCCGAAGTGACCGGAAGGTCGACCGGGCATCCGATCCGCGTGCTGCGCAACCCGATGGCGCGCGCGTATTTAAAGATGGAGAAAGATGGCGCAACGCTGGATGAATTAGAGCGGCTGACGCTTGGTTCCCTGCGGAAAGCCGTTATTGACGGGGATGTGAAAAACGGCAGCCTGATGGCGGGACAGAGCGCGGGGCTTGTAAAGCAGGAAAATACCTGCAGGGAGATCATGGAAGAAATTATGGAGGGCGCTGCAAAGCTGCTGAAACGGTAATCGCCGCTGTCTGCGGTTGGAAGGCCGTTGCCGGCGGGTTCGGGGGATATGAAGTTCGCAGCTGAAAAGCAGGCAGAAAGGAATCAGGATATGGGAAAGACAGTCTATATGTTTCCGGGACAGGGAGCGCAGTATGTTGGGATGGGGAAAGAGTTTTATGAGGCGTACGACGTCTGCAGGACCGTATTTGATATGGCGTCAAACGTGACAGGGCTCGATATCCCGGCATTATGCTTTGAGGAAAACGATAAGGTCAATATTACGGAGTACACGCAGATCGCCATGCTGACGGTGGAAGCGGCGATGTTTATGGCAATGGAGCAGAGAAATTTAAAACCGGATTATACGGCGGGATTAAGCCTTGGGGAGTATGGCGCGCTGATCGCGTCAAAAGCGCTCGATCCCTCGGACGCATTCCGGCTGATCCGCAAGCGCGGCATTTTTATGCAGGAGGCGGTTCCGACCGGCGGCGCGATGGCGGCTGTGATGGGACTTGATACGGAAGCGGTTGAGCAGGCGTGTGAAAAGACGGCGGGCATTGTGTCCATTGCCAATTATAACTGTCCGGGGCAGGTCGTCATCACCGGGGAACAGGCGGCGGTAGACGCTGCGGGCGAGGCATGTAAAGCGGCCGGCGCAAAGCGCATCGTGCCGTTAAAGGTCAGCGGGCCGTTCCATTCGCAACTGCTGAAAGGCGCGGGGGAAAAACTGGCGGCGGAATTAGAGGATGTGCGCGTCCACACAGTCGCGATCCCATATGTGTCAAATGTGACGGCGGAAATTGTGACGGATAAGGGACTTGTAAAGGATTTATTAAAGCGGCAGGTGTCTTCTTCTGTGAAGTGGCAGCAGAGTATGGAGTTGCTGCTTGCAAACGGCGCAGATGAATTTGTGGAGATCGGGCCGGGACATACCTTAAGTGGATTTATGAAGAAAATCAACCGCGACGCGGCGGTATACCATATAGAGAAACCGGAGGATCTGGAAGGATATGTTAACAGGTAAGATTGCGCTGGTAACGGGCGCGGGGCGCGGAATTGGCGCGGCGGCGGCAAAAAAGCTGGCGGAAAACGGCGCGTATGTCTATGTCAATTATAACGGTTCGGAGTCAAAAGCGCGGGAAGTGGTCGCGCAAATTGCGCAAAATGACGGAGCCGCGGAAGCCATACAATGCGATGTTTCCGATTTTGGCGCATGTAAGGCAATGATCGATGCGGTCATAAAAAAAAGCGGCAGGCTGGATATTCTTGTAAATAACGCGGGCATTACAAAAGACGGGCTGCTGATGAAAATGTCGGAAGAAGATTATGATAACGTGCTGGATATCAATTTAAAAGGCACGTTTAACACGATCCGCCATGCGTCCCGCTACCTGCTGAAGCAGCGCAGCGGCAAGATTATCAATCTGGCTTCCGTATCAGGCGTTCTGGGCAATGCGGGGCAGGCCAATTACAGCGCGTCAAAGGCGGGCGTGATCGGCCTGACAAAAAGCGTGGCAAGGGAGCTTGCGCCGCGCGGCGTCAATGTCAACGCAATTGCGCCGGGCTATGTGGAGACAGAGATGACGGCGGCGCTTCCGGAAAACGTGCGTGAGCAGATGATCGGGCAGATACCGTTAAAGCGCGCGGCGTCTCCGGAGGAGATCGCGGACGCGGTATTATTTTTGGCGTCAGGGCAGTCCGACTATATTACGGGACAGGTTCTCAGCGTGGACGGCGGCATGTCGATGTAAAAAACAGGAGGAAATCATGGAACGCAGAGTGGTAGTGACCGGAATGGGCGCGATTACGCCGATCGGTTTAAATGTAGATGAGTTCTGGGCTTCGGTAAAGGAGCAGAAAACGGGGTTTGCGCCAATTACCCATTTTGACGCGGCGGATTATAAATGCCATCTTGCGGCGGAAGTAACGGGCTTTGATGGGAAAAATTATATGGACTTCAAGTCCGCGAAACGCATGGAGCTGTTTAGCCAGTACGCGGTCGCGGCGGCAAAGGAAGCGCTTGCGGACGCCGCGCTTGATATGGAAAAAGAAGACGCATACCGAGTCGGGTGCGCGATCGGCTCCGGCATCGGCAGCCTGCAGGCGATCGAGCGGGAACACGCGAAGCTGCTCGAAAAGGGGCCGGGCCGCGTCAACCCGCTGTTCGTGCCGATGATGATATCGAATATGGCGGCCGGCAATGTGTCGATTTTATTTGGCTTAAAGGGCAAGAGCCTTGACGTTGTGACAGCCTGCGCGACAGGCACGAACAGTATCGGCGAGGCGTTCCGCACGATTCAGTACGGGGATGCGGACGTGATGGTCGCGGGCGGCTGCGAAGCGTGTATTACGCCGGTCGGCATTGCCGGGTTTACGGCATTGACGGCATTATCGACGGTAGACGACCCGGCGCGCTGTTCGCTCCCGTTTGATAAGGAACGCAGCGGTTTTGTCATGGGCGAGGGCGCGGGCATTGTGGTTTTGGAAGAGCTGGGACATGCGAAAAAGCGCGGCGCAAAAATCTATGCGGAGGTGACGGGATACGGCTGTTCATCGGACGCGTACCATATCACGTCTCCGGCGGAGGACGGCGCAGGCGCGGCGCGGGCGATGACGAATGCGCTCGCGGATGCGGGGCTTGCGCCGGAGGACGTCACGTACATCAATGCGCATGGGACAGGCACGCACCACAACGATTTATTTGAAACGCGGGCGATCCGGCTTGCATTTGGCAGCCACGCGGACAGGCTGCGCATTAATTCCACCAAGTCGATGGTCGGGCATCTGCTCGGCGCGGCGGGCGCGATTGAATTTGTCACATGCGTCAAGGAGATCGAGGAGGGCTATATCCATGCGACCGTCGGATACCGGACGCCGGATGACGAGATGGATCTGGATTACTGCAGGGAGCCTTATGTGGAAGCGGTGCCGCATGCGCTCAGCAATTCGCTTGGGTTCGGCGGGCATAATGCGACGCTGATCGCATCGCAATATAAAGAATAAGGGGATTGGATCATGTCATTACTGAATGCTTCACAGATTATGGAGATCATTCCGCACAGGCAGCCGTTCATGCTGCTGGATACGATAGAGGAAATGGAGGCCGGAAAACGTGTGCTGGCGAAAAAATGCGTCAGCTACAACGAGCCTTTTTTTGCGGGGCATTTTCCGGGCGAGCCGGTCATGCCGGGCGTTTTGATCGTGGAGGCGATGGCGCAGGCTGGGGCCGTCGCCATGCTCGCGCAGCCCGAGCTGAAAGGGAAGACCGCGTATTTTGCGGGAATCCAGGCGGCAAAGTTTAAGCAAAAGGTCGTTCCGGGGGATGTGCTTTTGCTGGAAGTGGAGATTGTAAAAGTCAGGGGCCCGATCGGGCTCGGAAAAGGGACGGCGACAGTGAACGGAAAGCTGGCGGCGTCAGCGGAGATTACATTTGCGATTGGAAGCGAGGCAGAATAATTATGTGGGGAAATAAACGCAGGGGGAAGCGGAAGAGCGATTATGTCATGGACGGCCAGCCGGAAGCGGACGGCAGGGCGGTCGACACGAAGGATAAAGAGGCGAAGCAGCCGCCGGAGGATGCGGTTGTGTGTAAAAAATGCGGCGCGGTATTATCGAAAGCGGAAACGGTGGCAAATAAATACGTCTGCAGTAATTGCGGGTATTATTTCCGCGTGCGCACGAAAAACCGCATTAAGATGGTGGCGGACGCCGGGACGTTTGAGCCATGGTTTGAAGACGTGGAGGAGACGGACCCGCTTGCGTTTCCGGGTTATCAGGAAAAGCTGGCGGCGGTGGCGGAAAAAACGGGTTTAAAGGAAGGCGTTACCGTAGGCTATGCCCGTATCGGCGGCGAGCCCGCCATGCTCGGCGTCTGCGACGCGCGGTTTCTGATGGGCAGTATGGGGCATGTGGTCGGCGAAAAGATCGCGCTTGCGGTCGAAAAGGCGACGTCCATGCGGCTGCCGGTCATATTATTCTGCTGTTCCGGCGGCGCGCGTATGCAGGAAGGGATCATTTCCCTGATGCAGATGGCAAAGACGGCCGCCGCGTTAAAAAAGCACAGCGATATGGGGCTTTTGTATGTGCCGGTGTTGACTGACCCGACGACGGGCGGCGTAACGGCCAGCTTTGCCATGCTCGGCGACATTATCCTCGCGGAGCCGGGCGCGCTGATCGGATTTGCCGGGCCGCGCGTCATTGAACAGACGATCGGCGAGAAACTGCCGGAAGGTTTCCAGCGCGCGGAGTTTCAGTTGGCGCATGGGTTTGTCGACGCGATTGTCGAGCGGAAGGATTTAAAGCAGACGCTTGGCCGCATTTTAAAATTCCACCACAACACGCAGAGCTTCCATGCATTTACGGAAGGGGCGGCGGTGGATATAAGGCCGGATGAACGCAGCCGCGAGCGCATGGCAAAGGCGCATGAGCTGACGGCATGGGACAAGGTAAAGGCGGCGCGGCAGTTTTCGAGGCCGACCGCGATGGATTATATAGAACGGATCTTTGATGAGTTTATGGAATTTCATGGTGACAGGCAGTTTCGCGACGACCCCGCGGTAGTCGGCGGCGTGGCGTTTTTAGACGGCCAGCCGGTAACGGTAGTCGGCATTCAGAAGGGGACGGATATCGAGGAATGCCAGCGGCGGAATTTTGGCATGTCTTCTCCGGAAGGCTACCGGAAAGCCCTGCGCCTGATGAAGCAGGCGGAAAAATTCCACCGGCCGATCGTTACGTTTGTAAATACTTCGGGCGCATTCTGCGGCATGGAGGCCGAGGAGTCAGGGCAGGGCGAGGCGATCGCGCGCAACCTGTATGAAATGTCCGCGCTCACAGTTCCGGTCGTCTGCATGATGATCGGGGAGGGCGGCAGCGGCGGCGCGCTGGCATTAGCGGTGGGCAATCAGGTCTGGATGATGGAAAACGCGACGTATTCGGTATTGTCCCCGGAAGGGTTTGCCTCTATTTTATGGAAAGACAGCGGCCGGGCGGAAGAAGCGGCGGGCGTTATGAAGATTACGGCGCAGGATCTGCTCGAACTGCAGGTTGTGGAACAGGTGATACCGGAATACGGCGGCGCGGACGAAGTGACCGTCGGCGCGATCGCTGCGTATATGAAGCGGCAGTTAAAGGAATATCTGTCATCGCAGGCGGGAAAGAGCGGGGAAGATTTTGCAAAGGAACGCTACGAAAGATTCCGCCGGTTTTAAACAGGAACAGATGTGTGGAAAAATGAGGGAAATAAGATGAGGGCAAGAATATGTGGAACCGGGAGCTGTCTCCCGAAGCTTCGCGTGGCAAATGACGACCTGAGTAAAGTCGTGGACACTTCGGATGCGTGGATACGCAGCCGGACGGGGATCGCGGCAAGGCATATTGTGACAGACGAAACAACGGCGGGCATGGCGCTGGAAGCGGCGAAACAGGCGCTTGCGGAGGCGGATATGCGGCCGGAAGAGCTGGATCTGATCATTGCGGCGTCGGTGTCCGCCGACCGTATCCTGCCGCCGCTGTCATGCGAGCTGCAGAGCGGGCTGGGGGCGGTTCGGGCTTCGGCGTATGACCTGTGCGCCGCCTGCTCCGGTTTCCTTTTCGCATTGAATGCGGCGCAGGCGTATATCCAGAGCGGGATGTTTCAGAAAATACTGATCGTTGGCGCGGAGACGTTGTCGAAGCTGGTGGACTGGTCGGACCGCTCGACGTGTGTGCTGTTCGGCGACGGCGCGGGCGCGGCTGTCGTATGCGCGGACGAGGAAGGCGTACTGGCGACGGTGCAGGGCTCGGACGGCGCAAGGGGCATGGTTCTTGCCTGTGAAGGGCGTCCGGTCAATAACCCGTATGTCAGGCATGAGGCGGGTAATCCGTATGTGCAGATGAACGGGCAGGAAGTGTACCGGTTTGCCGTCCGCACCGTCCCCGCGTCGGTTCAGGAGGCGCTGCAAAAGGCGGGGCTTGCGCCGGAGGATATTTCCCTGTTCCTGCTGCATCAGGCAAACCGCCGCATTATCGAAGCGGTGGCGAAGCGCCTGGCGCAGCCGCCTGAAAAGTTTCCGATGTGCCTGGAGGAATGCGGGAATATGTCCGCGGCAAGCGTGCCGGTTCTGCTCGACCGGGTAAATAAAGAAAAGAAGCTGAAAAAAGGAGATAAGATCGTACTCGCAGGCTTTGGCGCAGGGCTGACCTGGGGCTGCGCCGTATTAGTCTGGTAGAAAAGGAAAGCGGGAATCAGAATGGAAACGGAACGGACTTTAAATAAGCTTTTGGTGGATTTCTTTAAGTATATTATGGAAATTGAGGAAAAGAAGCTGATCACAGAGGAATTTTCAGACGTTACTTACAATGACATGCATATTATGGAAGCAATCGGGATCGGCGAGCCAAAAATGATGTCGCAGATTGCCCGGGAAATGGCTGTGACGACGGGGACGCTTACGCGGGCGGTCGACGCGCTGGAGAAAAAAGGCTATGTGCAGCGGCAGCGGAGCGAGCAGGATAAGCGCGTCGTTTATATCACGCTGACCGGGCGCGGAGTCGGCGCGTACCGGCATCATGAACGTTTCCATCAGGATATGATCGCTTATATTCTGGACGGCATTACCGAGGAGGAGGGGCAGGTGCTGAGCGCCGCATTGGAAAAACTGATGGGGTATTTTGGGGAGAAATATTCTTAAAATAAGGGGCAGGCCGCCGCTTCAACGGATGGATTTCCGTGAAGCGGCGGCTTCACTTTTTGTCCGTCATTTATCATAACCGTTTCGATCCCCTGTTTGCTTAACGGAGACCTGTGTCAGGTTATTGTCTAATTATGAGATTTCGTTCCTAAATTAAAATATGTAGTCAGAAGTTATAAGAATATAAATCTGGCGGCACATCCTCTGGTGGAATCCGATAAATGGACAGCATAGGTTGACAAGTACATTGTATATAAGTATCATTGCGATAAAATTACAGACAGTTTTTTGTGCAAAGTGTATACATTGCGCTGTAATATGGAGATTTTTATCCAGATATTACCAAATAATATTATAAAAAATGACGATAATTGTATAAAACATAAAAAAGTGTTGTACTTATATATTTTTAACTATATATTTTAAATAGTTTATGATTTTTTTAAAATCAAAACGAAAGTATTAGGGATGAGGGAGGAAAAAAGATGAAGAAAAAAAATGTCCTGCGTGTATTTGCGGGCGCGGTGGCGGCCGTCATGTTGACAGCATCTGCTGTTCCGACGGAAATAGCGGCTGCTTCGACAAAGATTTCCGGCAACGGCTTCAAAGAGATCAGCGAAGCATGGTTCGATGCAGCTGGCGGCTGGAATAACAACGTGGCTCCAAATGCCATTGACCCAACCATTTTTACCGATGCAGATGATAAGATGTACATGGTGTACGGCTCATGGTCGGGCGGGCTGTTTATCCTGGAAGTGGATAGGGAAACAGGACAGGTGATCTATCCGGGAGAGGATGGGATAGAGCCTGTGAGCGGAAACAGAATTGACCGTTATTTTGGAACCCACATTGCCGGAGGCAATCATCAGTCCGGCGAGGCGCCTTTTATCGTTTATGATCCTGAAACGAAGTACTACTGGCTGTATGAGACATATGGCGGGCTGACGGCGACCGGCGGTTATAATATGCGCCTGTTCCGTTCTAAAAACGTATATGGCCCATATCTGGATGCGGCTGGCAACAATGCGGCGGACAGCGGCACGGATAACAACAAATATGGCATAAAGCTGATTGGCAATTATCGATTTTTTAATCAGCCAGGATATCGTGCGGCAGGGCATAATTCCGCACTGATCGATGACGATGGTTCCCGTTACCTTTTCTTCCATCAGCGCTTCGATGAGCCGGAAAATCAGACGGAACGGCATGAATTGAGGGTGCGCCAGCAGTTCCTGAATGAAGACAATTGGCCGGTGACAGCGGTGTATGAATACCGGGGAGAGCAGATCGGGCATTATGCGGATGCGGATGTGCTTGGCGATTATGAGGTGATCAACCATGGGACAACCTCTGATGGCGAAATGCTTGAGTCCAAGCTGATTACTCTGAATGCTGACGGGACAGTAACCGGCGAGATGACGGGTGAGTGGTGGAAGACTGCGGGAGCGGACTATGACTATGTGACGATCACAACAGCAGATAAGGTGACATATAAGGGCGTATTCTTTGAGCAGCAGGACGAGACGGATGATAACAATATAGTTATGACATTTACGGCAATCGGTAACAATAACGAATCTCTCTGGGGTTCTCATCTTACAATGACAGAGAAGGAAAAAGCAGAGTTTTCCGCAACAGCATTGGATAAGATAATGCCTTCCAGAGTATATGAGGATTTCACATTGCCGTCAACAATAAAACTTGCGACAGTTGAATGGGAAACTGATAATGCAGCTGTGCTGTCTGTTGATGGCACTGTAAACCAACAAGAATCAGACACACCGGTAAAATTAACGGCAACAGTCAAAGTAAATGACGAAATTGTCGAAAGGAGTTATACAATCACTGTGTCAGCTAAGCCAAAGGTTATCTGCGCCTATGATTTTGAGACGGTAGATGACGCTTCGAAAACAGTAAGCGCAGCTTCAGGCGCTTCCATTACAACAGGGGCAGCATTAGTTGGAACAGCAACGGTTGTTGAAGATGAAGACCGTGGGAAGGTTTTGCAGATTGTAAGTCCAGAGGAAGTTTATGATAAGAATTATTTGAAACTTCCTTCTGATACGCTGGCAAATGTTAATGAGGGTGGTTATACGGTTGCCATGTGGGTAAAATGTGAAGAAAACAATTGGCCACATAGTGCGTTGTTTAATGCTATGTGTTCTGCACATACAGACAAATATCCGATGACAAGGATTGGCGTGAACCTGATTGGCCGCATCAATGCGAATGGCTATATTGACTGTCCGGATAATAATGACAATGCGCCTGATAATATAAGAGACGGTCAGTGGCATCATGTGGCGTACAGCATAAATTCAACAGGGATTCAGATTTGGCGCGATGGAGAGCGTTTGCTCTTTATGAACAAAGATCTGACGGGCTGCTTTGATACTTCAAATGATTACAGTATCCAAAAAGCGGATGATGTCCGCATAGGATCCGGCTCGCCATGGGTAGACCGGGACATTGAAAATGCAATGTTTGATGATGTCGTTGTATACAGCGGCACTCTGAGAGAGGACGCAGTGAAGAGTTTATGTACAACTGGCAGCGCGACTTCTGTAGCGGGATCGAAAACAGATGTGGCTGTTATGATGGAAGAGCCGGAAGCAGATTCTCTGGAATTGGAAGAGCGTTCTGTTGCCGCTGCGGCGGAGATTACACGCGTATCCGTTCATGACCCGTCTATTGTAAAGAGTGATGACGGAACGTACTATGTATTTGGCTCTCATCTGGCAGATGCAAAATCGACGGATTTGATTCACTGGGAGCAGATGCATACGGATTATGGTGACTTTGATTGGCAGTATAAGTCCATTTATGGAGATATTATCAATAACCTTGCAGAGTCATTCGAATGGGCAGGTTATGATGATGGTGACTGTGCAGGCGGAAATCTTGCTGTCTGGGCGCCGGATGTATTCTGGAATGAAGATTACAAGTGGGAGGACGGAAGCACAGGCGCATGGATGGTTTACTACAGTGCATCTTCCACATGGAGGCGTTCCTGCATCGGATATGCTGTATGCAAAAACATTGAAGGGCCATATGAATATGTAGATACGGTGATTTATTCAGGATTTACCAAGACAGGCGTGGCTGATGGAAACAGTACGAGAAATACGAAGTGGGACAACGATTATCTGAATCTCACAGAGCTGATTGAAGAGTACAACAACTCATTGGAAGAGACGTCAAATATACCACCAGTATCGAACGTTCCATCGACAGGCACAACTACTGCGCCTTCAGACAGTATGCCGGACAGCACGCCAAATACGCCGGACAGCACGCCAAATACGCCGGCAACAGGGACATATACAGAGGTGAATAAACCGGATGGCAGCAAGCAGTTCTTAGACAGCAATGGCGAAGTCGTTACAAATTCACTTGTCACGGCACAGGACGGAAACACGTATTATACACTTGAAGATGGTGCAGTTGCTACAAATCAGGTTGTGACAGATGACAATGCAAAATATTTTGCAAAGGAAGACGGCGCTATCGCAAAGCAAGAGATTTGTACGACATCGGATGGCGAGATGGTATATGCGCTTGAGGATGGCAAGCTGGCTACAAATCAAGTTGTTGCTGTAGACGGCAAGAAGTATCTTGCAAAAGAGGACAGCACGATTGCGACGTCTGGTTTCTTTACAACAGGAAAAGGCAATCAGGTATATGCGCGGAAGGATGGTTCATTGATTACGGGCAGGAGTTTTACTGTAAATGGCAAGAGGTATTATACGGCAGCTTCTGGCGCAGTCGTAAAATCCGGCTTCTATAAAACGATGAATGGAAAGAGGGTTTATGCAAAAGCTTCTGGCACATTAGTGACAGGAGGAACGTTCAAAGTAGACGGAAAGAGATATTACGCAAACAAGAACGGCGTAATTGCGGTAAGCAAATGGATCAAAGTCGGCAATAACAAATATTATTGCAGTGCATCCGGAGCAATTACAAAGGTAAAGAAAGTAAAATAAAATGATATGATGTAGGGAAAAGCCATGGCAGGTTTCTGCTGTGGCTTTTCTGATTGCGCCCAATATGGGCGCAATCTAATCGGTGAAAGTCCATAACACGCCCTGGCAGTGGGAAGTGTACAGCTAAGAGCAAGGAAGTCCATCGTGAGGGGAATCTGGAATTCTGGCCTGCGCGCGTTTCTGCGTCAGGCTATCCGCATTGAGTGTGAACAGGCATTCGGAAGCGTCGGTCATAGCAGAATCATTTTCAGCGATCATTTTGAGTTCCTCCCATGTGGTGGCTTTGAAGAGGCGCGCCCAGCGGTCGATGCCGTAGGCCCTGTCCTCGTTGGTTGCCAGAACAAGCGCTCCTTTCAGGCAGTATGGTCGCCAGCAGGAGACGTGTTGTTTCCGGTGTTTTTATAAGCCGCCAGTTCTGCCTGAAGAGACTTGATAATTGCGGACAGGTCTTTGATTTCCGCGGACAAGTCTTTATTTTCCGTAGATAGATCTTTGATTTCCGCGGACAAGCCTTTATTTTCCGCAAATAAGTTTTTGATTTCCGCAGACAAGTCTTTAATTTCCGCGGACAAGTCTTCGTTTTCTGCAGTAAGCTCTTCGAGTTTCTTTTGAACGGCCTGTTCATGAATAATGTATTCACGTCTGGCCTGCGCGCGTTTCTGCGCCAGGTTATCCGTATTAAGCATGAACAGGCATTCGGAAGCGTCAGTCATTGTAGCGTCGTTTTTAGCGATCATTTTGAGTTCCTCCCATGTGGTGGCTTTGAAGAGGCGCGCCCAGCGGTCAATGCCGTAGGCCCTGTCCTCGTCGGTTGCAAGATCTATATGGGATAAGTCTACCACACTGAGGGTAAATTTGTCACTATATAAATGCAGGTTTTTGACGTTGAGGAGCTTATGCGTCGCATAAAATTCAGGGCATTCTGGGAACGGGGTGAAGTCAAGGAAGCCGATATGTATGGCGGGCTTGCAGCTTGCGTAATCCTCGCCCTGGCGCAGCT